>JAIRQO010000050.1 GCA_031256435.1 Cellulomonadaceae bacterium
CACCCGCAAGGCTGCCGCAATCCGCCGTCCCTCACTCGTCAATCCGGCGGAAGGTGCGGCCGGGCTTGGCGCGGTCCAGGATGGCGAGTTCCAGAGCACCGCTTCCCAATACGTCCCGCGTTAACACGAGCGCTTCCTCCAGGGACAACCCCTCCCGCCAACCCGCGGCAACCTTGGTACGGACCGCGTCCTCGTCGCCGCCCATGACGGCGAATCCTTGTTCGTCCGTCACGGAGCCGTCATAGGACAGGCGGTAGATCTGGTCACCGGCGTCATCCTGACCCACTTCGGCCACCACGAGTTCCACTTCCAGGGGCTTGGGTCCGTTGGTGAACTCGGCCCCCAGTGTTTGGGCGTAGGCGTTGGCCAACCCTCGTGCTGACACGTCCGAGCGGTCATAGGAATACCCGCGCAGATCGGCATAGCGCACTCCGGCAACGCGCAACGATTCAAACTCGTTGTACTTCCCCACGGCGGCAAAGCCAATCCGATCATGGATCTCGGAAATCTTGTGCAGTGCCCGGGACGGGTTCTCCGTGGCAAACACAATCCCGCCAGCGTAGGACATCACGATGACTGGCCTGCCCCGGGCAATGCCTTTGCGGGCGTAATCGGCCCGGTCCTTCATGAACTGTTCCGGGCTCACGTACATCGGCATGGCCATAGTCATCCCCTCGCCTTCGCAATGTCGCTGACAATTCCCGCAATCACGTCATCACTGACGCGGGCATACCCTTCGGCGGTCACCGTGGCCACCACGGGCCACAACCGCCGGATGGGATCCGGGCCGCCGGTGGCCGAGTCATCATCCGCGGCATCAAACAATGCCTCCACCGCAGTGTGAACGGCCTGATCTCCTGGTTGGCCAGCCTTCCACAGCTTCTTGAGCGCTCCGCGGGCAAAGAGCGATCCAGACCCAATGCCGTGGTGTTCGTGCTCCTCATACCGTCCGCCGGTGGCGTCAAAGGAGAAGATTCGCCCCGTTTCTCGTCGGGCATCCCATCCCGCCAGAATGGGAACGGCAACCAGGCCCTGCATTGCCAGGGGAAGATTCCCTCGAAGCATTGAGGCGAGGCGATTCGCCTTCCCATCGAGTGACAACCGCACGCCCTCAATCTTCTCGTAATGCTCCAGTTCCACGCTGTAGAGCCGAGCGAGTTCCATGCCGATGCCCGCAGCGCCCGAGATTCCGATGGCGGTGTACTCATCGGCCGGAAACACCTTTTCGATGTCCCGCGACGCAATCATGGTCCCCGCGGTGGCTCGCCTATCCCCTGCCATCACTACACCGTCAGCATATTGCAGGGCGACGATGGTGGTGGCCTCAGCGGTCAGGTGCTGGACCGACGATGTGGCAACGCGTGAGTCACGCAGCGGCATCGCCTCCGGTGCGTGGGCGGACAAATACTCGGTGAAGGATGATCTGGCATCCAGTGCCCTCGCACCTAGAGCCCTATGATCCCCAGCCCTTCTGGCACGGTTGTCTGTCATCACTGCCCACCCTTTTGCACAAAGTTCCTGACAAACTCCTCGGCGTTCGTCTCCAATACGGCATCAATCTCATCCAGGACGGCATCGAGGCCTGAGGTGACATCCTGCACGGCCACAGCGGGCACCGGGTCCAGGGGCGGGTCATCCCCTGCCGTGTCCCGAGGCGTTCTGCGAATCTGTTCTTGCTTCATGGTTGTACTGTAGACCAGGGGTGTGACACGAGTTTGCCGGACGCGGGCATGGACGCGGTGTCGCTGTCATCATCGTGGTGACATCTAGGTTGTGTCAATGAAGCATTCGGCTCTCATCTGCTGGAATGGTGGAATCTGACATCCGCGTTACTGGCAGTAGATTGACAGTAAACTGTTGTAAGATACAATCAACAAACAGTTCAAGGAGGGTTGATGATTGTTGGCGAGGACACCCACGCGGTGCTGAAGATACTCGGCACGCAAGTTCGCCTTGCTCGCGGAACCAAGAAATGGACGGCTGAGCAGGCCGCTGTGCGTGCGGGTGTGTCCGCTCGCACCGTGACGGCCATTGAACGTGGCACACCGCAGGTAGCAGTGGGGAAGGTGTTCGAGGTGGCCCTAGCCGTGGGTGTAGACCTCCTAGGCACGGGGAACCGTGACAACTTGGAGATGCTCGCAGCCTCCTACGATCAGGCGGCTTCCCTGCTCCCCGTGCGTGTACGCGCACCACAACCCGCCCGCGAGGTGTTCCGTGACTTCTAGCGTCTATGTATGGGTGTGGCTTCCCGGAGATGAGACACCCACACCTGCAGGAGTCCTTATTCGTGATCCCGACGGCCTGTGCTTCGCCTATGGCTCTCGATACCTCAACAATCCAATGGCGGTCTCTTTGTATGGCCCAGAATTGCCACTGGAAAATCGAATCTTCAGGCCAGCGCCCCATGTGGGAATGCCTTCGACGATCAAGGATGGTGCACCAGATGCCTGGGGGATGCGGGTACTACTCAATCAGGAAGCGTCAGCACGCGGCGCCAGTGCCGATGTGTCAGTCCTGTCAGACGAGTACTATCTCCTCAACTCTGGATCAGACCGTATCGGCGGAATTGATTTCCAAGCCTCGCCAGAAGTGTACGTGCCGCGGATCGATCACGCATCGCTCGATGATCTTCTTCATGCAGCAGACATCGTGGAACGTGGCGATGAACTCCCCAGCGCGCTCGCACGGGCACTCGTTCACGGCACCTCCATTGGAGGCGCACGCCCAAAATCATTGGTCAATGACACCAACGGTTCATGGGTAGCTAAGTTCTCCTCGTCCACGGATGTCCTCAATGTGGTTGGCGGTGAAGCAGCCAGCATTTATCTTGCCCAGCGCGCGGGAATTGACGTCCCGGAATCCCACATGGTGTCCGTTATGGGCAGGGACGTGTTACTGATGCGCCGTTTTGACCGCCAAGGAAAAACCCGGAAAATGATGGTGACCGGGGTCACCATCATTGGAAGAGGTACCGGTGTTTTCTCACAATACGGCACCTATCCAGAACTCGTCGCGGTGCTTCATCGCCATGGTGCCGATGCCGGTCAAGCAATGTTCACCCGTATTGTATTCAATGCAGCTATCTCAAACTTCGACGATCACATGCGCAACCACTCCGCATTCTGGGACGGGCACGCCCTAGCCCTCACTCCTGCCTATGACCTCTCACCCAGCCTCCGCAGCGGAGAGTCAGGCGCGTTCGTCACACCCTTTGACGCTGACGGCACCAGAGAACCGAATTTCTCCTCAATAGTCGCACGATGCGGCCCCTTCGGAATAACGAAAAAGCGGGCCGTCGAGTGCGTGGAACAAGTGCGTGCAGCGATCAACGATCATTGGAGGGATGCAGCAGACCACGGAAGGCTCACCCGTGCAGACCGAGCCTTCATGTGGGGCCGACAGTTCCTCAACCCCGCCACACTCTACGGGTACTCCCCACCTGCCACCTGATTTAGCGCTTGCGCTTTTCGCGGACGCGGACGGCTATTTCAATGGGGGTACCGGGGAAGCCGAACTGCTCACGCAGGCGATTCTCAATGAAGCGACGATATCCCGCTTCCAGGAACCCACTAGCAAAAAGCACAAAGCGCGGGGGACGCGCCGAGGCTTGTGTGGCAAAGAGAATCCGCGGTTGCTTACCCGAACGCACCGGGTGCGGATGCTCCGCCACCAACTCGCCCAGGAAGGCGTTCAACCGACCGGTAGGAATACGGGTGTCCCAACTCTCCAACGCGCGCTCGATGGCGGGCACCAGTTTGTCCGCGTGCCACCCCGTTTTAGCCGACACGTTCACACGCTCGGCCCAGGTGAGCCTGACAAACTCTTGTTCAATCTCGCGCTCTAAATACGGGCGACGATCCGGATCCATCAGATCCCACTTGTTATACGCAATCACCAGCCCGCGTCCCGCATCCACCACGTTCTGGACCACGCGAATGTCCTGCTCGGTGATGGGTTGGGAGGCGTCCACCAGAACCACGGCCACTTCGGCCTTCTCGATGGCGGCCTGCGTGCGCAGAGACGCATAGAAATCCGCCCCGGAGGTCTGATGCACCCGGCGCCGAATCCCTGCCGTATCCACCAGCCAGTACGGAATCCCCTTGAGTTCCACCAGTTCATCCACCGGGTCACGGGTGGTTCCTGCCACTTCATCCACTACCACACGATGTTCACCGGCAATCTTGTTGAGCAGCGAGGATTTACCCACGTTGGGCTTCCCCACCAGCGCAATTCTGCGCGGCCCATCCGGGCGGAGAACTCCGTGTGCGGACTCTTCGGGAAGAATCTCCATGGCGGCATCCAGCAGTTCACCCACGCCTCGGCCATGCAGAGCCGAGACCGGGTACGGCTCACCGAGCCCAAGGGACCACAAGTACGCGGCATCGGCCTCGCCCGAAGGCCCGTCCACCTTGTTGGCGGCCAGCACCACGGGTTTGCCGGATCGGCGGAGCATTTCCACCACGCGCTCGTCGGTTGACGTGGCACCCACGGTGGCGTCTACTACAAACACCACGGCGTCAGACAGGTTGATGGCCACCTCGGCTTGGGACGCCACCTTGGCTTCAATCCCGGCAATGTCCACTTCCCACCCGCCGGTGTCTACCAGCGTGAACTCGCGGCCTGACCACTCCGCAGGGTAGGTCACGCGGTCACGCGTCACGCCCGGCTTGTCCTCCACCACGGCGGCACGGCGGCCCAGCACGCGGTTGACAAAGGTGGATTTACCCACGTTGGGGCGCCCAATGATGGCGAGCACCGGCTTGGGTGCTTCCGCGGGCGTGTCATCGAGATCCCACTCGTCGGCCAGGAGTTCACGGTCAGATTCGTCGAGCTCAAAGGCTTCAAGCCCAGCGCGCAGCGCGGCTTCGCGGTCAATGGACCCGGGTTCCGGGGTTTCAGCCACCGAAGACGTAGGCTCAATCGCCGGGAGCGCTGGCTCGGCTGATTCGTCGAAGTTACTGGGCGTCATGGTCCACAATCGTGAGGACGGCTTGCACCGTTTGTTCAAAGTCCAAATCCGAGGAATCCAGCAGGGTCACGCCATCGGCGGCCTTCTGGAACTCCATCACGGTGGAGTCATCCCGGTCCCGGCGCAGTACCTGGTCACGGGTGGCTTCCACGTCTGCAGCGGTGGCCGCTCCGTGTACTTCCAAGGACCTGCGACGAAGGCGCGCTTCTTCAGAAGCCGTCAACAGGATGCGGGTGTTGGCATCGGGCATGACCACGGTGGTGATGTCACGTCCCTCGGCCACCACGCCGGGGTGCGAGGCCGCAGCGTTGACAATGATTTCCCGCTGCAGGCGGCGCATTTCGGCGCGAACATCCAGGTTGGTGGCCACCTTGGACACCTGCGTGGACACCTCGGTTGTCCGAATAGCCGCGCCGATGTCCTTGCCTTCCAGGTAGAACGTGGGGGCGTCCGGGTTCAAGCCCACTTCCAGCGGCATGCAGCACACGGCCTTGGTCACTGCGGGCTGGTCGGTGAGGTCCACGGCCTGCTCCTGCGCCCACAAGGTGGCGGCGCGGTACATGGCGCCTGTGTCAAGGTAGGCAAAACCGAGGCGGCGGGCCACCTCTTTGGATACAGAGGATTTGCCAGAACCGGAAGGTCCGTCAATGGCGATGACTGTCATGATGTTCTCCTGAACGTCAAGGGTGTGGAGGTCACAGAGGTGTGAGCGTCACGGATGAATGGTCTCATCCTACCGCGTTCCATGGTACTGCCCACCATTCTACTGATTGCCACTCTACTGAGTGCCATTCCGTGTGCTTGCCATGCTCGTAATGGCGATGCTCGTCATGGCCATTCATTGTGATGGCCATTCATTGTGACGGCCTTTCATGGTGATGATGGCCATGCACGTACTGGCAAGCCGGGTGGCTACAACCCTACGGCGGACATGAGGCTTCCCACCTCAACGTGGTTCAGCACGCGCGTTGACCGAGGGCGTTGCTGCCCCAGCGCAATGGGGCCAATCCGGGTGCGGACCAAGCGCTGCACGGGCCTGTCAATCGCCTCGCACATGCGCCGCACAATCCTGTTCCGCCCCTCATGCAGCACCATCTCCATGAGCGTCACTCCATCATGCACCTGCTTGATGGTCACGGAATCCGCCTTGGCCACGCCGTCCTCCAGGTCCACTCCCTTCAGCAGCGCCCGGACGTGCCGCGGAAACATCTCGCCCTCCACGGACACCAGATAGGTTTTGGGTACCTGGTACCGAGGATGCGCCAACCTGTTAGCCAACTCGCCGTCATTCGTGACAAAGAGCAGCCCCTCGGAATCCTGGTCAAGGCGCCCCACATGGAACAGGTGCTCACCGCGATGCTCCAGCAGATCAGCGATGGTGGGACGTCCCTCCGGGTCACTCATGGCGGAAATCATGCCCGCCGGCTTATTCACCGCGATGGTCACCTTGGTGTCATCCAACTGCACGCGCAAACCATCCACATGAATCACGGCAGTGGACGGATCCACCCGCGTTCCCAGTTCGGTGACCTTCCGCGAGTTCACCGTCACACGGCCTTGGGCAATGAGTTCTTCACACTTGCGGCGCGATCCGTGGCCGGCTTGCGCCAACACCTTTTGCAGCCGCACCCCCTGGGGCACGTGTCCATCACTTGTCATGGCCGAATTCTCTCACCGATCAGGCAAAATCCAGAATCTCCGTATCAGCGAGCGCCTCAACCCCCGGCAAATGCGGCGCGAGCGGCGGAAGTTCGTCACGGGAGCCAATCCCCAGGCGGTCCAGGAACTCGCTGGTGGTGGAAAACAGCGTGGCGCCCGTGACGGGATCCTCCCCCGTGGCGGCAATAAGATTCCTCGCGGTGAGGGTTCGCACCACGCCGTCCACGCTGACCCCGCGAATCGCCGAGACTTGCCCGCGCGTCACGGGGCCCCGGTACGCAATGACGGCCAGCGTTTCCAGCGCGGCCTGGGAGAGTTTGGCACTCGCCCCGTCACGGACAAACTCGGCAACAATGTCTGCATAGGTGTTCGACGAATACAGCCGCCACCCCCGCGCCCCGCACCGCAACTCGAACCCGCGCGCACGTCCGCCAGATTCGCCTCGGTACTCGGCGGCAAGGTCCGTCAAGAGTGTTTCTACCTCGGCTACGGGACGTTCAACAAAGGTGGCCAGGTGCTCTGTAGGCACAGGTTCTGCTGCGACGACGAGGATGGCCTCCAGTGCGGCGGTGACGTTCATTCAAGGTTCTCCTGGATGGATGGGCTGAGTAGAGATTCTGCGACTTCGCGCAGAATGACGGGGGAAACGCGCACAGAATGACGTGGCGGTTGTTGGCTGAGTTCTCCTAGGTGTGACCATGTGCGGTGAGGCGGACGGTGAGTTCTCCGAGCGGGGTGACTTGATCAAAGGTGACTTCGGCGTCACGGTAAAGGTCCAGTAGGGCAAGAAACCGGGCAATCACTCCGGCGCGTTCCTGTCCAGCCACCAGGGAGCGGAACGTGGTGGCGGCGCCGCCACGCAGGAGGGTGCGCAGGATGGCCCTGTGTTCCGCCACGCTTTCCTGGGGAACATGAAGGTGAGCCACATCCACTACGGGGGCTGCCTTGGGTTGCAAAGCCAGAGCCGCCAGGGCGGCAAACTCTATTGCGGTGGTGGTCCAGGTCAACTCCGGCAACACTGCGGCAAACTGTGGTTCCAGCGGCACCACCCGAGGAACGCTGCGCCCTACCCGCTCCATCTGCTCGGCAAGGTAGGCCGCCATTTCCTTGTACGCCCGGTACTGCAACAGGCGGGCAAAGAGCACGTCACGCGCTTCCAGGAGTTCCAGGCTTTCTTCGTCGTCCTCCATACCTGGGAGCAGACGGGCTGATTTCAGATCCAGCAGCGTGGCGGCGATGACCAGGAATTGAGATGTGGCGTCCAAATCAAAGGTTTCCATGGCGGTGGTGTACGCCACAAACTCGTCGGTCACCTCGGCCAAGGCAACCTCGGTGATGTCCATCTCCCGCGCGGAGATGAGCGACAACAGCAAGTCAAACGGTCCCGTGAAGTTGGTCAGGTGAACCGTAAACGCCTCGGGGGTTTCGGCATCCCCCGCGGATGGTTGAGCCAGTGAGCGCAGCGAACGGCGGTCGAAACCAGGAGCGTTCTCGGGGCTTTCCACCTCTGGCATCTCACAGATGACGGAATACCAGCTCGCGGGCGAGTTGGCGGTAGGCCTCGGCGCCGGGGTGGTTGGGGGCAAACTCGGTGATGGGTGCGGCAGCCACGGTGGCGTCCGGGAACTTCACCGTCCGGCCAATCACCGTGTGCAGCAGTGTGTCCCCAAAGGCCTCGTGGACGCGTCCCACTACTTCACGCGAGTGCCGGGTCCGTGCGTCATACATGGTGGGCAGGATGCCATCAATCTCCAACCCGGGGTTGAGGCGGTCCCGCACCTTTTCAATGGTCTCCACCAGCAGCGCCACCCCGCGCAGTGCAAAGAACTCACACCCCAAGGGAATCAGCACGCCGTGCGCGGCGGTCAGGGCGTTCACCACCAGCAAACCCAAGGAGGGCTGGCAGTCAATCAGGATCACGTCATACTCGTCCATCACGGGGCGCAGTTCCCGTGCCAGCACCGATTCGCGGGCCACCTCGCCCACCAACTGCACCTCGGCAGCGGACAGGTCAATGTTGGCGGGAACCACGTCAAGCCCGGGAATGTCTGTGGACAGAATCACGTCCCGGATCCCCACGCCACGGTCCATCAGCAGGTTGTAGACGCTGAGTTCCAGCGCATACGGGTTGATGCCCACCCCCACGGAGGCGGCTCCCTGCGGGTCAAAATCCACCAACAAGACTCGCCTTCCATACTCCCCCAGGGACGCTGCAAGGTTGATGGTGGTGGTGGTTTTCCCCACCCCGCCCTTCTGGTTACACATGGCAACAATGCGCGCCGGTCCGTGGCCGCTCAGCGGTGCGGGAATCGGAAACTCGGGCGTGGGGCGCCCCACCACGTCCAACTTACTGGGGTCCAGAGGAACCGCCTTGAGGTAGCCCGTGGCGGGCTCCGGTTCCTGGGCAACGGCAGGTGCATCGAACAGGGATTCGGCTGGCATCTGACTCACGCGGCGAACCTATCCCACATGGCGCTGACTGCACCCTGGCGGCGCGCAGGCATCGAAACGTAGGCGCACTGCGCCGAGTACCGTGACGCGCACGGGCCTGTGAACGGCTTGCGGACTCTGACGGTCGGCACCGTTTGATCCAGCACTGTCTGATACAACACCGTTTGATCCAGCACCGCCTGAAACAGCACTGTGGCCTGGCTCGTCACGTCTACCTACTCTTAAACAGCGCAAAGAGGTGTTTCTCTTGACTCAAGGCCACGGACACGATAGTGGCCAGCAGCGCTCCAGCCGCACCCGCAGCAATCACCGAAGCACCTACTGCGGCAAGTTCACCAACAAACGCTTCGTGAACAATGGTCCGCTGTATCCACGCCGCCGGAATGACTACCCCAGCCAGGGCAATCACCCCTCCGGGAATCAGCCACCCGAGGGCTTCCAGGACCTGGCCCGCCACCAGGTCCGATTTCGCAACGCGAGCGTGCAAAGCCGAGGCTAGTTCCAGCCTCCTCAACCGCATTGCCGCCGCGCCCAACGCGGCACCGAGGACCAGGGCAGCACCAGCGGCATGGCGAGTGAGACGGCTCTCCATCGCAGCGTGGGCATTGAACTGGGCGCCTAACCGCGCGTTCAGTTGACCCAGTTCTGCCTCTTCTGGAGCGCCCGTCAAACTGAGATACACCAACGAGGTTGCGGCGGTGTTCTGCGGCCACACGTGGACCCAGCAGGCGTCAAAATCTCCTTGCGGGTCCGTGGGGACAAGGATGGTGAAGCCGAGTTCCCGCGCGCGTCCATCGTCGGGCCATTCATAGATTCCCCCCACCACGGCGCTGCCGAGGGACGTGGCCACGTCATCACCCGGCCTGATACCGAGCATCCCGGCAAGATCAGCCGAGAGCCACACCCCCGTCAGGGAAGATTCCGCAGGAACCTCAACGGGGGCAATGTGCGGCAGGAGTTCGACGAAACTGGCGGTCACCTCCCAGGAGTGAATGGTCACGTCCGGCATGGCTCCAAGGCGCAACGGATCGCCGCTACGGATGGCACCTGAGGCGTGCAGCGGAGGGGACCCCGCCAGCGCATCGCACTGAGTGCCGCTGATTCCGGCGGTGGCGCGCAACGCACTTGTTGCTGAGCCGGAAGATCGGAACTCATCGGCCCGCCTGATGACGCCCAGGCTCACGTGGGTGTCTATGGCAGCAATGCCGCCGATGATCAGGGCAAAGACCACCGCGAGGAGACCTACGCGAGAGGTTCCTGACACAAGGTTTGCCCACGCTTCGCGAGCGAGTGTTCTGAGCCTCATCCGGTCCCACCCTGATCCGTTCCCGCTCTGGGGACGTTGTGGGCAAGGTCCACGATGCGCGTACAGGCCTGCCGTGTATCAGGATCATGCGTAGCAATGACCACAATGGTCTGGGTGCTGGCCAACTGTGTGAGAACGGTGTTCACGGTGTCTGCTGAGGTGCGGTCTAACTGTGCCGTGGGCTCGTCAACCAGCAACAGGTCCGGACTGGACGCCACTGCTCTAGCGAGCATCAACCGCTGCGCCTCTCCCCCGGACAACTCCATGAAGAGGCGATCTTTCAAGCCGTCCATACCGAAAGTGGTGAGGTGCTCCTCGGCCATGTCATGTGCCTGGCCCCATGACATTCCCTGCGCAATGAGTGGTAAGGCAACGTGATCCACTGCGGTTCGGCGCGCTACGCCGTGCGGATTCTGAAACACCCATCCCACGTGCTGAATATCATGACGTTCCACGCGCCCTTCAGTGGGAGTCAACCATCCCGCCAGTATGGACAATAACGTTGATTTCCCGCACCCGGAGGGGCCTACTAATCCCACAATTTCGCCTTGAGCGGCGGAGAAACTCAGGTCAGTGAACAACCAATCGGTGGTGGCGAATCTGTGGGCAAGGTGGGTGGCCCGGACGGCGGATTCCATGGCGCTCACGGGACGCAGCGAGCGTCATCAGGGAAACGAATCGTAACGTTCTGGACAGGATGTGCGCCGTCACCGCCGCCGTCAACCTGAACCATGGTTTGCCCCAACGATGATGCGACGATCCTCACCGGGTGAGCCTGCCCGTCCGCCCACACACATCCACGTCCCTCACCGGCTACGGCAATGGAGGACGGAGGAACCACTGCTACGTTGAGGGCGTTGGCGAGCCGAACCCGCATTTCCACCTGCTCTGTTCCTTGTTCTTGTGCAAAACCGAACTCAGGGCCGGAGGCCACCGCTGCAAGGAACGCAGGATCGGTCACCGTCCCTCCCGGCAGGACGGGAGCGGTGAGATCCTGGTAGACCGCCACCCAATCGTCGCCCTCTGGGGCGTTATTGACTACCAGGCTGGTCAAACCTCCTGCAATCGTGACCACCTCGGCGCCCGGCTCCACCGATGCTCCCAAGCGCAGATGACACTCGGACGGAGTGACGTGTGGCGCGGGTAGCCACACCACGCGGCTCAGCGGGAGCGCGCCTGGACCTCGGGCACCCTCCCCCAACACCTCACGGACTGCCGCTTGCGTTGAGTGACGGAATCGACCATCAGGAACCACGGCGTTGCCAAGCCGAGCCAACTCTTCCTGGAGGGCGAGGACGTCATCACCCTGCGCGCCCACGGCGAGGTCTCGCCACAGCGGTACGCGAGTAGCGAGGTACACCACAGGTGACCCATCAACCTCAAGTGCCACAGCACCGGATTCCACGGGAGTGCCGGGCTCACACTCTGTGGCGGTCACGGTGCCTTGGGCGCGGGTGTGGAGGGCGGTCTCCGGTGTGGTGACGAGACGCGCTTGCCCCGTGCGGGCACCGTCAAATACCTGGTTGACCACCGCTACGGACTCGGGATCGTGAGGCACGGCAAAGCCTGGTGGCTCAGGTTGTGGAAGCAGCAGGGCAGCACCTCCCGCACCGACGGCCACCAGCGCTGCGGCAACCACGGCGATCAGGGCACCGTTGACTCGTCGTCGGATCAGCGGCTTCTCCATGATGTACCCTCTCGATTACTTTTCAGTGAGTCACTTTGGTCAGTTGGTCATTTCTTCTTGTTCGACGACGGTTGTCTCGTTGGAAGACCCCATCATCCGCAGAGACTCCATTGCCTCGTCCGGCTCTGCTTTGATTAGCTCTGGGAAAATTCCATCCTGACCGATGTTCGCTCCATCTCTTCAAGATCAGCAATAGTTAAAGACTTTTCCTCAAGCGGATCAAAACGGCACATCCTCCCTGCTTCAGTACTGGCGATGAATAATTCGTCAGAATAGAAGAGAAGCTCCTCAAATTGGGCATCTGAAAGACCATGCGCGTCTGGAACATTGTTCCTGTCATAACATGCTCGAATGAGTTGAGTAAAGGTGAGGCCATGCGGGTTGGAGCGCATTTCTGAATGCAACCACTTAACATTCCACAATCCGCTTGTTGTGCCGCAGTAACGATCAACCTCATCCATATCTGCATATGTTCGCCCAGGTAATCCTGTTGGGGCGGCCCAATGAAACTCGCCGTGCTCGTCACGAGATACGGTCCACCTGGGTTCAACACACTCAAGGAACGCTGATTCAGCGGAGGCTAACTCGGCATCAGAGACGTGATAGTCCTCGAGAATCCGTAGTTCTGCTTCACTTGATGTAGATCTACGGATATCCCGAATCACTTCCACCCAATGCGCATCCACCTCACTGGATGCGGCAGAATACCCCGCGCACCCAGTGAGGACGAAGGCCATGGCAAAGAGCGAGAAAAAGCCGACTGCTAGGCGGATGCAACGCATTGTGGGAAGCAAGGCTATTCCTCTTCACCGTAGGTCATCACTGAGGAATCCCACTGCAAGGCTGCATCCCTAGCAGAGAGACCCAGAAGACCATGAGGGTCAATCATGCACATCTTTCCCTCGTCTGACGTGGGAATAAACTCCGGTTGGCTGATGTACTCCTCAAATGCTGAAAGTGATAAGAGATCACTTCCGTCCTTCACTCCATATCGCATGAAACAATCACGCCGTGCTTCTGCCGCTCCGACACCCTGAGGGTTATCACGGAGACCATAGAACAGAACTTCAATATGCTCTGTAGTTCCGACTACGCATGTGTTATACGCGCCGAACATCGCATCAAATGACAGTTCGGTCCGCCCAGTTTCAATCGACTTCGTCGTTGATCCGCCCTCGGGATGAAAGTCAATTGCGACACCCTTCTCCTGCAAGCACATCGCTAAAGCATTCTGGGCCTCACGAAACTCGACATCTGTGACATCAAAGTCAGATAGAACGCGGTATTCCAACTCACTTGGGTTATCCGATAAGACCGCGCGAATCCATGCTTCCCACTTTGGAGCAACGTCATTTGAGGCTGATGCAGACGATGAACAACCCGAAATGACAAAGAGCGCTCCCAGGGTTGTCAGACAAACCAAAACACCATGGACAAAGCGTCGCAATCGAGGAAAGTCCATGATGTCCTCTTGGTGAAAATCTGACTAGGCGTGCAAAATGAACAGGGGTCACTTCGCGGTAAATTGTGTTTGCAGCACAACCGCGAAGTGACCCTGATGCTAACTACCCCCTTTATTCTTTTCGCTGTCACGTCTCGCAATGCGTGATTATTCGTCGTACCTCTGATGCGGCAGAGCCAAACAACAATACTTGTAGCGTGATCCCGGCATAAAAAACTCGCCCCCCGGAATCGGGAGGCGAGTGGTGTTGGTGACCGGGTGGGCGGCGTCAGTTCACGGCCTTCGCTGCGTGCCCCGGTTTGTTGCGAGGGTTCAGCGGGTGGCGTTGGACGAGACGGTACGCTCCGCCTCGCGCTCGCGTGCCTGACGGCGGTACTCGGCGTACCGAGCGTTGCGAACTTGGACACCCTGCCACGCGGATACATAGCTTTGTGCGTCGAACATGATTCCTCCTTGAGGGTCCGTGAGCGATGGTGGGCTCATCGTTATTTCCCCGTCCGCGATGGTGGTGCGAACCGGTGCCGGGTACTTTCCCGACGTTCTCAAGTATGCCAGAGGTGATCGAATTTCTCACCTGAACAGGGGGTTTAATTATCTCTAACGTGTTCCGTGTCACTTATTAAGCAGATTCTTGACGCCGTGATGACCATTTCTTTACTCTGGGCTGAATAGCGGGAAACCTTCACGCCTACTAAACCCCAGGTTTAGTGCTATGGGATGCGTTCCAGCCATGCCTTTGCCGTGAATTTCTCCTCCACCAACCGCTGCGCGTAGTCCAACTCCGCCGGCGTCAGCGCAGAGTCCACGCACTGGTAGCGGGAGCGGAAATGCGCTTCAAAGGCATCGACGATGGCCTCGCGCGGCAGCCCCGTTTGTGACCGCAAGGGGTCCACGCGTTTGTTGGCACTGCGAATCCCTTTATCGGAATGTTTTTCTCGGCCGATGCGCAGCACCTGCATCATGGCATCGGCATCAATGTCATAGGCCATGGTCATGTGGTGGAGTACGGCGGCCTGGCCTGGGACTTGCCCGGCAGCCTGACCGGTGATCTGCCCGGCAAGCCCCTCCTCCTCTGCACCGGCCCCCAACGCGCTGCCCACCACGGCATCGGCCCCCACGGCACTGGCCCCCACCAGCGCCGAGATCCGCTTCTGCGCACTTCCGGCAATCTTTCCTGCCGGGGAGGCAATATCATTCAGTCCCGAGAACTGCGCCGTGACGCCCACGGTGGCGAGCGCACCCAGCACCCAGGAGTCAAGGAAACGGTAGGACTCCGCAAAGGACATCCCGTCCACCAGGGACGCGGGAACTACTAACGAGAAGGTCACGCAGTTCCCGGCTTCCATGAACATGGCGCCCCCGCCGGAGATTCGTCGTACCAAAGTCACCCCCAACCGCTCGGCGGCCTCCGTGTCAATCTCGTTGGACAACGATTGGAAACTTCCGAAGACCACCGCCCGTTCATCCCACTCCCAGAAGCGCAGCGTGGGGCCGCGCGTCCCTGCGGCTACGGCCTCCAGCAACACCTGATCCAGGGCGGCTAAGTGCGGAACGGATACGGGCGGTGGCCGCAGAATCTCGAAGGTGTGATCCTCCCACGTGGTGGCGAATCCCAGGGCTCGCCGCGTGGCAATGGCCACGGCAAAGGAATCGAATCCAATGAAAGTCACGGGGCCCATGAGATGACCCTCGTCTTCTGCCTGGTGAATAGCGGCATCGATGCGCTCGGCGATGGCTCGGGGCGTGGTGGCGGCCTCCATGCCGGTGAGCGCCCCCACAATCACGTCAATGGCATCATCAGGTTCCAGGAAAAAGTCACCGGAAACGTGGACGTTGACCAGGTGATCCTCCGCCACGTCACACTCCACTCGAACTAACTTGCCATCAGGGACTTTGTATTCTCCGCGCACGGGCCCTACGGTACGGGTCATCACGTGGCCCGTCAGGCCGACACAGCGGCAGTGCGTGAGGCCGACGCTTTAGCCCTGCGCGAGGCCGGCACTTCGGCAGACAGCGCTCGCGGGTGTGCCATGGCGTAGACCTCGCGCAAGGTGTCCGGAGTGACTGCCGTGTAGATCTGCGTGGTCTGCACCGAGGCGTGCCCCAACATTTCTTGGACGGAGCGCAGATCGGCGCCGCCTTGTAGCAGGTGCGTGGCGCAGGAGTGCCGCAGCGTGTGCGGGGTCAGGCCGTGAATCCCGGCACGCTCCCCCAGCACCTGGAGCGTTTGATAGGCGGACACTCGTGACAGTGGCCGCCCCAACGTATTGAGAAACAGACGCGGCGTTCCTCGTCCCTTGGCAGCCAAACCCGGGCGGGCACGCGT
This sequence comes from Cellulomonadaceae bacterium, assembly GCA_031256435.1. Classification (GTDB taxonomy): domain Bacteria; phylum Actinomycetota; class Actinomycetes; order Actinomycetales; family Cellulomonadaceae; genus Xylanimonas. The sequence goes on from JAIRQO010000050.1 coordinate 15,861, forward strand.
CACGTACGCCTCCACGGCGGCGCGGGCAAAGGACCCTACGGGAACAATCCGCTCCTTGCTACCTTTACCAAACAGGCGCACGCTGTCACCGCCAAGATCATCAATATCTAGCCCGACGATTTCCGATATTCTTCCCCCCGTACCGTAGAGCAATTCCACCAAGGCGTGATTGCGGATCTCCAGCGGCGTATCCCCCACCGAGGACACCTCGATGAGACGAAGCACGGCATCAACACTCAGTGCATGCGGCAGGTTCGTGGGCAGCTTGGGAGGGTGAACGGACGCTGCCGGATCCGTGGTGGTGAGGTGTTCACGCAGGGCAAACCGGTGCCAGCCTCGGACGGCAGCCAACGCGCGTGCTGCCGAAGCGGCGGTGAGGGCGGTGTGGCCGTCCGTCCCATCATGAAGGCTCATCACGTACTCTTCGACCGTGTGTGTGACGACGCCCGCCAGGGTGGTCACACCACGCGCGCTAAGGTATGCGATGTAGCGATCCAGGTCACGGGAATACGCAGCGTAGGTATTTGCGGAGACTCCTCGTTCCACGCGCAGCCACGCCAGATACATTGATTCCTGCCTGGCAAGGTCCACAAGCACCCATGGTGCCATGTGGGGCAGACTCCGCGTGGGCCGACACGTCCACGCATCCGATGGCCCGGAGAGCAATGCTCGGGTCAGACCGCGCTCCGGTCAGAAATACTCAGACAGATATCCTTCTGTCCGTTACACTCTGAACCATAGTCGGGCTGAACCACGGTCAGAACTCTGATGCTTAGACCGATCGAGCACAGCCTGATACCGAACAGACCACGAAGCACAGCCTCATACCGAACCGCACGATTCCGAACACCACCACGCTCGGCGTACACCGATACCAAGGAGAGTCCACGTGACCAACTTTGACCCCACACTGAACCCCCTGGAATGGAACGAGAAGGACGCACACGCCGTGATTGCCGCCAAGGCGATGGCTGCGGACGCCGTGCAAAAGGCCGGCAACGGACACCCCGGAACCGCTATTTCCTTGGCCCCTGTGGCGTATCTCCTCTTCCAGAAGGTCATGCGGCATGACCCGTCTGACCCCACCTGGGTGGGACGTGACCGGTTCATCTTGTCCGCAGGTCACTCGTCGCTCACCTTGTATATCCAACTGGCACTGGCCGGATACGGCTTGGAGATCAGTGACGTTGCCAACCTGCGGCAATGGGATTCGCTCACGCCCGGCCACCCCGAGGTGGGACACACCGCTGGCGTGGAAATCACCACGGGACCGCTGGGTCAGGGCCTTGCCTCCGCTACCGGATTTGCCATGGCGGCTCGCAGGGAACGCGGCATGCTGGACCCAGACGCCGCGCCTGGCACCTCGCCCTTTGACCACCACATTTACGTGATTGCTGGGGACGGCTGCTTGCAGGAAGGTGTGACGGCGGAGGCTGCCTCGCTGGCTGGCCACCAGGAACTGGGCAACCTGATTCTGATCTGGGATGACAACAAGATTTCCATTGAGGGGCACACGGATATTGCCTTCTCCGAGGACGTTCTGGGCCGGTACGAGGCCTACGGTTGGCACACGCAGCGTGTGGACTGGACGCACGGCGGCACGGAATACTCTGAGGACCTTCCCGCCCTGGCCGCAGCGCTGGAAGCGGCCAAGGCTGAGACCACCAAACCGTCCATCATTGCCCTGAGCACCATCATTGGCTGGCCTGCTCCCACCAAGCAGGACACGTACGCCATTCACGGCTCGCCCCTGGGCGCCGCCGAGATTGCCGAGATGAAAAAGATCCTGGGCCTGGACCCGGACAAGGACTTCCAGATTGACCCCGAGGTTCTGGAGTACACCCGCAACGTGGCAGCGCATCAGGCGGATCAACGTGCCGCGTGGGATGCCGCGTTTGAGGCGTGGACCGCAGCGAATGCTGACGAGGCCGCCCTGCTCACCCGCCTGCAGGCACGCGAACTCCCCGAGGGGTGGACGGACGCACTGCCCGAGTTCCCCGCCGATCCCAAGGGTGTGGCCACCCGCGTGGCCTCGGGCAAGGTGCTCACCGCCCTGGCCCCGGCAGTGCCCGAGTTGTGGGGTGGATCAGCTGATCTGGCCGGTTCCAACAATACGACGATGGAGGGTCAGCCGAGCTTTGTCCCCACCAAGCACCAAACGGATACGTGGAAGGGCAACCCGTATGGGCGCGTGCTGCACTTTGGGATCCGCGAACACGCCATGGGTGCCATCCTCAACGGCATTGTGCTCCACGGGTTGACCCGCGCCTTTGGTGGAACGTTCTACCAGTTTGCTGATTACATGCGTGGCGCCGTGCGCCTTGCCGCCCTCATGGGGACGCCGAGCACCTTTGTGTGGACGCATGACTCCATTGGCCTGGGAGAAGACGGCCCCACGCACCAGCCGGTTGAGCACATGTGGGCCTACCGCGCCATCCCCAACTTGGACGTGGTGCGCCCTGCCGATGCCAACGAGACGGCCCAGGCCTGGCACGGCATCATCGAGAACACCACGAGCCCTGCTGGACTGATTCTCTCCCGCCAGAACCTTCCTACGTTCCCGCGTGGCGAGGATGGCTTTGCCTCGGCAGAGGGCGTTCTCCAGGGTGCGTACACCTTGCTGGATACCGAGGGTGAGCCGGACGTTCTGCTGATTGCTACAGGTTCTGAGGTTCAGTTGGCGGTGGCAGCGCGTGAAGCGTTGGCGGCTGACGGTATTCAGGCTCGCGTGGTGTCTGCGCCATGCCTGGAGTGGTTTGCCAAGCAGCCCGACGAATATCGCGAGAGTGTTCTTCCCGCCTCGGTGAAGGCGCGCGTGTCAGTGGAAGCCGGATTGGCCTTGGGATGGCGCGAGTACGTGGGTGACGCGGGACGCATGGTTTCCATTGAAACCTTTGGCGCTTCCGCCCCTGCCGAGAGGCTCTTTGAGGAATTCGGCGTGACTGCTGAGGCTGTGGCAACGGCGGCACGTGAGTCCATCGCTGCGGCTTCTGCGTGATCTGGTAGAGGCTGCGCCTGCGTGATTGGCTGCGGCCCTCTCTCCCGAGACCCTCTCACCCGAGACCCTCTCACCTGAGACCCTCTGGCTCGTAGCCTTGGCTGCTGATCCTGCTGTTGGACAGCGTTGACCCTTTGAACCGTGACCACAACGGAAAGTGACGGACGTAAGATGAAAATAGGCATCATTGTTGGCTCCACGCGCCCCGGACGCAAAGGACGGCAGGTGGCGGAGTGGATCCTCGAGCAGGCATCGGTGCGGGAAGCGGCTACCTATGAACTGGTGGACCTCCTCGATTTCAACCTGCCCGTTTTTGACGAGGCCAACCCTCCCGGGATGGCCAAGTACGAGCACGAGCACACCAAGAAGTGGTCGGCCGCGGTGGCCCAGTATGACGGGTTTGTGTTTGTCACCCCAGAGTACAACCACGCCATGCCTGCGTCCCTCAAGAACGCGTTGGACTACCTAGTCCGCGAGTGGGCAGGTAAGGGTGCGGCCTGTGTGAGTTACGGGTTTGCTGGCGGCGTGCGTGCCGTAGAGGGTCTGCGGTGCGTGCTCGGCCAGTTGCGCATGGCGGACGTGAGCGCCAACATTGGATTCTCCATGATGGATGACTTTGCAGACGGCACCTTTGCCCCCCGCGAGTTCCACGTGGCTGCCGCCACCCTCATGTTTGATCAACTGGAGTCCTGGACCGGCGCCCTCATACCGCTGCGCGCCCAGTACCTCCAGAAGGCCGGCTGACAGGAGTCGCCCGTCATCTCCACCCACGCGGGCGGTTGAGCCAGGTCACACAGTGACCGACGGTCGAAACCCCCGCCTTTGCTCACGGTGAACAGGGATCAAACGTGGCACTCTCTTCATCACCCTCGCCGCCAAACGTTGCGCTGACCCAGAACACGGCGTTGATGAGCCTAACCCCGTCAGGTGTGCGGATCGCACCAACATCCGTTTGATAGGTGTTTCCGGCTCCATCCGTGCCGGTTACGCGCAACACCTGGGCTGGCGTGTACGGGTCTCCTGGGCTGTAGGTGGCACTGCACTGAATGGTTGGCCGAGCGGCAGGAACCGCTGGTGCCTGGGAAAGTTCGGTGTCACAGGCCATCGTGGACGCAGCCCATGACTCACACATCGCACCGGTTTGCGCATCATTCCATGCCCCGTACAAGGCATCCTCTGCTTCCGAGGCCGTGGGAACCGCAGCCGGTTGCTCGCCACACCCCCCAAACACACCAACACACAGCACAACCATGCTCGCCGCAACCATCCGCACCCGTAGCACGTGGGGGAAATCGCCACTCTTGCCACATCGAGACTGATATCCATAGGAGTGTACGTGAAATACCATGACAGGCCCTTCTGTTCACTTCATGCTACATCGCTGCCATAAGGACTTCCACGGCAGTACCCACGGCAACAACCACTTTGGGATGAGTACACCGCTTCCCGTGGAATCTACTCAATGAAGGGCGTCACCCGTGAAGTTGGGATGTCAAGCCGCGAACGTGCTTGTCAAGGTTAGGGATGAGCCTTTTCGAGACCTCTGTCACGCTGCCATCCCAATCGTCGATCTCCTCGAGTATCTTCCTTGCTGCGCTGGGAATAGTCCCACACAGTTCACCTACGCGGTTGAGGACAGCTTCGTCGTCAATACGGCATGACGCAGCCATCCGCTGCCAGGACGGCTGCGCTCTACCGTGGCTGCCACCTTGCCCTCAAGGATAATAGTGAGTTTCATGTCCGGTCCCCAGATTCCGTCAGCGGCACGGCAAATAACGGGGCCCTGAGAACGTCAAATACTCGAAGCACCAAGTGCAGTTCGGATCGAGCGCCCGTGCCACGCTCCACCCCAATGAGCCAGGGTCGGGACACGTGGGCCTCGGCAGCGAGTTGCGCTTGAGTCAGGCCCTGCTCACGCCTCAGCGCCTTGATAGTTTGGCCAATCGTTGTAGCCGATCTGGCAGGCAGCATGCGTTGTTGAGCCATAATGTCACCGTACCTCAACATTGTTACAATGTCAAAGTGCGTTAACATTGACGCAATGTTAGAGTACGGTGACTACGGTGAATTACCAGGGTGTTCCGTACGGAACAGTGTGCGGAACGGTGTCCACGGAGTAGCAGGAGACTGTCACAGTGGGTGAGTCTGAAGCCGATGCCATGGGATAGACTGCGGGCGATGTAGTTGGTGAAGTTGCCGCAGCTAAGGGCAGTGCTACGGAGGTGTTCGATGTACTATCCATTGTTGATTGCGATTCCTGTAGTGATCTGGATTATTCACCTCGGACTGGCCTCGCGGGGTCAAGAATATCCCTATGCCACGATGGTCATGAGCCTTGCTTCAGGCCCGCTAATGGCCATCGGCATGGCCGCTGCGATTCGCCTATCCCGTGACACTCATACCCCAACACAAGGCTTACCCCATATCCCCCATGAGGGTGCCTGGAATGCGCTCCTCATGGCCGTGGGTGTGTCTCTGGTCATGCCATTGCTCGTTGGGGCAACGGCAGCGTTATGGAAATCCCGGAGTACAGCGAAGCCACGTTCACACTGAGGAGATTGCCAAACCTCTCGGACCCTACCGCCTCCCAACCCCTCCAGTGCCCAGCCCCTACCGCGTGCGGTAGCGGTGGGCTTGGCTGCCGGGCTTCTTGGACCCGTGCTTCTGGTACGAGACCTCAATGGCGGTGATCTCGGCGCCGAGTGAGGTGCCTGCCGATTGACCGTTCTTGGCCCATCCGGACCAACCACCTGGCCGAGTCTTCACGCGATACCAGATGTCCATGTGTTTCTTCATGTCTCCGGTGAAGCGCAGCCGAACGGCTTCCATCTGCTGGTTCGCCTTCTTGGTGCCGCAGGTCTTCTTCGCTCCCACGTACTTCTTCCACCCTTGACCGGTAATCCGTGCCGAACACTGCACGGAACCCTTCCACGGCTGCACTCCCGGGAAACGAACGGCCACGGCCCTCACATGACGCTTCTTGGACGTGGTTTGCGCCGGAACCAGTGGATTCTTCCAACCGGTCCAACTCTTGGTGGTCACCAGCGCACGCACCTGCATGGCTTTCACACCAGGGGCCCGCGTGACGCCGGGAGCGCCAGCGCCCTTGGCCTGCAGCCGAACCTGAACCTGCTCAATCCGCCTTCCCCAGCCGGTGGTTCCGGCAAAGGCACCGTTGCGTGTCCAACCGTGCCAGCCGAGTCCCCCCGTGCGCACCCGATACCACACATCATGCGTATTCTTCAGCGGGCCGGTCAACCGCAGTTTCACGCCTTCAATGCGCTTGCCTTGGCCCATCACGCCACACACACTCTTGGCCTTCACCCAGCCGCGCCATTTCTTGGCCTCCATCTTGGCACTGCATTCAATGCCGGACCCGGGAGAGTTCACCACATTCAGTACCATCGCTTCCAGCAGTTTCCCTGACGTTCCGATGGTTCCCGTTCCCGTGACCCAGTTCTTGGTGCCCTTTCCGGCTTCCGCGCCCAAGCCGAGAAGCTGGGGCGTACTGGATGTATCCGTCCGGGGAATGTTCGCTCCCTGGGGAAGACGATGAAGCACCAAGGGATCGAGGTCTATCGCTGAACTGGCTGCGGCTTTTCCACTCCAGGAGGTGATGAGCGCGTCCGAGGTGAAGAGGTACTTCTTGCCCCCGTAGAGGGACCACACTTGCCCATTGTCCGGATTCCGCACGATTCTCTGGAGTGTTCCCGCTGTGGGATACGCGGCGATTCCCGTGGCGGAGATGACTCCCACGGCCCCAAGTGTTCTGGTCAGTTCGCGCGTCCAGGCAGCGGAGATAGGCCGCTTGGTACCACGATCCAGGAGGTACACCTGCGAGTGATTCGGCGCTTTGGCCAGGGAACTTGCCACGCGCGGGTCCCCAAACCAGTCAAAGAAGAACCGGAAGAAGTTCCTGTTCCCATACGCCGAGCACGAGTTCCCCACGCCGCTCATTGATGCCAGAGCGGCGGCATTGGGCTGATACGGCGTATAGATATAGAGCAGCGCCGTGGACATATTTTCTATGTACACATTCGACGATCCACAACTCTGATTGGGGCTGTAAAGAATCTTCTGAGATCTGCCCGGACGGTAACCATAGGTGGGATTTGCTGAATTCAGGTTGTTGCGGTAACTCCAGAAACGATCCCCGGCGCCGTACAGTTGATTGAAGAACCCTGCGTACTGGGGGTCACACCACCCGTTTGCGTTATCCGGACAACTCAAGCCAAACGCCCTGTCATACCGAGAAGCGGTCGGCTTGGTCATCGTGATGAGGCCCTGCTCTTTTTGCAACATGACCAGCAAGACCCGCGGATTGATCTTGCAGGCCGTGGCCACCTTCTTAATCAGTGTGGCTGCGGAGTCACCCTTGCTGACGGAAACCGCCTTGCACTTCCCTGGTACCGCTGCCACGCTGAAGGCCTTGGAAACCGTGTAGTCCTTGATACACGGGGCGGATCCCGCCACGCAATCCTTACCCTGTGCTTTCAAGAACTTCTGAATGGCGGAGGCGCTCATGGAGCCAGAATCAGTGAATACCGCGTCCGAGATGATGTTCCCGGCAGTGAAGAGTTTTCCGGAGGGCACCACGGTGCTGAGGTTACTGGTGGTGAGGTTGCTTGCGGCCAGGTTGGCGGTGCTCAGGCTGTCAGCGCTCAGGCCATCCGTACCCAGGCCACCCGAGCGAGCCACCAGGTCACTACTATGGGCCGTCCCGGCCAGGGTGCTTGCCAGCAGCACCACGCTCATGAATGCCGTCAGTGCGGCGCGCATCTGCTTCATGGCAGCGTGACCTCCACCGTGTCCGTTGCGCCAGCAAAGTGCGGCGAGGAATACGCTAACGAGTAGGTCACCACGCCCCGCGTCAAACCGGAAATCCGCAGTGCTCCACAATAGGTCACGGTGGCATCAGGGGCTGCTTCCGTTGTTGTGGTGACCTCGCCCTCAGGCGTCGTCACCGTGAGAACACACTCGCCACCAGGATCAAGGACGGGAATCTGGCCCTCCACCACAAAGTCCCCAGCGTCTACACCCGCCCATGAGACGAAGGGCGTGACGGTCCGTGGAGTTGGCGAACTGTTCGTGCTCGCTCCCCCGTTTTCATCAGCATCGGAACCCTCATCACCATCGGAGCCCTCGTCAGCATCAGGGACGGCTCTGTCATCATCAACAATCCAGGCATCATCAACAATCCAGGCATCATCCATCGTCGGGGACTCCGAAGCCTCAGGATCACCCTCACCAGCCTCGCCCTGACTGGCAACTACGGGAACAACCTGCGCGGAGGCATCAGACGGCAATGGCTGGCTCCCCGCACAACCGCTCATCGCACCGACCAGGAGGGCAGCGGTCACACCGAGGGCGGCAACTCCCAGGTTGCCCAACGATTTCTTCATGGCCCCAGGGTAGGAAAAATCCTCAACCCGAGCGCCTCAACCCGCGCTTCGTTGCCACCTTGTAACCCGAACTCCTGTCCCGCTCATCGCCTTGTGTTTGTCCTCCGAGCATCGTCCTGATGCCGTGTTAAGCATCGCGAGGACCTGCGCATCACCCCCTGTTCGCGTGCCCCGGTTTCATCGTTCCCCCATTGGGTCTCCGCCGCCCGACCTGGGCTTTCATACCCTGTCATCAGGCCCCATACTCCTTGTTCGAATGGTGTTGTAAATAGTATGTTACCCTTTGATAACAGAACTCGTGTTCGAGTCTGATGCGGACTTCTGGTGCTAAACTGGCGCCATGGACATCACACCGGCACCGAAAATCTTGCGCACGAGCGCAGCGTGCGGGTGTGGTCTACCTGATTGCGCTTCTGATGATGCGTCGTGGGCAGCCAGCCTGGAATTTCTTACTGCGCCCGACGAGTTTGTGGCGGGTCCGCAGCTGGAGCCTGACGTGGTGCTTGACGTACCCGCGTGGCTCGACGACATGCCCACCCCCACTGAAGTACCGCTATACGTTGACGCAGAAGCGCACAATTCCGCATATCAACCTGCCACTAGCAGGTCATCAAATGTCCTCCAAGATATACGCGCTTTGGGTCAAGCCTTGACTTCATCACCATTACCTCAGTCTCCCCAGGCGTTGATTGCCCTGGTGGAGGCGTGTGAGCGGTTGAAAGCTCAGGCCTTCGGTCTGCAAGCGGCTGCCGTGGTGGAGTTCCAGCGTATGCAGAAAGCAGCCGATGCAGCGGCCGGAAAACCCGCGCGGGATCAGGGCCGGGGAGTGACCCGGCAGATCGGGCGAGCCTGCAAGGCCAATGAGACGTTCGCCGCAACGATGCTGCGCAACGCCACCATCCTGACCTCCCAGATGCCTGGCCTCTACCACGCAATCACCACGGGCCTGATATCAGAACGTAAAGCGGGGATCATTATTCGCGAAGCCCGCGCATTGCATGACGCCCCGTATTGGCTCGTTGACCAACCTGTTCCCATTCAATCCATGACCATGATCGATCAACGTCTCACAGGGGACGCTAGTGCGCTAGAGTCCACGAGCAATGCTGGGCTGACCACCTTGAAACGACGCGTACGCGCGATGGTGGAAGAACTTCACCCCGTTGATGCTGAGGAACGGTTCCTCGTCGAAAAACATGCTTCATCCTATGTTGACGTACGAGACATTGGGCATGGCATGAGTGAGCTTGTTGCCCGCATGGAAACTACCCAAGCAGCTACCATCTACACCACCCTCGAAAGCCTCACCACCGCCGCAAGCCTTGAAGCACGCGAACACCATCCCCACGAACCTCACGGCCTGGCGATGACCACCGCACTGTTTGAACTTGTCACCGGGCAGTTGGAAGACTCCCCCGCCGTCACCATTGACCTCGTTATCTCCGATGAAACACTCCTCGCCGGTGGGGATGACCCCGCCATCGTCCTTGCCAACAACGCCCGCAAGAACGTAGGAACCATCCCCGCCCACGTAGCCCGCGTCATGATCGCCAACGCTATCGACGCAGGCAGCGCTTGGCTTCAGAAGCTTTACGCCAACCCCAACGGCACCCTCATTGCCGCGTCCTCCAAGGAACGCTTCTTCCCACCAGGACTCGGGAAAGTCATCCGCCTCCGTGACCACGGAACGTGCCGAGAACCTGGATGCAACGCCGCCATCAAGCACATGGACCACATCACACCCTGGAAGAACACGGGCCCCACCACCTTCACCAATGGCCAAGGCCTTTGCGTGCGCCACAACCACAACAAGGAGGCACATCGCTGGCGGTCAACCCCCATCATCGATTCCCAGACAGCAGCCCCCCACATCACCACCACCGATCCCTTCGGGAACACCACCACCTGTTCACCACCCCCGTTACCCATTCCCTCCCATCACCACCCCTGCACACCCGCGTGCCACGAACACCACACCACCGTGAAGAACAGGACCACTACCCGCCTGAGGCCAGGCCAACGCCAAGACCCTGACGTTGCCGATATGGTCGAACTCGAACACCACCTCACCACATGGCCCCGCACCCACCCGCCCATGACGTCAACAATGACCGCAGGCGTACGATCGGGTCGGGTACCAATCCCTGCCTAGAGGAAGGACAATTTGGATTCCCTTGCGCGCTTCAACTCGGAGAACTGGGGGAAACTCGCCAAGGCTACGGCGCCGTCGAAGACGCGCAGGGCGTCCTCTCCGCGCGGGATCTTGGTCAGGACCGGGCCGAAGAAGGCCACGTCGCCCACGTGGAACGTGGGAGTGCCCACGTCATCGCCTACGGGGTCCATGCCCTCGTGGTGTGAAGCGGCCAACTCGTCGTCGTAACTGTCCTGCGTGGCGGCATCAGCCAGCGCCTCCGGAAGGCCGACCTCCGCGAGCGCCTCGCGAGACACGGCGTCAAAGTCATTGCGCATCAGTTTGTGGAGTCTGTTCCCCACGGCGGTGTAGAAGTTTGCGAATACCTCAGGTCCGTATTCCGTTTGCACGGCTGCGGCCACGCGTCCCATGGCCAACGAACCGTCAATCCTCGCACGGTACCCTGGTGGGAGGTCCCGGCCGAGGTTCAGGTGATACAGGCTCATCAACCGGAAGGTGAGGTTGGTGGGTCGGAGCGAGGCAACTTCCAACGCCCATCGCGAGGCAATCCATGCAAAGGGACACGTGCAATCCACGTAAAGCGTGACCGGAGGCGTGGAGTCAATCGCGTGGGCGGGGTCTGGGGCGCTGGCCGGGGCGGTAGCAGGGGCACTTGCGGAGGTCGGGGCCGTGCCTGGGGCTGGGGCGGAGGCTGGAGTGGTGGCGGTACTGGCTTGGGCAGGTGCCGGGGCAGTGTTTACAGCATTATCGCGGGTGAATCCGGGCTCAGTCATGCCGCTCACCTTAGCGGGTCTGTGCGCTGCCTCGGTGGCAGGCAGGCCGAACGCACTACAGTGGAGAGGTGGACACGTTGCGGACCCCATCACTCAACGCTCCCCCGAGCACGCCTGCTGCCAGTCCCGGCACCCCTACACCCAACCAACCCAGTAACCACCCCGGTCTCACCCCCACAGGCCACGCAGCCAACCAACCCACCAGCACCACAGCCAACCAACCCGGCGCTCCCACAGCCAACCAAGCCGGCAATCCCACAGGCAGCCAAAGCACCAGCCCCACAGCCAACCAGCCCAGTAACCACCTCGGTCACCAACACACCAACCACCCTGCCAACCCTCTTCGCAACCCACAGGATTTACGCCTTCCGCGGATTGCCGGGCCGTGTGCCGTGGTGCTCTTTGGCGTGACCGGTGATCTTGCCCGCAGGAAACTCCTGCCCGCCCTGTATGACCTGGCCAATCGCGGACTCCTCCCCGCAGGCTTCGGCTTGGTGGGGTACGCCCGGCGGGATTGGACGCTGGATCAGTTTGTGGAGCAAGTCCGCACTGCTGTGGTGGCCGGCGCTCGCACCCCGTTCCGCGAGGACACGTGGAAGCAACTCACCGAGGGCATCCGGTTTGTGTCCGGCAATTTCTCTGACGACGAAGGCTTCATTGCCCTACGCACCACCCTGGAACAGTTGGCTGCGGACCGCGGCACGGGAGGCAACCACGCCTTCTACCTGTCCGTGCCTCCCAGCAGTTTCCCCACGGTGATCTCCCAACTCAACACCCACGGCCTCGCGGAAGGTCCAGCGGATTCCTGGCAGCGCGTCATCATCGAGAAACCCTTTGGCAGAGACTTAGCCAGCGCCAAAGCACTCGATGCCACGGTGGAAAGCGTGTTTGATCCCGAGTCCGTGTTCCGCATTGACCACTACCTGGGTAAAGAGACCGTGCAAAACCTCCTGGCGCTTCGGTTTGCCAACCAGATGTTTGAGCCCCTGTGGAACAGCGGCTGGGTGGACCACGTGCAGATCACCATGGCGGAGGACATCGGCATTGGTGGCCGCGCGGGCTATTACGACGGCGTGGGCGCCGCGCGAGACGTGATCCAAAACCACCTCATTCAACTGCTCGCCTTAGTGGCCATGGAGGAGCCAGCCAACTTTGAGGCAGCGTCCTTGCGCGCAGAAAAGGTCAAGGTGCTCTCCTGTGTGCGCCTTCCCAAGGATCTTGATGCCCACACCGCACGGGGACGCTACACCGCCTCGTGGCAGGGCGGGGAACACGTGTGCGGCTTCCTGGAGGAAGAGGGATTCAACCCCCACTCCACCACGGAAACCTTTGCCGCCATCCGCGTAGACGTGGAAAACCGCCGGTGGGCTGGGATCCCGTTCTATCTGCGCACCGGCAAACGGCTCGGCCGCAGAGTCACCGAAGTGGCCGTGGTATTCAAAAAGGCTCCCCACCTGCCGTTCGGCCCGTCCGCCTCGGCCAACGTGGGCAACAACTCGCTGGTCATCAGGGTGCAACCGGATGAAGGCGTCACCTTGCGCTTCGGCGCCAAGGTGCCGGGCACCGCCATGGAAGTGCGTGACGTCACCATGGACTTTGGCTACGGTCACGCCTTCACAGAAAACTCTCCCGAGGCGTACGAGCGCCTCATTTTGGATGTTCTCCTCGGCGATCCTCCCTTATTCCCGACGAATGAGGAAGTGGAACTCTCCTGGAAGATCTTGGATCCCGTGTTGGAGCACTGGGCGGCTGCCGGTGAACCGGACCCGTATCCTTCAGGAACGTGGGGTCCTGCCTCGGCGGATGCGATGATGGAACGTGACGGTCGAACCTGGAGGAGGCCGTAATGAGAATCGATTGTCCCAGCACCACGGCGTCCCTGGTGGACAAGAAACTGGTGCAACTGCGCAATGATGGCGGGGCCGTGGCTCTGGGCCGCGTCCTCACCCTGGTGGTTCTCACCGATGAGGACGCGTTGGAAGGTGCCATTGAGGCCACTAACACGGCCTCCCACGAGCATCCTTGCCGCGTTCTCATGGTCCCGCGTGACGCGTGCCGCGCTTGCCCTGAAAACACCCCCAGGCTTGATGCTGAAATCCGCGTAGGTGGTGACGCGGGTGCGTCCGAGGTCATTGTGTTGCGCTGTCACGGCGAGTTGCAGCAACACATTCTCGAGGTCATCACGCCGTTACTGTTGCCGGACGCGCCTATCGTCGTCTGGTGGACAGGAGTGCCACCGGATTCACCCGCTGATGATTCCGTGGGCGTGATTGCCTCGCGCCGAATCACCGATTGCGCCTCCTCCGCTGATCCCGTGGCCTCCCTGCGGGATCTCGCGGCGGCGTATCAGCCGGGAGATACGGACCTGGCCTGGGCGCGCGTGACAGGTTGGCGTGGGATCCTTGCGGCTGCCATGGACACGCCGCCGTATCTTCCCGTGGAATCCGTGGTGGTGGAAGGGCGCCTGCACGCCTCGCGTGCGCTGCTCGCTGCGTGGCTGGGCTCATGTTTGCAGTGCCCGGCCGAAGAGCAGGAAAGTGGCAGCGAACTGGGGATCACGCGGGTGGTGCTTAACCGCGCGGGCAACGCCACCATCTCATTTGAGCGTCCTGATGGCAACACCGTGACCATCCGCCAGGCGGGGATGCCGGACCGCACCATTTCCATGCCGATTCGTCCGTTGTCTGACGCCTTGATCGAAGAACTGCGCCGTCTCAGCCCGGATACCACCTATGCCGCTACGCTGGAACTGTTGGCCCGTGACCATTGAGGGCCGCCCATGTCAGGAGATTGTATGAACCCCAAGCCCGGCACTTCACTCGTCGTTGTCCATCCTGATGAAAACGTGCTGGCACACGCCATTGCGGCTCGTTGGCTGACGGCCATCCTTGACCTGCAATCGGTCCAACGGCCCGTCCACATGGGGTTGACGGGGGGAACGCTGGGCATCACCATGCTGGAGGCCGCCGCCGCTTCGCCGTTGCTGGACGCTGTGGATTGGACGGGTGTGCACCTGTGGTGGGGCGACGAGCGTTTCTGCCCGGTGGGTGATGCGGACCGCAACGAGGTGCAGGCTCGTGAAGCGCTGCTGGACCTGCTGGTGGAGTCCTACGGGTTGCCCGAGGCCAATATTCACGCCGTGGCGGGACCTGACGTGGTGGATTCGCCGGAAGAATCCGCTGCCCTGTGGGCAAAGGACCTGGCAGGAGTGGTTTTTGACGTGTTGATTCTTGGCATGGGGCCGGATGGGCATGTGGCGTCCCTGTTCCCTGGGCATCCCGAGTTGACCGCCACCGGCCTGACGGTGGGAGTACATGACTCCCCCAAGCCGCCGCCCCTGCGGGTTTCGCTGACGTTTGACGCTATCCGTGCCTCACGCGAAGTGTGGATGATTGTTTCCGGCGCCGGTAAAGCCGAGAAGGCTGCTGCTGCATTGGCCTCCGACGATATTGCTCAGACGCCCGCCGCAGGCGTGTGGTGCCAAGGACGCACCCTCTGGCTCCTGGACACAGCGGCCGCGGACGCGCCGTGAAATCCGAGGCAATGCCGAGCTTGCTCGGGCATGGGTGAGGATGAACAAGCGTTGACGAGCGCAGCGAGGAGCACGCGCCGTAAGTGGAGCGCCGGGCGAGTTCACTCTCACGTGCGTGGAGTGTCCCAGCGGTGATACCGACAGGGCATAGTAACCTTATACAGCAGTCAACAAGTGCCCTTGGTAATGATGCCTCAGGCTCAAAGGATTGATGAAAATGGAAACTTCGAAGAATCGTCGCATTGCCACTGGGATGGCAACCATTGCCTTACTCGTGGGAGGAGCAATATTAGCTGGACCTGCCAGTGCAGAGGCGTGGAGTGCTACGCGTACGTGCGCACCGGGAAACACCTGCCGCACCACATCGGTGACATCGGGAACGCCAGCAACCAATCGTGCCACCGTTCACAGCCACAATAATGTGCAGTCTCAACGGTGGCCGTTGACGACGGCACGTACCACCCGGGTTTTCTCGTCCCAGACAGGAACGGTAACAATCTTTGTTTACACCGACGGTTCGCTGCACAGCCAATCAGCAGTATGCGCCTGTACTGGTTCAATATGCGCAACTGCCGGTTAGGATCACTCGCCTTCGCGGTCCTTGCCGTTTCGTTGGCGGGAATCATCGCTTCGTGCTCCACCGATCCGGTGGATGCTCCAACGACACCTGTCACTTCTCCCATGCCGAAGGAGGAGTTCGACTTCGATCAACACATTGCCTCGCTGAGACATCTATTCGGGAATCCCGTCTATCGGATGACGGAGTTTCCCGATGTGGATCTGGTTCGCGTGGTCACACCCCAAGAACATCCGGAGGTCTGGAAATCATGCATGAACACTGCCGGATGGAACGTTGTGGCATCAGAAGCCGACGGGTACGGTTATTCCGGTTCACTTCCGCCTGATCAAGTTGACGCGTTCACGCTCGCCGACTATACGTGCATGGCGCAATTCCCCGCCGATGATAGGCTCATCAAACCCTGGAGCGATGAACAGATTAGAGCTACATTCGATTACTATGTTTCGGTACAAGTTCCATGCCTTACTGAACAGGGTTTCGTTATTGAGCCCTCTCCCTCGTGGAAGACGTTTCGAATGTCCTGGCTCCCCGACGGACAGGGCGGTTATGTTGCCGGGGACACCTCATGGTTCCCGTATGGATCGGTACCAGCTGAAACGCTGGATCCTGATCGTTGGGACGAACTTCAGGCCAAGTGCCCGCAGCTTCCAAGCAATGACATTCTTTGGCCTGAGGGCTAACACATTTCGTGATGAACAAGCGTTGACGAGCGCAGCGAGGAGCACGCGCCGTAAGTTGGAGTACGCGCCGTGAAATCCGAGGCAATGCCGAGCTTGCTCGGGCATGGGTGAGGATGAACAAGCGTTGACGAGCGCAGCGAGGAGCACGCGCCGTGAAATCCGAGGTGAGTGTCTCTACAGGAGGGTGGCGCCCCACCGGACGGTGTGGGATTCGCCGGGCGCAATCCAGATGAGGTTGTCTCCGGTGTTGAAGGCGTTGGCCCAGCACGTCTGAGGTTCAGCGGCAAGGCCGAAGCGGAAGTGAGCAGGGATGCGGTCTGCCGTGCAGACTTGCCAGGCTTCAATGGACTCGTCCATCCACACGGCAGGCTTGCGGCCATCAGGGCAACCCAGGACGCACCAACTCAAACCGTCGGCGTCCCTGATGGTGTCCGTCCAGGCATCATCGAGATCCAGACCCTTGACTGAGCGCTCCTCACGCAGATCAAAATCGCCAGCCACCGCTTCCTTGCCGATGGGTAGCAGGCGCTCGTCCGGGGTGATGCGGGTGGAGGCATCCAGGCGCACCGTGCAGTCATCCAAGTCAGCGCCGTTGGTGGACAGCCACGGGTGGAAACCCACACCGTAAGGGGCTGCCTTGGCGCCCACGTTCTCCGTGGTGACCTCGCAACGCAGTCCATCGTCTGAAACGCTATACGTAGCCTGCACCACAATTTGGAACGGCCAGTACTTGGTGGCAGGAACCTTCAGTTCCATGGTCACGGAATCATCAGCACGCTGCACGCACACCCAGTTGGTCCAATGCACCAGCCCGTGGAGAGCGTTGTTGCGAGCCACTTCTCCAATGGGGACTTGGTAGGTGACGCCTTCTACGGTGTACTGGCCATCGCCCAGGCGGTTGGGCCAGGGAAGGAGAATGGCCTGGTTGGATACGGGACAGATCTCGTCCTCGCCCCAGGAGACAAATACGTCACGGCCACCCACCGTGTAGGAGCGAACCTTGGCCCCCACCTCCACTATGACGGCGGTGTGCTCGCCGTGCTCGATGACAAATTGTTCGCCGGAAGGTGCAGGGGTGGTGGTCATGTGACCAGCCTAGCGAAATCGGTGCGAGACTGTGCCCTACGTAGGTGCTCTACGCCCTACGGATGTGCTCTGCCCCTACGGATATGTGCCCAACAGAGCGCGTTCTGGTATGAGCGGTACTGTCCGAAAGATACCGGAGTGTGAGATACCGGAGCGAGGGTTTACTGAACCCTCTGCAATAACCCGAGCAACACCACCACAATCCCCCACACCACGGCAAAAGTGATGGTGATCCGGTTCAGGTTGCGCTCGGCCACACCGGAGGATCCGGCACCGGAGGAGATGCCTCCGCCAAACATGTCAGAAAGGCCTCCGCCCTTGCCCTTGTGCAGGAGGATCAGCAGCATCAAGAAGGCGCTGGTAATCACCAGAATGACCTGAAGAACAATACGAAGGATATCCACGATCCCTGATCTTAGTGCATAGGCAAACCGGAAAGCGATGGGCTGGCCGGGTTACGTGGCCATGGAAGGCCGAAACCCCCCAAAGCCAACGGCTGTGGGGGGTTCCGGAATGGTTACTACGCGTGGTCGGCGAAGCGGACAATCTTGGAGAACTCTTCGGGATCGAGCGAGGCTCCACCCACCAGAGCGCCATCAATGTCCTTCTCGGCCATGATCTCCGCTACGTTGCCGCTCTTGACAGAGCCTCCGTAGAGGATGCGCATGGCGTCAGCCACATCAGCGTCATACATTTCAGCAATCGCTTCACGCAGAGCGCCAATGACTTCCTGAGCGTCCGCAGGGGTGGCAACCTCGCCAGTGCCGATGGCCCATACGGGCTCATAGGCGATGACCGTCTTGGCCAACTCTTCCGGGGAAAGGTCCGCAATGGAACCCTTCAGGGAGTCCACGGTGTAAGGAACGTGGTTTCCGGCTTTACGGATTTCCAGCGCTTCACCCACACACACAATGGAGACGATGTCTGCTGCGGCCAGGGCGCGAACCTTGGCGTTGACCAAGGCGTCCGTCTCGCCGTAGTACTCGCGGCGTTCGGAGTGACCCACGGCGCAGAACTTCACGCCCAGGGACTTCAGCATGTCAGCCGAGATGTCACCGGTGTAGGCACCAGAAGCGTGCTCGGAAACATCCTGGGCACCATATTCGATGGGCAGGTTGTCCGAGTCCACCAGCGTCTGCACGGAACGCAGGTCCGTGTAAGGCACCAACACAGCGGCTTCTGCCGTGGCAAAGTCATGCTTGGCGTCCGTCAGATACTGGGACAGTTTCTGCACCTGGGCAATGGCCTCAAGGTGATTGAGGTTCATTTTCCAGTTGCCGGCCATCAGGGGAATACGTGTTGTCATGATCGTTACCTCAGCTCAGTACGTCGATGCCGGGGAGAACCTTGCCCTCAAGGAGTTCAAGGGAGGCGCCACCACCGGTGGAAATGTGGGAGAACCCGGCCTCGTCCAGGCCGAGAACCTTGACGGCGGTAGCGGAATCGCCACCACCCACTACGGAGAACGCACCGGCAGCGGTGGCGTCGATCATGCCCTGAGCAACGTCGCGCGTACCAGCGGCGTAGTCCGGGTTCTCAAACACGCCCATGGGGCCGTTCCAGGCAATGGTCTTGGCCGTGGCCAACTTGTCAGCAAAAAGCTTGGCGCTGTCCGGACCAATGTCCAGACCCATCTGGTCAGCCGGGATGGCGTCAGCGGCCACAACGCCCGTGGGGGCGGCGTCAAACGCAGGGGCAACAACGCAGTCCACGGGGAGAACAAACTCCACGCCCTTGGCAGCAGCGGTGTCCAAGTAACCCTTAACGGTGTCCACTTGGTCCTCTTCCAGGAGGGACTTGCCCACCTCAAGACCCTTGGCCTTGAGGAAGGTGAACATCATGCCTCCACCAATGAGGATCATGTCTGCCTTGTCCAGCAGGTTGGCAATCAGGGGCAGCTTGTCCGAAACCTTGGCTCCACCAAGAACCACGGCGTAGGGACGTGCGGGATCCGTGGTGGCCTTGGACAGCGAGTCCACCTCTTTGAACACCAAGTCACCAGCAGCAGCCGGCACCTTCTTGGCTACGTCATACACGGAGGCTTGCTTGCGGTGTACCACACCAAAACCGTCAGAAACAAAGGCGTCAGCGCCGGTGGCGGCGATGATGTCATCGGCCTCGGCCTCACGGTCCGCGTCCACCTTGGAGGTTTCGCGCGGGTCCATGCGGACGTTTTCCAGCAGAGCAATCTCGCCGGGCTGGAGAGCAGCAACCACGGCCTTGGCGGAATCGCCAGTGAGGTCATCAGCAACAGCAACGGGCTTGCCAAGCAGTTCGGACAGGCGCGCA
This sequence comes from Cellulomonadaceae bacterium, assembly GCA_031256435.1. Lineage (GTDB taxonomy): Bacteria > Actinomycetota > Actinomycetes > Actinomycetales > Cellulomonadaceae > Xylanimonas. Next base: position 35,353 of record JAIRQO010000050.1, read on the forward strand.
GCAACGGGCTTCACGGTGAACGCGGGGTCCGGCGTGAAGGTGTCGCCTGGCTTCGGGCGTCCAAGGTGCGCGGTGACAACAACCTTGGCACCAGCATCAAGCAGTTTGTTCAGGGTGGGCAGTGCGGCAATGAGGCGGCCATCGTTACCAGGAGCAACGGCGCCATCTTTCACCTTCACGTTGAAGTCCGAGCGGACTAGAACGGTTTTACCGGCAAGATCGCCGAGTGACTCAATGGTCTTCATGAGAATTCCTTTGTTTGTGGATGAATCAGTGATTCGTAGAGAGAAGTGATCCGTGTGTAGATACGAAAAGTCGCGTACACAACAGCGCAGGGGCCGTGTGTACGCGACTTCTCACGCTCGATGCTAGGGAAGCAGCATCTCGGTGGTTAGAAGCCGTGTGCCGAACGGCACTGGCTCAACCAACCGGGAGACTGTCAGAGACCCTTGCTCGCCATCAGCAGAGCAACGTCAACCATGCGGTTGGAGTAGCCCCACTCGTTGTCATACCAGGACAGGCACTTGACCATCGTGCCGTCAATGACCTTGGTCATCTTGGCGTCGAAGATGGAGGAAGCGGTGTTGCTGACGATGTCAGAGGAAACAATCGGGTCCTCGGTGTATTCCAGGACGCCCTTCATCGGACCTTCAGCAGCAGCCTTCATGGCGGCGTTGATCTCGTCAGCGGTGGCAACCTTCTCCAACTCAACGGTGAGGTCAGTCACGGAACCGGTGATGACGGGAACGCGAACCGCAAAGCCATCCAGCTTGCCGTTCAGGTTCGGGAGAACCTCGCCGATAGCCTTGGCGGCACCGGTCTTGGTGGGAACCATGTTGGCGGCGGCGGCACGGCCACGGCGAAGGTCGCTGTGAGGTGCGTCAACCAGGTTCTGGTCTGCGGTGTACGCGTGGATGGTGGTCATGAGACCACGCTTGATGCCGAAGCTGTCATCAAGAACCTTGGCGAAAGGTGCCAGGCAGTTGGTGGTACAGGAGGCGTTGGACACCATCTTGTCCTTGGCGGGGTCATAGTCACCCTCGTTGACACCCATCACAATGGTGTTGTCAATGCCGTCACCGGGGACGGAGAGGATAACCTTCTTGGCGCCTGCATCCAGGTGCGGCTGCAGCTTCTCGCCGGTGCGGAAGATGCCGGTGCACTCCAGAACGATGTCAACGCCCAACTCGGCCCAAGGAAGGTCAGCAGGGTTGCGCTCGGCGAACGCCTTGATTTCCTTGCCATCAACAATGAGAGCGTCATCGTTGAAGTCCACGGGGTAGCCGAAGCGGCCGTGCGCTGAGTCATACTTCAGCAGGTGGGCAAGAGTCTTGTTGTCGGTGAGGTCGTTGATGGCAACGACGTCCAGGTCTACGCCGCGCTCGACGAGGGTACGGAAGACGTTGCGGCCGATGCGGCCGAAACCGTTGATGGCAACCTTGGCAGTCACAGTAGATTTCCTCCAGTTGGGCGCTGGATCGTTCCAGCGCTGGTAATTGGTACCTGGGGTAGCCACCCTTGTGAGGTGCCGCCCCGTTCTGACGAATAGAAACGTACCCTGATACAGCACTCTGGCGTGACCGAATCGTAACTTTGGCGCCATGTGCGGAAGTGATAGTCGTCACAGGTCGCGCTTGTCCCGGTTTATCCCCGTCGGAATTGTCCCTATTTGGCTACAAATCCAGTAATTCCGGGGAAAGTTCCGCTTCCGTGTCCGGAATGCCCAATTCCTGCGCGCGTTTGTCCGCTGTGGACAACAGGCGCCGGATGCGCCCTGCCACGGCGTCTTTGCTCAACGGTGGGTCTGACAACTGCCCTAATTCCTCCAAAGACACTTGCTTGTGTTCCAGCCTCAACTCGCCCGCTTGACGCAGGTGGTCCGGAATCTCATCACCCAAAATCTCGAAGGCACGTTGCACGCGCGCCCCAGCAGCCACTGCGGCTCGCGCCGAGCGCCGCAGGTTGGCATCATCAAAGTTAGCCAGACGGTTGGAGGTTCCCCGCACTTCTCGTCGGGCACGCCTCTCCTCCCACACTTCCAGCGTGGCCGTGGCACCCATGCGCCGGAGCATCACGCCAATCAACTCGCCATCACGAATCACCACGCGGTCCACCCCGCGCACCTCGCGGCTCTTCCCTTGCACGCCAAGGCGGCGCGCCGAACCCACCAGCGCCAACGCGGCCTCCGGACCAGGGCAGGTCACTTCCAAGCACATGGAACGCCCGGGCTCCGTCAGGGACCCGTGGGCAAGGAACGCGCCACGCCACACGGACTCGGCTTCCTCAATCCCCGCAGAGATAACATCCGGCGAGAGCCCGCGGATGGGGCGTCCGCGCGTGTCAATCAACCCGGTCTGCCGCGCCAGCGAGGCTCCCCCCTGAACCACGCGCACCACGTACCGGTTGTTCTTCCGCAATCCCCCGGCGCCCACCACAATGAGTTCGCTGTCATGCCCGTACACCTCGCGCAGCGCATCACGCAGACGCGCGGCGGCCTCTTCCAGATCCAACTCCGCCTCAATCACCACGCGGCCCGAGATGATGTGCAGCCCCCCGGCGTACCGGAGCGTGGCAGCCACCTCCGCCTTCCGGCAGGACGTTTTGGTCACCGGAACACGGCACAGTTCTTCTTTTACTTGTTGCGTCAAAGCCATGGGGCGCATGGTGGCACACGGCGTGTCACGCTCGGCGTGTTGCGGCGCCTTTAGCATGGCCGAGGCTCAAGATTAGTCCCTCAACCCCACCACAACGGCAACAATTCTAGTGCTGACCAGAGAAAACATCCCGATACGCTGCTCCTAGACGCAGAGAATCATGCCGAGGCGAGCCGTCTGACATGGCCACGGGACGCAGCACCAACGCAGCCCCCATGCGCTCGGCCATCCCCCGCGTGCGCGCCACATCATCCAGGCATGCCCCC
>JAIRQO010000075.1 GCA_031256435.1 Cellulomonadaceae bacterium
CCATGAGATAGTCCGTTTCATAGCGTGGCCATGATCCAGCGGTGGGATGCTGCGCTGCGTCCGTGGCAGCTTCCGCCTGGGCGTGCGCGGCCACAAAGGCTTCGTGAGACTGGGTCACGGCGTCCATGGCGGTCACCAAATCCTCGGCAGACTTGGCTCTCAGCACTGCTCGCTCGGTATAAGCATCGGCATGGTTCCCGTGGATTTTCTCCATCACCCGGTGTGCCTGGGTGATGTGATCAGCTAGATCTTTGCGTACCGTTTCATTGGTCACGGCATTTTCGCTGGACATGAGCAAATCCTCGGCCTGATTAAGGATCGGTTGCAGTACCTCAGCCTGAGCTCTGGCCTCCTCCACGGCTCCCACCAGCAAATACGCGTTGTTGGATTCCTTCACGGCATCCACGGCGGCACGCAGTTGATCCAGTGCTTGCGTTTGGGCATCGAGTTGCCCCTGTGCGTGGAGTACCAATGCCTCCGGTGAACTCGCGGGGTTTCCCGCACTTGATGTCGCTGTGCTTGAAGTTTCTGTGCTTGATGTCCCAGTGCCAGATGTCTCATCGCCAGAATCCCCGCCATCAGGAACCCGCTGGAAGTGGACCGATTCGGCCTGCGTGATGGCCTCCGCCAGGGCGTCCAAGGTGGACACGTCATCCACCATGGAGCCCGTTGTTTGCATCAACGTGTGGGCTTCAACAATCATGTCCTGACGCATACTGTCCCGGCGCTCCGCCTCCTGGAGCAGCGCGGCAGCCTGCTGTTCAGGGGACAACGGGGAGCCGAAGATCTGATCACGCAGGAGAAAAACTCCTCCACCACCCAGGACCAGCACCGCTGCGAGAACCATGACGATCACCCGCGCAGGACGCCGTTTGCGTGGGGCGTTGGTGGCCCTCTCCGCTCGGCGCTTGGCTCGTCTTTCTGCCGGACTGGAGGCAGGGGGGCGCTCCGGCTCCACTGCCGGTGGCGTCCAAAGATCGTCGCTCACCTGGGCGATTCTACGGTACGTACTTGTCAGCCAAGGCTCGCAGCGCGGCAATCTCCGAGGCTGGACTCTCCGCATCAAACACGGCAGACCCAGCAACAAAGCAGTTGGCGCCAGCCTCAGCAACGCGCTCCACATTGTTCTGCTTCATACCGCCGTCCACCTGAATCCACGTGTCCACACCCTGCTCGGTGATGGCTTCGCGAACCTGCCGGACCTTGTTCACCATGCCCTCAATGAACGCCTGTCCCCCAAATCCCGGTTCCACCGTCATCAGCAGAATCATGTCAAACTCAGAAAGCACATCCACGTAGGGATGAAAGGACGTGGTGGGACGCAACGCCAGGCAGGCGCGCGAGCCAAGCTTGCGAATCTCCCTCGCCAAGCGCACCGGTGCCACCGCCGCTTCCGCATGGAAGGTCACGGAGGCCGCTCCGGCCTCAGCATAGAGCGGGGCCCAGCGATCAGGTTCGTCGATCATTAAATGCGCATCGAGAGGAATAGGTGACACCTTGACCAGGCGCTTGAACACCGGAAGGCCCAGCGTCAGATTAGGAACAAAATGCCCGTCCATCACGTCAATGTGTGCCCAATCGGCCGTGCGAATCCGCTCCAACTCCGCAGCCAGATTGGCAAAGTCAGCGGTGAGGATGCTGGGGCAAATCACGCAGGGCATAGGGTCAGCCTAGTGGAGCGTTACGTGCGACGAAGCAGCGTCAGGTGCATCGCGTCAGTGCCGTGAACGTGCGGCCACAGTTGGATGGCATCCATCACCTCGGTGGTGATGCCCTCCTTTTTGGCCAGCGCGCGGGTCACGTCCTGCACCACAAAACGTGTCTCGGCCAGGTGAGGCGAGCAGGTGACATAGCCAATGACCCCGCCGGTCCGCGTAGCGCGAATGGCCGAACCGAGAAGTTCGCGCTGCAACCCCGTCAACACGGTGAGGTCCGCTGGAGTGCGCCGCCACCTGCTCTCCGGACGCCTGCGTAGTGCGCCTAGGCCAGTACACGGAGCGTCCACCAGGACGCGGTCATAAGCGCCCGGTTCTATGGTGCCCATATCCCGGCCGTCACCGGTTCGCACCGTGACCACACCGTCAGGCACGGCTCGAATGGCCTTCTCCACCAACGCAGCGCGGTGCGGTTGCACCTCGTTGGCCACCAGGGTTGCCCCGGAGCGTGCAGCAATGGCCCCGAGGAGGGCTGACTTTCCCCCCGGACCGGCGCACAGGTCTAGCCAATGGGTGTCCCTGCCGTCCACACTCGCAGCCGCGAGCGCCCACGCCACCAGTTGCGAGCCTTCGTCCTGCACTCCGGCGCGTCCTTCCTCCACTGCGGGAACTGCCAGAGGATCGCCTCCGGACATGATCACAGCGGTGGGGGCAAGGCCACCTGGTTCACCGGGGAGTTCTGCGGGGTTGGAGAGTCCCGGGCGTGCCACAAGGGTCACTCGCGGTGGCACGTTATCTGCTGCGAGCAGATCACGAACTTCCTCAGGGTTGCGTCCGTCTGCGGCCAGAGCTTCCCGGAACGCGCGGGCAATCCACACGGGGTGGCTTTCAACCTGAGCAATGCCGGTGATGGCGTCAGGAGCGTTGGCAGTCAGGATGTCCAGCCATTCCTCTAGGGATTTCTCACTGACCCGCCTCAGCACGGCGTTAGCCAATTGCGCAGGTCCAGACCCAATGCGGGCGCGAGCAAGCCCCACCGTTTCCGAACACGCGGCGTGGGCAGGCACGCGCATCCCCAGCAGTTGGTGTGCTCCCAAACGCAGCACGTCCAACAGTTCGCCGTCCATCTCCTCGATGTCACGCTCCGTGCAATGTGCCAGGATGGCGTCATAGCGTCCCTTAAGGCGCAGCGTGCCGTAGGTCAGTTCCGTGGCAAAACCAGCGTCCCTGCCTCGAATATTCCTACGACGAAGCATCGGCGGCAGGAGGAGGTTAGCGTACGCGTCATCGTTGTCCACCCCGCGCAGCACATCGAAAGCCACCATCCGAGCATCATCCGTGGACCTGCGCCGGTCCGTAGGAGCCGATGTTGACCGGCTGAAGCTGGGGCTTCTGCGCTCGCTGTTGTGCCTGCGTTCGCCGTCGTTTCTGCGTGGACGGTCGCCACGATCAGGGCGTTCGCTGCGTTCACCGCCTTCTCGTCGAGGGCCACCGGAACGATCGGGACGGCCAAAGCCATCACCCCTTCGCTGGCCGTCACCCCTCCGTTCGCTATCGTTTCTGCGTGGGCCGTCACCCCTGCGCTGACCATCGTCGCGCCGGGAACCGCCGGTGGGGCGTGAGTCATGGTTCCTTCCAGAACGATTGTTATCCCGCCTCACGCGAACACCGCGTTCATGGGGAGCCTCGCACCACGCGCCCAATCCGTGGCGGGCATCGGTTTCTTACCCGGAGGCTTCACGGTGCCGAGTGACACCGCATACGTTCCCGTTCCCACCAAGATGGCGCGCCGGCCTTGTTGAATCTGACCGGGATCAAGATCCACCACGGTAGTCACCGTCACTGGTCCCAAGGTGTAACGGTCTTCTCCGATGGTGGTCCAGGCACCGGGTGCCGGGGTGCATCCACGGATTCTGCGATCTATCGAATGCGCCGGAGCCTTCCAGTCAACGCGTGCATCATCCTTGGTGACTTTTGCGGCATGGGTGATCCCTGCCGGGGATTGTGTCTGGGGGCGTGCGGTGCCGTTACTCAACGCATCGAGGGAATCCACCAGGAGTTGGGGTCCCGCAGTGGCCAAGCGTTCCAGAAGTTCTCCGGAGGTGTCTGCGGGTTGCACCGTTTCTGTCAGTGTTCCCAGAATCTTCCCGGTATCCATCCCTTCGTCGAGGATGAATGTGGTGGCACCACTGACCTCATCACCCGCCATGATGGCGCGCTGTACGGGTGCGGCGCCTCGCCATGCGGGAAGGACGGAGAAGTGCAGGTTCACCCAACCGAGGCGCGGGATAGCCAACACCTCGGCGGGAAGAATGTGTCCGTAGGCCACTACGGCGCAGGCGTCGAGTTGCATATTCTTCAGCAGCGCGCAGAACTCGGGGCCACGGGGCGTGTCCGTGATCACGGGGATTTGGTGCGCCTCCGCTATCACTTTGACGGGGCTGGGCAGCATAATCCTTCCCCTGCCCACCGGGGCGTCGGGGCGCGTGAGCACCGCAACAACCTCATGATTCGAGGCGATCAACGCGTTGAGCGAGGGCAAAGCGGTGTCAGGTGTACCAGCGAAGAGTATGCGCACTGTCCCATCCTATTCCAGTTCGTTGTCATCAAGCCTGACACGGACGGTCCCGTGCTCTCTACTGGCTGACCGGATCACCATGGAGGCCTTCAATTGGCGTGCCAGGTCCATTCCGTCCACCGCCGGCACTCGGATGATGGCTCGCACCTGTGGCTCGTCAAATAAGACCCCGCGTGGTTCATCACGTGGCGGGCAGACTGTTGGACCAAGCATGTTCCCTTCCGCCAGATCGCATCGCGCCATGACAGCATGGACCGCTGCGCGATCACCCGTGACACTGGCAAAGCGCGTGGTGGGTGGCAGTCCAATGGTGCTGCGTTCTTCCAACTCCCGCGCAGCAAACCAGCCGGGGTTGAACTGAACCAATGCCTGACTGACCCGAGGCTCAGCATCGCCTACCAGTAACACCTGCCCACCCTCGGATGCTGGCACAACGCGATGTGCCACGGTCAGCCACCGATACAGGGCGTCAATCCCGGAATCGAGGGCTATGGATGACGTGGACACGGCGGCATCCAGGATCAGGGCCACACTATATCCGCGCTCGGCTGTGGGTTCTGCACCTGGGGTTGCGACGATGAGGGCGGGTTGATCCGGGACGGTGTCCAGGATTCCGCTGGCTACGCGCGCCGACGATATCCGCACAGGCACGCCGGGGAAGGCTCGGCCCAACTCTTCTGCCGTGCGCTCCGTTCCCACGGTCACGGCGCGCAACCGGTTGCTCCCACACTCGCTGCAATGCCAATCTCCTGCGAGGCGGGCACACCAGCGGCATTGGGCAAACCCTTCGACGGACGGCAAACTGAGCGGTCCGTGGCAGGCGGAGCAGGAGGCCGGTTCGCGGCAGTGTGCGCAGGCCACCATGGGAACATATCCGGTGCGCGGAACCTGAACCAGCACGGGACCGTGGTCAAGGGCCTGACGTGCTGCTGCCCACGCGGGATGTGGAATGCGAGCCGCCGCACCCGGGCCGTAGGAGGCCAACTCCTCGGTGGTCAATGCGCGAACCCGTGGTGCCCGCGCTCGGATGGTGGACCTCTCAGCCACGATCTCCCTAGCCCATCCACTGGTGAGGAGCATCTGCGCTTCGGTTGTTCTACCCACCGATCCGACGAGAAGCGCGCAGGCTTCGATGCTGCTCCGCATGGCCAGGACGTCCCGCGTGTGCGGATAGGGTGCGTGGGGTTCGTGGAGGGAACTCTCGCCCTCGCCCCAGCAGACCACCAATCCGAGGTTGCGGACGGGGGCATACGCAGCGCTGCGCGTCCCCACCGCTACGTGAATGTGTCCGCGTGCCACGGCGAGGAAGGAGCGATACCGCTGCGCTGGCCCGTCCTCGGCGCGTAGCCCCACCGCTGGGACTCCAGCGGACTCCAGCGCATCCAGAATGCGTGTCACATCACGCGAGTCCGGAGCAACAATGAGCACTCCACGCTGAGCGTGATACGCCGTGCGAGCCGCCTGAACGATTCCCTGCTCCCAGTCTCCCGGCAATGGCGTCCACACCGCTTTGGGGGCGTCTCCCGAGGCGATCCTGGACAGGAATGCCGGACCTGCGGGATAAGAGGTCCAGATGCTGGCTCCTGCTGTACCTCGCACCGAGCCATCAGCACAAGGAACCGAGCCCTCAGCCATCAAGCCCACAACTGTTGAGCCCACAACTGTTGAGTCCACATCTGGTGAGCCCGCTGTCCTCGGTTCACCTTCCGCTCCTGCAGGCACCGCGTCCTCGAGAATTGCCACCTCCTCCTTCTCAGTCCGAGCGTGGCGACCGGGGATGGCAAGCCTCAGTACGTCGGCAACCGTTCCGGCCCAGCGTTCTGCCACCGCTTTGGCCAGCGCGTACACCTCGGGAGTCAGCACCTGCTCGGTGGACACCACAGTGGAGATCGGCGCGAGCGTTCCTTGATGCTCAGGTTCCTGCACCCTGGCAACGATGAACCCGTCCACGGTCTGCCTGCCAAACCGCACCCGAATCCGCACGCCAGGAAGCGCGGTATCCCAGAACTTCTCAGGAACGAGATAGTCATACTCGTGATCCAGGTGAACAGGGGCCAGATCAAGGACCACACGAGCGACGCGTCCCAGTGGCGCCGTGGGAGCACCCTGCTCAATCGTCGGGGGAGCACCGGACTCAATCGCCACGGGAGCATCCGCATCTCCGGAACTCATCGGCTCGCTGGGCCCCCGAGGTTCGCTGAGATCGCCCGGCTCCCTGGGCCCCCGAGCCTCGCTGAGACCACCCAGCTCCCTGGGCCCCCGAGCCTCGTTGGGCCTCAGAGCCTCGCTGGGGCTAGGTCCCCCGCCTTCCGATGAAATCGGGGCGTTCCAAGCCGGGACGTCAGCCGGGACGTCAGCCGGGACGTTTTCTGCCTCGGCGGTCACACGGCGGCCGCCTGACGTAACTCATCCACCTTGTTGGTCTTCTCCCAGGTGAACTCCGGAAGCTCTCGGCCAAAGTGCCCATAGTTGCTCGTCAGGGAGTAGATGGGACGCAGCAGATCAAGTTCCTTGATGATCGCCGCTGGACGCAGATCAAACACGGAAGTGACGGCGTCAAGAATCTTCTCCCGGGGTATGGATTCGGTGCCGAAGGTCTCTACATAGACGCCCACGGGGTGTGCTCGTCCAATGGCATAGGCCACTTGAATCTCACACCTCCGTGCCAGTCCAGCGGCTACCACGTTCTTGGCAACCCAACGCATCGCATAGGTGGCACTGCGGTCCACCTTGGACGGGTCCTTCCCAGAGAACGCCCCACCCCCGTGACGGGCCATGCCGCCGTAGGTGTCCACAATGATCTTCCTTCCGGTCACTCCAGCGTCTCCCCGAGGTCCTCCCACAATGAACTGCCCGGTGGGGTTGACGTGCAGTGCGTAATCTGTGGTGTCAATGCTGAGATTCGCGGCAGTCAGTACGGGCTCCACCACGTTTTCGCGAACAGCCTTCTCCACGTCCGCGTGGGTCACGTCCGGATCGTGCTGGGTAGATACCACCACAGTGTCAAGCCGTACCGGGGTGTCCCCGTCATAGGCAATGGTGACCTGGGTCTTCCCGTCAGGGCGAAGCCCACTAACAATTCCCTCCTTCCGCACCGCGGTTAAGCGCTCTGACAACCGGTGAGCGAGCCACCCCGGCAGAGGCATGAGCACCTCAGTATCGTCGCACGCATATCCGAACATGAGGCCCTGGTCCCCCGCCCCTTGTGCATCAAGCGGATCCACCAGCGTGCCGTCACTTCGCACCTCAGCGGAGGTGTCCACCCCTTGGGCGATGTCCGGCGATTGCTGCCCGATGGACACGGATACGCCGCAACTCTCCCCGTCAAAGCCAACGCAGGAACTGTTGTACCCGATCCCCAGGACGGCCTCGCGGATGATGTGCGGTATTTCTACGTAGGACTCCGTGGTGACCTCGCCAGCAACGTGAACAAGGCCGTTGGTCACCATGCACTCCACGGCCACGCGGGACGTGGGGTCCTGCTTGAGCATTGCGTCCAAAATGGAATCGGCAATGAGGTCACATACCTTGTCAGGGTGGCCTTCGGTCACGGATTCTGAGGTGAAAAGTTGCATCGTCTGTGTCATGCCCCTATTGAACACCAAGGGTGAGATATGAAAATCCGTCAGGCCGGTCCACAGCGTGCGCACCGACCCCGCGTGGCGCTCACGTCCACATCCCGTGACGCGAGAGTGCGCTCCACTCAGCGTGACCATCGCCGTCGGCTGCTCGCCACCCCACATGGGCGTTTCCACCCCAACCCGTCATTCTGCTGTGAAGCAAAGCAGACTCGCAGAATCTCGTCCGAAGCCGGGCGAAATGCGGGCGGTTGAGCCAGGTCACGAAGTGACAGACGGTCGAAACCTCCCGGACCCACCCCGCCCGTCATTCTGTGGGAAGCGAAGCGGACTCGCAGAATCTCGTCTAAGCCTAGGAAAGTCTCGGGTGGTTGAGCCAGTGAGCGAAGCGAACGACGGTCGAAACCCCCGCGCTAAGGCCCTTGATTTAACTAGTAGAAGAAAGGAGCGTTTTCCCCAGAAACCCCCCTCTCACAGCAGAGTCAACCCCCTCACCAACCTCTTGATGTCACTAGTAGAAGAAAGGTGCGTTTTCCCCAGAATCCGCTCTTCCCACCCCAACCCAACCCCTTGCGCCAAGCCCCATTCTAGGCGACAATGGTTTCAGACCTCCATCAACTCCCAACCCAGCCAACTCCATCCGGCAACGAAGCCCAACCCAACCCAACCCCACCCCAACCCAGGTTGACCGGCTGCCTTTCC
>JAIRQO010000009.1 GCA_031256435.1 Cellulomonadaceae bacterium
AAGATCGTGGGAGAAATCGCGATCGTGGAAACGTTCTGGAGACGCTCGGTGTGAGCGGTCACGCCGGGGAACTGGAAGATCGGCATGGACCAACCCTGCTCCCAGATGATCTGCTCAACGATCTTGCCGTCCTCAAGGTTGGCGGCGTCATCCGTGGACACGGCAATCCGGTCCCAAGCCTCGTCCATCTGCGGGTCACTCCAACCGTAGAAGTTGTTCATACCGCCGGTGATGTAGTTGGCCTGAGAGTTCAGGAGCATGGTGTTGGTGGACTGCCAGCCGAAGAGGGCTACGTCATAGGAAGCGGTGTCCGTCAAGCGGGCGCCCCACATGTCATCGCCTTCATCGATCAGGTTGAACAGCTCGGGAGCTGCGGCCTGGATGAGCTGGAACTGGTTGGCACGGCGAACGTTGGAGGCACCGTAGAGCATCCGAACGTCAACGGGCAGGTCCACGCCAGCCTCTTCGAGGAGCGCCTTGGCACCCTCAATGTTCTGCTCGGCAAAGGCGTCAGAGCCGTTGGCAGCAACGGTCTCGTCATAGCCGGGGGCGCCGGGAACGTAGAGGAAGGAGTTACGCATCTGAGCGTCTTCCTGCAGCGGGCGGATCAGCGTTTCGATGATCTGCGGACGCGGAACGGTCATGAGGAACGCGGTACGAACCTTGCGAGCCGTGTCAGCGTTGCCGCCGTAGGTTGCGGGGTCAAACGGACCCTGGTTGTCCACTACGAGGTCGAGGTGCTCCCAGGTGCCTTCCATGTCAGTGAAGTACGTGATGCCATCAATACCCTGGAGGGTGGCGAGCACGTCAACCGTGGACTGCGGGGCAATGAGGTCCAGCTCTTCGTTCTGGAGAGCGGTGACCTGAGCCAGCGGGTCCTCGTTGAAGCGGACGGTGATGGAGTCAACGTTGGGAACGGGGCCCCACGGGTTGGCAAAGAATTTCTCGTTGCGGATCAGGCGGATGTACTGGTTCTCAACGAACTCGTCAATGACAAAGGGTCCGTAGGAGAGGTACAGGGCCGGGTCATCCGGAAGGGAGGTGAAGTTGAAGTCGTTTTCCCACACCTGAGAGATGGGGAGCAACTTGGTGGTGTCGTTGTCCTGGAAGGCCGTGATGAGAGCCTGCTTGGCCTCCTGCGGGTCTTCAATGTCCAGCGCGCGCTGAGCCACCACGTGAGCGGCCACCGGGGTGGGGGAGCTCATGGCCATCATGAAGTCCGAGACGGGACGGTCATGAATCATGGTGATGGAACGGCCGTCATCGCCGATCTCCGGGAACTGCGTGACAACGTTCATGATGGTGGACGAGGAGGAGAAGTACACCTTGTCCTCGGGGACAACCTGGTTGCCGTCATCATCCCACTCGATGTCAGCATCGCCAACCTGGTCAAACTTGTCATTCTGAGCACCCCAGGTGAGGATGAGGTCAGCGGCGTCAACGGGGACACCATCGGACCATACAACACCCTCATTGATGGTGTACTTCACGGTCAGCGGCTCGGAGCCCTGGCCGTCATGGATGACCTCAATAGTGCCGAAGTCTTCATTGTTGAACAGTTCCAGGTCATCGTTGTACGCGTGGAAGAACGATGTGGTCATGTACAGGATGTTGGCGTTAGCCGCAGCGTTTCCCTGTGCCGTGAGGTTGTTCATTGAGTAAAGGGACTGGTTCCAGCCAACGGTGACGTGCTGTTCGGCAGCAGGTTCCGTGGCTCCGGGCGAGTCGGTGGCCGTGCCTCCGCCATTGTTGTCCGCCGGGGCGCAGGCGCCCAGAGCCAGAACAACAGCAGCCGCAGCAGCGACGAGACCGGCAGTGCGCCTGATCTTCATTTCTGATCCTCCATTGATGGGGGGATGGGTATCGGGATTGATACCCGGAGGTGGGCTCAACTGGGGGCCGCCTTGACACAAAAGTCAAAGAGACCTTCAGGGAGTTCCAACTCCGTTTTCGGACGGGTCAAGAGTAGGCAATGCAGGCAGGGCCTGAAATACGGTTTGTCCGAAATATGCGCGTATTACGCGCGTTTGGCGCGTTCTGATAATCGAATCGGTGCCCTGGTGGGCCTTCTGCGTGGAAACCCGGAGTGCAATGGTGGACGCGCAGCGATGCACACCGCGCCACTGTTAAGGAGATGTGAACCGGGGGTGGGCTGAGGGTTGATGACGGGGCATGGGCGGCACTGGCCGCAGGTGCTGGCGGGGGCTGGCAGTGCCGCCGGCGCTCCGGGCCGCCACCGTGTTTTCACGGAGGCAGTTTCCGCCTCCCGGCGGTTCACCTCGGCGCCCGCGTGTTTCAGCCCTCAGCGAACCCCGCCTACCATCACACCGTTTTGTTCACCGGCGGGATGGTGTGCATGAGGAGTGCATGAGCAGTAGGAACGCTTATGTATCAGCAACTGGACACGCACTTGTGCACCAGCACTGTAAACGTACTTGTGCCTCAGCACGGGAAACGCAACAGATGCGCCACGCGCGCTCCGGGCATTTCCTGCGCCTCACACTGCTCCGCCGTTAGAACAAGGCGTTGGTTCAATTATTCACCTCCTAGCAAGGCTCCCCCATGACCTCCCTCTTGGCCCCCACCTCCAAGGCCCCCGTGGACGGCAAGTTCACGCTCCCCAACTCCACACGCGCCGTGATGGGTCTCCAGCACCTGTTCGCCATGTTTGGCGCCACCATCCTGGTTCCCCTCCTCACCGGTCTGTCCGTGCAGGTCACCCTGCTGGCCGTGGGTATTGGTACCCTCCTGTTCCACGTGATTGCTGGCCCGCGCAAGGCCCCGCCCGTGTTCCTCGGCTCCTCCTTTGCCTTCATGGTGGGGATCCGCCTGATCACGGACGCCGAAACCGGCCCCTTTGCAGGCATGGGCTACACGGAAACCGAACTTCTTGCCTACGCCACCGGCGGCATCATGGTGGCCGGTCTGCTGTACCTGGTTCTCGCCGGGGTGGTGAAACTGGTAGGCGTGCGCCGCTTCATGGAGTTCCTCCCCACCGTGGTGACCGCACCCACCGTCATCCTCATTGGTGTGATGCTGGCTCCGTTTGCCATCAACCAGTCCGCAGAGAACCTGTTCCTGGCCGTGGTCACCATTGCCATCATTGTGGGCTTCAGCATTTGGGGTAAGGGTATGTCCAAGATCATCCCCATCCTCCTCGGCATTGTGGGCGCGTACCTCATTGCCATGGTGATGCACTTTGGGCTGGGCATGGCCAACGCTGACGGCTCTGCCATCCTGGACTTTGGCCGCGCCGGCACCGCCTTGGTGGGCATGCCGCCGTTCATTGCACCCCGCTTCAACGTGGTGTCCATCCTGATCATGCTGCCCTTTGCCCTGGCCACCATTGCCGAGCACATTGGTGACATGGTTATCCTCTCCCGCCTCTCCGGCCGCGACTACATCACCGAGCCCGGCCTGGTCCGCACCCTGTGTGGTGACGGCATTGCCACCATTGTGGGCGGCGGCATCGGCGGACCCGCCACCACCACCTACTCGGAAAACGTGGGCGTGGTCTCCCTCACCAAGATCTTTGACCCCCGCGTGGTTCAACTGGCAGCCATCTACGCCGTAGTGCTGGGCTTCTCCCCCATGTTCGCTTCCGTGATCTACTCCATTCCGGACTCGATCATTGGCGGCGCCTCCTTCATCCTGTACGGCATGATTGCCGCCGTGGGTATCCGCAACCTGGTGGATGACCGCGTGGACCTGGCCGACATGAAAAACACCATCATTGTGTCCGTCATGCTCGTGGTGGGCCTGGGCCTGCGCTTCGGTAACCCCATCACCATCGGCATTGGCGGCACGGACCTCCCCATTGACCGCTTGGGCGTAGCCATTGCCGTCATCATCGGCATTGTGCTGAACCTGGTTCTTCCGTCACAGAAAACCTCCGACGACGATGCAGCGGCTGACACCTTGGTCACTGACGAGTCCGAAGTGCGTGAGCCGGAACTGATCCACGCCTAGTACCTCACCGGTGGTGTACATGCCGGTCACCACACCTGACTGGCCAGAACACCTGACCGGTAACCCATCCCTCGGCACCTCCGCTCATCACTGGGTGGGGGTGCTGTGGCGTCTGGGGCGTCCCAGTGCTTTGACTCCTTCCATGATGAGGAAAATGGCCACGGCAAATCCCAGGGTGACCAGCCACCCGGCGGCGCTGATGGGAGTGACCCGGAAAATCTGTTGCATGAACGGCATGTACATCAAGAACAGGTGCAGGCCAATCATGGCGCCCACGGCCACCCAGAGCATCCGGTTTCCGGTCAGCACCTTCCACGTCAAGGAGGAGTTGTTGATGAACCGGCAGTTGAACAGATACGCCGTTTGGCCCAGGGTCAGCATGGTGAGCGCCGTGGTTTGGGCCAGTTTGAGATCCTGGGAGTCCGCCGGTGCAGGGTCCATCACCGAACCGCTGTAGAACACAAAGAACGCTGCCAGTGACGCCCCACCAATGAGTACGGATACCAGCAAGATGCGGCGAAGGAACTCTCCGGTGATCAAAGGAGTGGTGGGGTTACGCGGAGCGCGCTGCATGATGCCGGGTTCCGCCGGTTCCGTAGCGAGTGGCAAGGCGAGCGTCACCGCAGTCACCATGTTGATCCACAGCACTTGAACGGGTTGTAATGGCATCACGGCGAAGCCCAGGAGCACGGCACAGAGGAGTCCCAGGGATTGCCCTCCGTTGGTAGGCAACATGAAGAGCACGGCCTTGCGAATGTTGTCATAGATGCGCCGGCCTTCAGCAATGGCACTTTCAATGGTGGCGAAGTTGTCATCCGCCAGCACAATGTCTGCGGCCTCCTTGGTGGCCTCCGTTCCCTTGATTCCCATAGCCACACCCACATCCGCTTGGGTGAGTGCCGGGGCATCGTTGACGCCATCTCCCGTCATGGCCACCACCTCGCCATGGGATTGCAAAGCTCGGACAATCCGAATCTTGTGCTCCGGGGAGGTGCGCGCGTACACGTGGACGTCCCGCACCTGTGCCGCCAACTCGCTGTCACTTAACTGCTCCAGTTCCGCACCCGTGAGGGCGGGGTCTGTGGACGCGTTGATGATACCCATTTCTACGGCGATTGCTTTGGCGGTATCGGCGTGGTCACCCGTAATCATGGACACGGCAATGCCCGCTCTGTGCGCTTCCGCAATGGCCGTGATGGCCTCGGGCCGTGGCGGATCCACAATCCCCACCACGCCAATCAGCGTCAACCCCGTAGGCCCCTCCGGGGGAAGAGACTCGGGCAC
Source organism: Cellulomonadaceae bacterium (assembly GCA_031256435.1). Classification (GTDB taxonomy): domain Bacteria; phylum Actinomycetota; class Actinomycetes; order Actinomycetales; family Cellulomonadaceae; genus Xylanimonas. Next base: position 5,254 of record JAIRQO010000009.1, read on the forward strand.
GTCCTCCACGTCAAAACGGGCAGCGGCCAGCACCCGCAACCCCTGGGCTGCCAGCGCGGACATGGCCCGGTTCCAGAACTCTGGATCGAACGGCTCCACGGACACGCCATCGGCGGCAAGTTGGGTGGAGCATCGCGTCATGATGGAGTCTAGGGCGCCCTTGGCAAGAACGTGCCAGTTGCCGGTGGGGTCCGCCGTGAGCGTGGCCATGTACTTGGTGGCGGAGTCAAACGGAATCTCCGAGATCCGGTTCCAGTTGGTGGCATTGACCTGAGCCTTATGCCCCAACACCAGCACGGCACCTTCGGTGGGCTCCCCCACCAGGGACCACCGCCCGGAAGTGTCCTGCTCCAAGTGCGCATCGTTACACACGGTCATCACTTCCGCGAGCGCCACCATATCCAGCGTTGATGTGGGGAGGCCTCCACGAAGGATGCGTCCCACCGGGGCGTAACCCGTCCCCTCCACATCATATTCGCCCGCGCGCGTGACCACATGCCGCACCGTCATCTCGTTCTGAGTGAGTGTTCCCGTTTTATCGGAGCAGATGGTGGACACGCTTCCCAGCGTCTCCACGCTGGCCATCTTCCGGCTGATGGCCTTGCGCCGAGCCATCGCCTGAACACCAAGCGCCAGAGTGATGGTCACGAGCGCTGGCAAACCTTCCGGGATGGCTGCCACAGCAAACCCAATGGTGGCAGACACCAGTTCCGGACCACTGATCCCGCGCACCAGCCCCACCGTCACCATGACGGCACCCAGGGCAACAATCAACAGGGCAAGCCGCTTGCCAAAAGCGGCCATGGTCCGGGCCAGCGGCGTCTCCATATCATCGGCCTCGGAAATCATGGTTTGGATTCGGCCAATCTCCGTGGATTGACCCGTGGCGGTCACCACCGCAGTGCCGGACCCGGCTACCACCAGCGTGGAGGAGAACAGCATCGATGTCCGGTCCCCCACGGCGGCATCAGGCTTCACCTGGTCCAGACTCTTGGTGGACGCCACACTCTCTCCCGTCAGAGCGGACTCCTCCACGCGGAGATTGGTGGCCTCGATCAGCCGCGCATCGGCGGGAACGCGGTCACCCGGGCGGAGTTTGATGATGTCACCGGGAACTACCGTGTCAGCGTCCACATCTGTGGCAATCCCGGCACGGATCACCTGTGCCCGTACTGAGAGCATGCCCTTGATGGCATCTAGCGCCTTCTCGGCGCGGCCTTCCTGGATCATGCCAATGGCCACGTTAATCACGGCCACCGCGGCAATCACTGTCACGTCCACCCAGTAATCAGGTTCCGGGAGGGCCACGGCCATCACGGCTTTGACAATTCCCGCAGCGAGCAGAAGGAAAATGAGCACGTCATTGAGGTGACCCGCTAACTTCTTCCACCACGGATCCCGCTGACCGGGGTCTAGCCGGTTGGGTCCATACTCATTCAGGCGCGCGTGCGCCTCGCCGAGGGTCAGCCCCGCAGCGGAGGTGGTGAGGTTGGCGAGGACCTCAGAGGGTTTCTCAGACCACGGTGTGTTCATGGGTGCATCCTGCCAGGTGGGTAGGATATGAGTGGCGCATATCTTGCTGTTCGGCGCGTTAGGCTGCCGCAGTGATTCACGCGGGGCACGATGGAGCAGTGAACGCGCAGACCAGCCAGGACGTTGAAGCCCAGCCAACGAGCCGCATTGACCAGTTCTTCCGTGTGACCGAACGCGGCTCCACCATCGGTGCGGAGGTTCGTGGTGGCCTGGTCACCTTCTTTGCCATGGCGTACATCATTGTGCTGAACCCCATCATCCTGGGGAGCTCGCCTGATGGCACCGGTGCCTTCCTCGCTGATGGCAACACGGCCCACATTGCCACCGTCACGGCCCTAGTAGCGGGCGTGATGACCATCATCATGGGCATGGTAGCCAACTTCCCGCTGGGCCTGGCCGCAGGCATGGGCATCAACTCCGTAGTGGCCATCTCCATTGCCGCCATCCCTGGCATGACCTGGGCGGACGCTATGGGAATTGTGGTGCTGCAAGGCATCATCATCCTGGTCCTGGTGCTCACGGGTCTGCGGGAAGCCGTATTCCGCGCTATTCCTCATGAACTGAAAATCGCCATTTCCGTGGGAATCGGGTTGTTCATTGCCCTGGTGGGCTTTGTCAACGCGGGCTTTGTGCGCATCCCGGCTGGATTGGCCACGCCTCTGGAACTGGGCCTGGATGGCTCCTTGGGAACGTGGCCCATTGTGGTGTTTGTGTTTGGGTTACTGCTTGCCGCAGTGCTCATGGTGAAGAAGGTGCGCGGCGGCATCCTCATAGCCATTGTGGCCTCCACCGTGCTGGCCATCATCATCCAAGCCATTGCGCACCTGGGACCGCGCTACATGGGCCCCGATGGCGTCACCGTCAACCCTGACGGATGGGCCCTCACCGTCCCAGAACTCAGCGCCAACTGGACGCTGCCTAACCTGGACCTGCTGGGCAACTTCTCTCTGTTGGGATCATTCAGGAATATCGGCGTGGTGGCCGTGCTTCTCCTCGCCTTCACCCTCATGCTGGCGGACTTCTTTGACACCATGGGCACCATGGTGGCCGTGGGCGGTGAGGCCGGTCTGCTCGACGACAATGGCGACCCCATCAACACCCGATCGATCCTCATTGTGGACTCGTGCGCGGCCATTGCGGGGGGTGCCTCCTCCGTGTCCTCCAACACGTCCTTCGTCGAAAGTGCTGCGGGTGTGGGAGATGGCGCGCGGACGGGACTGGCGTCCGTGACTACGGGTTTGGCCTTCCTGGCCGCCATGTTTGTGGCCCCCATCATTGAGATGGTGCCTAATGAAGCCGCCACGCCCGCCCTGGTGGTGGTGGGATTCTTGATGCTCACGCAGGTGGCGGAGATTGACTGGAAGGATTACGAGGTAGCGCTTCCCGCGTTCCTGACCATTGTGCTGATGCCGTTTGCGTATTCGATTACGGCGGGCATCGGCGCCGGCGTGATCTCCTACGTGCTCATCAAAGTGGTGGTGGGCAAGGCCCGCACCATCCACCCCTTGCTCTACGGCGCAGCCGTTCTCTTTGTGATCTACTTCCTGTCCGGACCCCTGCGGGACGCCCTCGGCTTCTGAGGGCTGCCGCTAGAGCCGCGTAGATGCTCAGTAGACTTCCGCGTAGATGCTCAGTAGACTTCCGCACAGATGCTCACTTCCGTGAATATCGGCAGTCTCGCAGCCTTCAAACACGAGGAGGAATACCATGCCCTACACGCGTCGTGTGGTTGATAACACGCTTGATCGAATGATGTTGGGCTTAGCGGCTGTCTCGATTGACGGAGCAAAAGGTGTAGGTAAAACAGAAACAGCCAAGCAGCGGGCCGCAACGGTCCTTGACATGTCCATCCTTGAGCGTCATGCCGCCGTGATGGCGAATCCCGATCTTATTGTCCAGGTTCCAGAACCCGTTTTCATTGATGAATGGCAACTGGCCGAAACAGTCTGGAATCGAGTCAAACATGCCGTGGATGATGATGACTCCCCTGGGCGATTTCTCCTTGCCGGATCGGCAACCGTTCGTCCCGAATCGCGAATCCACACGGGTGCCGGGAGAATTGTTTCCCTTCGATTGCGCCCCATGGCGTTAGCCGAGCGGGGAATCTGTACTCCAACGGTGTCATTGCGAGAGTTGCTTGACGGGCATTCCGATGCGATCTCTGGGATCAGTACCATGACAGTTCCCGATTACGTTGATGAGATTCTTGCCTCGGGATTCCCCGGCATCCGCAGGCTTCCCGGCCAGGATTTCCGTGACGATCAATTGCGTAGTTATCTTGACCTCCTCCTGAACCGCGAAATGCAACAGGCTGGAATAAACGTCCGGAAACCCGCAGCATTGCACGCATGGATGACGGCCTATGCGGCAGCAACCGCGAGCGCAGCACGGTACACAACGATCCGCGATGCAGCCACATCGTCGGACGCTGACCCCATAGCACGGAACACGGCCGATGCGTATCGTGACCATTTGACCAGGGTATTCATACTCGATCCACTCCCAGCGTGGATTTCACCGTTTAATCCACTCAAGCGATTGAGCCAGGCGCCCAAGCACCATCTTGCTGACCCGGCTCTCGCCGCAAACCTCATGGGCGTGAGCAAAGGAGCCCTCCTTATTGGCGAGGGCCAACGCATTTCTCCGCATACAGGTACTTGGCTGGGTGCTCTCTTTGAATCACTAGCCACACTGTGTGTGAGGGTATATGCCGACGCCGCGCGGGCCAGAACTGGGCACATGATTATTGCCGATGGACGCAGTTCGCGTGAGGTAGACATTATCGTTGAAGGTTCAGACCGCCGTGTTGTGGCCTGCGAGGTTAAACTATCTTCATCTGTCTCAGATAACGATGTACGGCACCTCAACTGGCTCCACCAACAGATTGGTGACAGGCTTGCCGATAAAATTGTACTCAACACAGGAGATATCGCCTATCGCCGCAGGGACGGTGTTGCGGTCATTCCCCTCGCTCTTCTGGGTCCTTGAACATCCCCTGTGGCGGGGCAGGAACAGTAGGGCGCTGCTCTAGGTCAACGATGTATCTGGACACGTTCCGAGTTACGGTTTCCGGACGCTGAGCTTGGGCAAGGCGATACAGCATGGAGTATCGCTCCTGCTTGGTGAGGGCCTCGAATGCCTGGGCTGCGCGCGGACTGGCTTCCAGTGCCGCAGTCAACTCCTCGGGGACGTCAATATTCGACGATCCACCGTAGGCACGGTCCCAGCGTCCGTCGGCGTGGGCGGCGTCCACCTCGGCGCGCCCGCGAGGGCGCAGGCGTCTTTGTGCGTCCAACCGCGCAATGTGCTCCGTATTCCGTAGCGACCACACAGACCTTGCTCGTCGGGGAGTGAAACGACGGAAGGTGGACACGTCATCACGGCGCTTGGTTTGACCGTCAATCCATCCGGAACACAAGGCTTCGTCGAGCGCCTCATCATAGGTGAGCGTTGTGGGGCCGTTGGCTCCCTTACGCGCCAACACGAGCCACACCCCGGGGGATTCACTCTCGTGGGCGTCGAGCCACGCACGCCACGCCGCCGCATCAGCAACAACAAGTTCAGGAAGAGGATCAACAGCCATCGGCATCAGCCTACATGAGCGCCGCGAAGCGTTTTCACACCGCAGATACCCAGCACCAGGCCACCGACGAAAAGTTTATACTTGATTATACTTAGTAATACATTGACCATCGGCTGCGGCCCTCCTTAGCGGTGGCCGTGCATCCAGATGGTGATGTCTACTACGCGGAGTGGGGAGACTGTGACGCCGGTGGCGGCGAGGACCTCGGCAGACAGTGCGGCGAGCGCCTTGCGGTTGTCATACACGTCATCCGAGAGGGCGTCCAGCATGCCGGGCCAGGCTCGGGCAGGGACGCGCTCGCCCGTCACCAACCTGTAGAGGTCAATGGAATTGCGGTCCACCAAGGGAATCAGGCCGGGCCGCTTGCGGTGCAACACCTTGGACAGGACGGACAGCGTGGGTCCGCCGGGCCAGGCGGTCACGAGACGTTCCAGGTGGTCCAGCATCTCATCGGGCGCATCGGCGAGAGTGGCATCCAGCGGAATGGGGGCGAGCCACGCGGCTACGTCTGCAGCATGTTCGACGAAAAACTGGCGGTCCCTGGGGCCCATGTTGGGGTTGAGGACCTGCGCGGCCAACACGTCCACCTCGCTCAGCACCAGCGGGTCCGTCACCAAAGCGTCGTAATACTCCAGCTCGTGATACTCCCCGCCAGCGCCGCCGGACCAGGCCATGCCGCAGAAGCGACGAACAAGGTCACCCGCGTCAGGAAAGGGGCGTCCGGCAAGCGTGATGCCGGGCCCCAAGCGTGCGGTCATGTGTTCCTCCTCGTGTGGACCCCCGTCCGGGAGTTCCCTTCACCCCTAGTGTAGCGCAAAGCAATTCAGCGACGCTTCATTGTGAATCCGTGGCCACTGGCTTGATCGCCATGCCGGGAGGGCGTATTCTTGTAACTGCTGGGCGCCTCAGAACATGAGAGCCGCAGACCGAACGGTGCGAATCGTCGCACATACCCTTAACACACCGAACTGGTGATGACCCATGTCATCATCGCGGTGTTCATCACCGAGAGCAGCGATGGACTGTACGTCGATGCACTCAAGGCATAGCGGACTCCCCCATCCCGCTTGACTGCTCATCCTGTCATCCTGCTTGATTGGCCATCCCGCTTGATTGGCCATCCCCGGCGGGTTTCCCATGCCCGCTTTCCATCCATCACTACCCACATCACCCACTAGCGCTCCTGGAAGGGAGGCTGAGAAAAGGACACCGAATGACTCACACCCATGCAGAGCCGCCCACATCCTCGTCCCTCGCAGACGTTCTGCGGTTCATGAAGCGTGGAGTGTTCTTTGGAGGCGCCGGCGTATCCACGGAATCCGGCATTGCGGATTTCCGCTCCGAGGACACGCAAGATATTGCCGAGGAGTTGTTTGGGTTCCCTCCCGAGGTCATTCTCTCCATCGAGTTTGCGCGGTACAACCCGGTGACGTTCCACCGATATTTTCGCGAGCATTTGGTGGACCGTGACGCCAGGCCCAACGCCGCCCACAAGGCTCTCTCCTTGCTCGAGTATCGGGGAACGCTTGCGGCCGTGGTCACGCAGAATATTGATGGTTTGCACCAGCAGGCTGGCTCCCGCACCGTTCTGGAACTGCACGGCTCGGTGTGGCGGCACTACTGCGTGGACTGCAATGCACGGTACACGCTGGATTGGACCATGAATCCGGTGAACTGCCGCGCCCCAGAACGGGTGGTCCCCACGTGTCCGGCAGTCATTGGCACCACGGTGTGTGGCGGCTGGGTGAGGCCGGACGTGGTCCTCTACGGCGAGCCGTTGCCCTCCACCATCGTCGCCGCAGCAGCCGAAGCCATTCGTACCGCTGACGTGATGATAGTGGGCGGAACATCGCTAGTGGTGCAACCGGCCGCGGGGCTCCTCGGTTATTTCCGAGGCCACACCCGCGCCATCATCAACTTCGACGAAACGGCCTTTGACGCGCAAGCCGATCTGGTCATCCACGCCCCCATCGGCAAAACCCTCGCCGCCGCCCTTGCCCCCTGAACACCCCCTGCCCACCCCATTGCCCACCACCCGCCTACCCCGAAGGAGTCCATCCATGACCGCAACCACACCCACCATCGAATCTCCCGCCGCTGCTGCCTCCGCCGTTGAGGCCACTGCCTCCACTGAGCCTGCTGCGGAGGCCCCCTCCGTTGAAACCACCACCGTGAGGCCACAGATCGTTTCTGTGGGGGTGGCGGAGGAAGCCAACCTCGAGGACATCCTGTGCGTCTCCTGGCGCAATCACAAGGCTAGCTCTCATCGCGGCAGTCCCTTTGTCCGGCTCTATTTCATCAAGGACAACGCGGTGTGCCAAGCCACCGCCAAAGAATACATTGACAGGCAAGACCTGTTTTTCATGCTCAGGCCTTTGGGGATTCGCCCTGGTGATACTAGGTCCCTGCAAAGGAACATTACGGGCCTCAAGGACCGAGACGTAGAGTGCACAGAGAATGGAACGCTGACAATCACCCACGCCGGTCAGCGCTGGCGTATCAATGACAACTGGCTTCGCCTCAGCGCCGGGGACATCCGCAAGCTTCGCGAGCTGCGCGGGGAAGAACTCCAGCCTCTCGAAGCCTCGGAGGGTGGCGATGAGACCTCCCAGACCGCCGAGTCACCCAAGCAGGTGGAGCCTTCTGAATTGGTTCATGCTCTCCGAGCGGTCCGCAGGGAACTCAAAGCCACCAAAGAAACCAACCGGGACCTGCGCACTCAACTCGATCGGCTTGCTGGTGTTGAGCGTGGACAAAGAACGGCGCACGCGGCGAGCCTGAAGAACAACCACGCGGTGATTCAGAAACTCCTGACGCTTTTAGCAGGACCGGTAGATCCTGATGAATCCGCAACCGACGAGCAAGGCGAGAAAAGTAACGCCTCTAACTCCGGTGACCAGATTCGGCGCTCACGGAGTGATGCGAGTACGGACACGCAGCGTCCCGTACCTGTCAAGGGAACCGATATTGCAGCAGAACTCGTCAATGCCGGCATCCGACTAGAAGCTCGCCGTCACTATTGGTGCCCTGGAAAGGTGTGCTCCTGCGGCGCGTACTCCAAGCTCAACGTTCCAGTCATGGCCATGAACATTTGGATGGACAAGCACCGCACCGAGGCTCTCGCCGACCTCATGGAACGCGTCAGGAAGGTTCCCACCGTCCCGAAGCGGGCCCTCGTGCTCGGCAAGCGTGGGGGACGCATCACCATGACGTCCGTGGAAACCACCCCTGGAGGAATCACTGAGGAGGATCTCTGAAATGAACAACTACGCCACTCCCGTCTCTGAACGGCCACACACCACTGCCGTGTCCAGTTCCACAGCCACCGTCAACGCCACAGCCTCCGTCAGCGCCACGGCGCCATTCGGGATTAAGGCGGAATCCGATATTCGGTTGCCCCCGCACGCAACGCGTGCCGCCTTCAACCAGATTGTTGCGGACGGCCAGTACCCTCACCTTGTGGGGAACCGGAAACCCGGAGGCAAGCGGGCCGGCCTTGACAGCCCCATGGCACTGCTCCCCCACGGTGCTGACGTGGTGAGAACTTCCGCGCACAGCCAGTTGGACTCTGACCACTCCGTGACCGGAACACGCGTGGTCAACGTGCTGGCCAAGGTGCCCCAAGGCTACATGTTTGCCGAGGTGGACGAGTTGGGCGTGGAAGTGCGTGGCTGTGGGGGCAACCAGGAGGAGATCTTCGAGGTGGTGGCCACAGCCCTCGGCCGTGCCCCTGCCCCTCCTGCAAAGGATGTGGGCAACACCGTCCCTATCAAAACCTGGTACTTAACAGGATCCGGTGCGCAGTCTCAACGCTCCCGTATTGAAGTGCCTCGGTGGGCAGACATTGCCCGGAACTATCCCGTTCCCACGGCGCTGAATCTTGCTGATCTCATGCATGTGGAGCGGCCCCAGAACCAGGGACGGCTCGTTTTGTGGCATGGCGCACCCGGCACGGGGAAAACCACCGCGATACGAGCCATGGCCCACGCGTGGCAATCCTGGTGTGACATTGCCTACCTTGCCGATCCCGAGCGCGCCTTTGCAGACACGGGATACATGATGGAACTGTTGTACGAGGCCGGAAAGTTGCGGCCCAAGGAAGGCCCGGCACGGCATCTGCTGATCGTCGCGGAGGATTCCGACGAGTTCCTACGGGCCGATGCTCGCAGGACCGCCGGAGCCGCGCTAGGGCGTTTGCTCAACCTGGCCGATGGCATCCTGGGTCAGGGCAGCAACGTGTTGTTCCTGCTCACCACTAACGAGGAGTTGCGGGCCTTACATCCTGCCCTCGTCCGCCCCGGACGAGCTCTGGCCACCGTGGAGTTCCACAGGTTTGACACGGCAGATGCCAACGAGTGGTTGGCTGACTCCCCTGTTTTGAAGAAGGTCACCGCAGGCGGGGACACTGCAGACGGGGACACTGTGGGGACGGCCACCGTGGCTCCTCGCGTGACGGCCCCCGCCACCTTGGCTGAACTGTATGAGCAGCTCGGTACGGTGAAACGCATCCAGAGTCCGGAACTCGTGTCCGCTACGCCCACGGGGATGTACCTGTGAGGACCCGTCCGGCCTGTTCATCGTCGTCGAATCATCAACCTCCCCACCACAACCACCACACCCACCCCTGGCATTCCATCCGGGAATGCCACAACCCCAAGGAGAACACCATGTTTGGTATCAAGAAGAATGACGATGTTCGGTTCTACTGCGGCATCACCGGCCACCAGTACAACGGGAGCAGCCCCGTTGGCGCGTGGGAGCGTGCGTGGATCTGTGTCAAGTGTGGTGACGTCAAGGACAAACTCTGGAACTAGGGCGTCAGCCACGGTTCGCTGCCGCTGTTCACTGTCGCTGTGCCGTCATGGCCGGCGGTGGTGGACCGTGACGCCTGGTCATCGTCGCAGAATCATCACTCAGCACAGACACCAACAGACCACCACACAGAACAACGAATGGAGAAACGCATGGACAACAGCACAGGTGAAAGAGACAAATACGCGGAGATTGAACGGTATGCGGCGCGCGTTCGCGGATGCATACTTGGTGGAGCCATTGGCGATGCCCTGGGGTGGCCCGTAGAGTTCACCAGCCTCCCAAAAATCCTCGCCCAAACCGGACCCAAAGGCGTGCGCGGCTACCTACCGATGTACGCAACCAAGGCTGACTATCTGGCCAGCCTTCAGACTGACCTCTCCACCCCCAACGAGGCGAAGCCGGTCAGAAATGTGTATGGCCATGTCACCGATGACACGCAGATGACCCTGTTCACCATGGATGGGCTCATCCGGGCTGGTGTGCGCCTGGACAAGGGGATTGGCTTCAACACCAACCTGATCTCCCTCGCCTACGATCGCTGGCTTGACACTCAGCAGCGGCAGGGACCCAACCCGGACCGGGATGACGTCTACTGGATATCACAGTTGGGTTGGCTCGATCAGCACCACTGGCTCTATGTCCGGCGTGCCCCCGGGAACACGTGCTTGCGAGCACTGAAACAGGCTCGCAAGGGGAAAGGCGCCGTACCCACGGAGTGGAACTCGTGGCCAGCGGAGAACAACTCCAAGGGTTGCGGCGGCGTGATGCGGGTGGCCCCCATCGGACTGGTTCCTTATGCCAGTGATCTGCGCTGGGCGTACGACGAAGGTGCGCGGGCAGCAAGCTACACGCACGGCCACCCCACGGGTCAGGTGGCCTCGGGCGCACTCGCGGCAATCGTCGCAGGGATGGTCCATCACGGGCAAGATCTCCCTACCGCCGTGAGCACCACTCTGGAGATCCTAGAAAAGGTGAAGCACCACGAGGAGACCACCGAGGCCATCAAGGCTGCCGTGGCACTGGCTGATAACCACCGGGGCAAGCCTGAAAGTATTGGCGTCATTGAGAAACTCGGGCAAGGGTGGATAGCCGAAGAGGCTCTTGCCATGGCCCTGTACGCAGCGCTCAGGTACCCCGAACCCCATCAGGTTCTGGATGCGCTGAGTGTGGCGGTCACCCACAATGGAGACAGCGACTCCACCGGCGCCATCTGCGGAAACATCCTCGGCGCGCTCCATGGAGACAGCGCACTGCCTGCCGAGCTCGTCTTCCGCGTGGAGGGACGCGAGACGATGCTGGCCCTCGCGGATGACTTTATCTACGAGTTCACCCAGGCTGGGCGGCTTCATGACGGCGGCTCCAAGGCCAACACTGGCTGGGAACAGCGCTATCCGCCGCACTAGGCGCGTACGGCAGCTTGGCTGTGCGGCGAGCGGGCCGCGCGGCGTACTGGCCGTGCGGCGTACTGGCTGTGCGGCGTTCTGGCCGTGCGGCAATCTGGCTGTACGGCAACTGACCCCACAGATCAACTCACCACGCAGAGAAGGAAGAACTGATGACCACTGAGAACACCACAGCACCTCGTCAACTGACCACCCTCCTGGGTTGCGTCACGCTTGCAGACCTCCTGCAGACGGTGGTCCACCTCAAGAACGCCGGCGTTGCGGTGAAGGGTTCGGCTGACGCTGCGATTGACGCTTCGGTTGACGGTGTGGTTGGCGCTCCAGACTCCCTCGCTGCGTTTGCCAGTGCGCCCGGGATGTTTGTTGCCACGGCCAGCGCCACAGAGCCGGCCTGCCGCGGGCGCAGTGCCGCTCAGGCCCTGCTGAACACCCTCGGCGAACGGGATCTCAGCGAGGCTCGCCATGTCATTCTGCACTTTGATGTGACTGCTGACCATGCGCTCCAGGAGTTGTGGGCCGCCATCGAGGCGATCTGCGCGGCGCTGGCTCCCGAGGCGCACGTCACCTACGCCGTGAACATTGTGGAGCCGAATCTCGTCGAGATGCATCACGGGTCATACCGTGATGACACTGACAACGAGAACGCGGGCGAAGAGGATGCGAGCGACGAGTCCGTGGGCGGCGACAGTGATGAGGATGAGGATGACTGGGACGAGACCCCTGATGCCTCGCAGTCCATGACCATCACCATCCTGATTGCCGAATGACGTCACCCACAGGCCGCTCTACCTGGACCGCCCCGCCCCCAGGTTCTTGGCAAGCGGAGCGCAGTCGCAGAATCTCGGGTGGTTGAGCCAAGCGCCTCAGCGCCGACGGTCGAAACCCTCTCCGCCTAGCGAGATTCTGCGAGGCCCTACGGGCCCGCAGAATGACGGTTGGTGACGAGGCCCCACTCAACACTCTGCCGTGGAGTATCGCGCACCCGATGCTGTCTCGACTACATAAGTGGAGGCCCACAACCACGTGGAGCCCAGACCAAGAAGGAACACGATAATGGCAAGGGAAGTCAGCAGAACGTTTGGCGAGATCAGAAGCATTAGTCAGGCAGATGAACGTCTAAGTATGTGGGGAGAACGTGAGGATGCTATCTCACGCGTCGGTTCTTTCTCTCACGCTTGGGGCGACGCCAAGAGAGAAGGACGAAACCTCGGCGTGAAGTTTGATGAGGATGACAACGTGATTCTCGATGAGGAAGGCCAAATCGAGGATAGCGGAATCTCTATGAAGGAGATTGAAGAACGGCTCGATACAAGTCATATGTTTACAGTGACGGCGTTCACCGAGCCTGGAAAAAACTATGATGTTATTGAGGGACAAATGCCCCTTGATAACGATGACCAGACAACAAGGCTTATTTGGGAACTTGACGAGTTTGGTTTAGAATACATTTCAGTTGATGGACTGTATCAGTTCGGTGGAGTAGGCGACCCGGACTTGGAGGATTCGTTCGCTGTATTCCTTCCCTTGTTTTTGTTTGACAGAGATAGACTTTTTGAGGTCGCTGAATATTTCCGAAGGGCATACACTCAGCAATCAGTGTTGATTCACGAAGCGGGAAAGAATAATCCTGCGTATTTGATATTTGGCAACAAGAGAATCACTGATGTTGGCTATCTCCATTCAGATCAAGAAATTGTCAATGCGCTAGAGGTATGGAGCAAGCACAACGAGTCTCCTTATGCGTTCACACCCCCGGACTTTGAGAAGCCTAGAGTTTGGGGCGGCGAACCGGATTTTGAGCATAGAACCCCCAGCGATGATTTGGAAGGGCCGGAATACGATCCCAGAGACGACCCTGAGCATCCAGACTATGACCCTAACTTTGCCAGGTCAGGCGCAAGAAGGAAAGCATCCATAAACGAGATTCACAATCGTAGGATGCGCCATTGGGTTGCCGTAAAGCCTTATTCCTACAACCAAGCAATGATTAAGAGTTCTTACGACAGAAGAAACAGGACAATGAAGGAACGTTTGCTAAAGTCTATCGCTCAGGACAGAAAAGCCGTCAGGCGCCCCTAGCAAACCACCACCACAAGGAATGACAAATGTTCTTTACGGCACACCAAGATGATAATGACGAGTCCGTTGCTGGCGGCAAATACGGTGATGAAGGCTGGACATGGCGACAACGGTTGGACACCTGACGGGGACATGCTGCCCCTGTCATTCTGCGCAAGCGGAGCACCGTCGCAGAATCTCTGGTGGTTGAGCCAGGCGGCCCAGCGCCGACGGTCGAAACCCCTCCGCCCAGCAAGATTCTTCGAGGCCCTTCGGGCCCGGAGAATGACGGTTGGTAACGAGACTCCACTCAACACTCTGCCGCGGAGTACCGCGTAACCGATGAAAACTCGGCTACATAGGTGAAGGCCCACAACCACGTGGAGCCCAGACCAAGAAGGAACACGATAATGGCAAGGGAAGTCGGCAGAACGTTTGGCGAAATCAGAAGCATTAGTCAAGCAGATGAACACCTGAGTATGTGGGGAGAACGCGAGGCAATCCCTACGCGCGTGGGGTCTTTCGCTCATGCGTGGACGCATCCACCCACGGACGTTGCGCCCCGCAAGCCTGTATGGCCCCAAAGCGCTTCAGAGGGTCCGCGAAAGCCACTCGGTCGCATCATCGAAGCCAGTACAATGCAGAGAATCTGGAACATGATGGAAACACATCACATGTTCACGGTGTCGGCGTTCAGAAGCCTTCGCAAAACATACGAGGATACCGATGTGGAAGCGGGCCAGTATCAGGGAGAACCCATTCCCGGAAACAAAGGCCTGGCCACAGATGACTACGGCAACCCACTTCCTGTGGAGGACCCAGACCGAGAGGCTGAGTATCAACTGAGCACCACCCTGCCGCTGGGGCACAAGGGTCGAGATGGTGTTTGGTTACCTGAGGAACCTCAACGTTCTCAACAGACACGTCCCAGCGCCCAAGAAGAATGGGATACCTCCCAGACCGAGGCACTCAAAGTTGAGTTGAATCAATGGAGAGCGTCACATGCCGAGGGCGACTTTGGCTATATTCCCATCGACGGAGGCTATCGTTATAATGACGGAACTCCCACCACAGAGGATAGCTTCTGCGTATGGATCAACCCACGTGGTGATCTCGGAGACAAACTATTCGAAACAGCCGAATATTTCAGGTCTGCCTTCTACCAAGAATCTGTTCTTGTCACCATCGCCGGCAGAGTAAACGAGGCATGGCTCATGTTTGCTCATGGCGAAGAATATTCAGTAGGAACCCTAGAGGTGGTCACCGAACTTTCTGACGCGATCGAGTTTTGGTCGTCTCATAACAACAGGACGTATCGTTTTGCCAATGAACGTATGAGTAATTGGGACTACTATCGGAAATTCGCCGTTGACAGCCAGGGGAAGGCGATGGAGACGTATTACGAGAAGCAGTATCGGGATCACCTGAAAAGGCGAGCTATTTTCCCTTAGAAGGAATGTCAAATGTTCATTACGGCATCTCTCACGGTCACGCCCAGTCATACCATCGTGATGGTATACTTGCCCGGTGTCTGGAGCCGCCTATCCCGTGAATTCCCTTGAGTTCGGCGTGTGGGTACGCACACGCCGTGAACTTCTGGGGATCACGCAGCAGGACCTGGCGCGCAGGGTTTCGATGCACCAACCTCACCTGTCTGCCATTGAAGCGGGCACGCGCACCGCGGGCCCATCTGTCCAATCCCGCCTCGTCGGCGCCCTCGAAGCCACCCCGTCACAGCTCCTTCCTGCAGCCACAGAGAGCCTGCTCCATCTCTTTGCTGATGACTTCACGTCCGTGAAGATTTTCGGTTCACCTGCCACTGGGTGTGACAACACTTCGTCGGATGTGGACATCCTCGCTGAACCCAAACCCGGCGTGAAGGTGGGCCTTCTCGCCAAGGCGCGCCTCACACGGCTTGCCGAAGCCATCCTCACTACCCGCGTTGACGTGGTGTTTGACTACGGCCGCCAGTCAACGGTTTTTGATGCCGTCCGGCGTGAGGCGGTGGCGTTAGCATGAACAACAACGCCAGAATCTCCCGATGCCTCGCTGACATTCGGCGCGAAGTCCACGCGCTGAATTACATTGCTTCGCTCGGCCAGGACGCGTATTTCAGCGCTGACGATGCTGGCTTCACCCTGCGCCGGGCTCCCAGAAGTCTCTTGAAGTCATCACTGAAGCCACCAAGAGTCTGCCGGAATCGTTCAAGGAATCGCGTCCCACCGTGCCCTGGCGGGACATCTATGCGATGCGTATTCTGCTGACTCACGTCTATGACGAGATCGACGACGATGCCGTTTGGGTTGCGGTCACCGTAGAGGCTCCCGAACTTCTTCGCCTCATCGCCGCATAGCCATACCCCGGGCGGTTCCTCCCCCGTCATTCTGCGCGAGTCGAGCGCAGCGGCAGAAGCTCGGGCGGTTGAGCCAGTGAGCGAAGCGAGCGTCGGTCGATACCCCCGCACCACTGCGGCCATGCCGCGCTCCGCATGCCCAGGGGTAATAATTCTGGCATGGCATCATCGTTTGAGTGGCCCGTTGCTACGCCTTACGGTGCGCTGACCTGGCTCACGGGTATCAAGAGATCGAACCTGTCAGCCTGTCAGCCTATCGGCACGGAACCAAACCGATGTCACCCCAGGTAGCCGAGCGAATCACGTTGGCTGGACAAGCGGGGGCTCGCTCCCCCATTGCTACTCACCACCTGGTCTGTTACCCGCAATTGGCTCTGGCGATCAAGCACTACATGCGGGACGATCCGGTCCATTGCACGCGTCTGGTTGCCCAAACCGTGGCTCACCTCAGTGAACTGACGGACCCTGCGGATATTGCCGCCTTCCACCTCCGCCCGCCTACCACAGGTGATCCTCATTGGAACAACCTGATCCGCGGCGTTGCGGCGCACACGTGGGCCACCTCCGGTCGTCGTGAATCTCTCAACTGGACACGCACCGCCGCCACAGCCACGAGTTTCTGGACCCCCGTTGAATCACCAGCATGGCGGAACTGGAACCTTGTCCAGACCCCCTCCGCACTGCGAGACCGTGGAGTCATTTATCCCCGATCCTGGCTGGAGACCGTATGAACACCACCTTTAACCGCACGGATATTGAGGCGCTCCTGTCCGAGTTAGGCAGGCGGCTCGCCTCCAAGAACCTCCACGGCGAGTCCGTGTCAATGACATCCCCACGGCAAGATTCTGCGAGGCACTACGGACCCGCAGAATGACAATTAGTGACGATCCCCCAACCACCCAGTCACTCTGCGCAAGGTAAACGGGGTAGCAAGGCCACCTGATCACTGGTTATGCTAGTTAATGGATAATTTCAGAAAACAGGCATACAATAGGTGGTATGTGGATGGACGTGTTAGCAGATAACGGTGTCACGGTGGAGAACGTGGACGCGTCCTCAGTCTGTCTTCGTGTCTCTGAAACATCGGCGCATCGTCGATTAATTCAACGAGACTACCCGTTAACGCCGGGGCACATTCCTCCCGTACCTCACGAACCTTCGCTCCTCGTGGTGCCTCGGCTCAGTGAGCGTGCGCTCACGGTCGCTCTTGACCGCGGGTGGGATGTTGTGACCGACGACGGCACGGTTCGAATCACGGTGGATGGCACTGTCCTTGGCGGCCATGCATCGGGTCCTCCCCCAGTCCTTCACCGGAAGCGTGGGCCGAGATCGTACGCCGCCCACACCATGGCACGCCAGTTGTTAGCTGGAGACGTGGCAACACAGAGCGTTTTCGCGGAACGCAGCGGAGTTGGTCAGTCTCGGGTGTCCAGGGTGCTCTCCACACTCGTCGAAAATAGATTGATCACAAGGAACGGGAAGTCCTGGGCAGCCACTCACTGGCACACCCTTCTTGACTGGTGGCTCAATACCTACCCGGGCCCTGGCGGCACGGCGTCCTACTGGTATTCACTCGACCCTGTCACAGTTCAATCGGAAAACGCATTGGGGGCGCTTGGCGATAACGCCGTGGTGTCAGGTGACATAGCCGCAGATCTGCTTGCCCCGTGGCGACGGCCCACCCGCGCCACCATTTATTCTCCCCAGGGAGCTAACCTTGCCGAGCATGGATTCACCCCTACTTCCAACCGAAGCGACGCCACCCTGACCCTCATCTCGCCGCGTGATGAAGGACTCTATCTACCAGCCAGTTGGCGAGTAGGCAACACCAATCTTGCAGACCCTATCCAGGTTCTCTATGACATTCATCTGCACAACTCCGGCGATGCCTCAGACGCCGCCAAAACACTCGTCGAGGCTCTCATGGGACGGCACCGCCAACGCTGGCAACAAGCAACAGGAAACGACCATGACTAGGCAGCACATTCGCTCCACTTCACGCGCACAAGATGCCGGCTACATTGCGATGGCCGACTGTTCAACCCTCGTCGCACAACTCAACGTTGACTACCGCATTGTTGGGGGGCACATGGTCCAGTTGCTCGTTGACCACTATCAAGTCTCTGACGTGCCGGAGCGTGAAACTGCCGACGCTGACCTGGGGGCCGACTGGTCCGTGGTGAGCGATCCTCGCCTTCTTCCGGCTCTCCTCGGGATGGGGTACAAGCAGCGAGCGTCCAACAGATTCACGCGCAATCTGGGCGACGATGTTGTGGCCACCATCGACGTTCTGACAAAATCCATGGAAGCTCGCCATGCTCCCAGCCGACAACATGGGGACCTGTTCATTGACGAGATTCCCGGCCTGGACTTGGCCCTGACCCAAGATCCGATGGTGATCGCTCTTTCCGTGGGCCTCACCACCGGCGCGCACCTAGACCTCAGCATTCGAATCCCTGGGCCGTTCCCTGCCTTGTGCCTCAAGGTGCTGTCCTACAAATCGCGCCTCGAACCGAAGGATGCCACTGATGTGTGGCGACTGCTAGCGGTGTGCCACGCTGCGGGCATTACCGCTTCAGATTGGCCCAAGCGAACAACCGCGAGGGACACAGCCGAAGCGTTGAAGAGTTTCCGCACCCCCAATTCCTCAGCGTTGCGTGCAGTCACCAATGACCGCTCCATCCAAACGCGCATCCGAGCACTCGCCCAGGCCGTAGGCCCAGCCCCTGGGTTCATCAATCAATGGGCTCGCTGAGAGCCTCTTTCAGCATGGTTGCGCGTGGTGCACCATTTCGGTGAAGAGACTCCGCCCGCCGTGTTGCGCGTGCCGAGCGTAGCGGCAGAATCTGACCCCGCACCACACAGCACACATGCGATCTCATGTCCGCAAACCTGCGAACTCAGTTCAGCGTTTCTGCGATCTCATGTCCGCAAACCTGTGATCTAGACTCCGCGAATCTGCGATCTCGCCACACCTGTCATTCTGCGCAAGCGAAGCGAATTCCAGAATCTCCCACTGTGCTGGCCAATCCAAGCCACTCAGAGACACCCAGAGTGTTTACTTGTGTTTATTTATACACAAATGGATACCTGATGCTACCCAGCCCACTTCGGGTTGGACATGCCGCGTGCATCTAGGGTGCCAATAGCCCTCTATACGGCCGCGAGTTCGCGCTCAATCAGCATTCGAGCCCACTTCGATACGCTCACACCGGCGCTCTTTGCACGCTGGTGGACTTCCGCATTCGAGTCCACTGAAAGCACTACCTGAATCCGCGGCGAGTGGGCTCCGGACTCGGACAGAGACTTCCCACCCGGCCGAAGGTTTGGGTAACGCCGAGCGAGTTCGTCGGCCTCAGCATCCAGCGTAGCCTCGGTCACGCGCTGACCCGAGGAATCGTGAATCTCAACCTGGTTAAGGTCAATGTCAGACACTACTGACTCACCGGGAACATAGCGGTAACGGCTCAGATCAACAGTCATTTCTTTACCTCCTTAAGTGCCGTAGGAAACACATGCTTGATGACAACGAGGTTAGGGGCCTCCTCGGCCACAAAGCCAACGATGTGGAGTTCCACGCACCTGTCATCCCGAGCAGTCCACTCAAGGTCCCCCTTCGCATCAAATGAAGGAGCCCCGGCATTGGCCAAAGCGGCCAGCGCATGCGCGCGACCAATCTTGTGCCGCCGAGACGACCTCGTGAAATAGAAGTCCCCTAGCCGAGTATGCACTACATCTTCGGAAAATGCAACGGGGCCTTCAGCCTCCACGGATCACATCCACAGCAGCGACCGACGCCGCCACCCCAAGCCTGACGAAACATCGAAACTCCCACTCCCGTCATTCTGCGCAAGCGAAGCGAAGTCGCAGAATCTCGCCGGCGGGCGGTTGAACCAAGAGCCCCAGAATCTCGGGCGGTTGAGCCAGGCGCCACAGAATTATCCTCGGGCGGTTGAGCCAGTGAGCAAAGCAAGCGACGGTCGAAACCCCCGCCCCACTCCACCCCGTCATTCTGCGCAGGCGAAGCGAAGTCGCAGAATCTTTAGTGAATTGTGATGCAGTTGGTCCTATACTGGCGCATCTCCGTAACATCACAGCTGCCACGGCAACGGTATTTCACGCTTGCACTGTTGAAAGGCTCGTGTATGCCAGTGGTCGGACAGTCTCACCATTGGACGCGACCACGCTAGTTCGTCTTTTGGGTTGGGAGATGAGGTCCAATATATCCAACAACAATAAGGCCAGATCGCGCAGTGTCATCTAGGTAATGCAGGCGGGGGCTGACGAGTCCAGACTGTGCGATCTTGAAGTGAGCCATCATTGCAGCTGAACCATCTGGCGAAACACTGGAGGGAACTGTAAAGACTCTGGCATTGAAAAACTTCGGGTTATTCTCAACATCCTCAGACTCAACGGAGGTATGTTTGTTGGCCGAATAGCCCCGGTAGCCAGCAGGCGTGTTCTGCAGATACCCGTGGACGTCGCAGTTGGCACGACCTTCGCGCGACGCTTTGGAGTAGTCAGAGAGCGCCAGCAAGGCTCCCCAGGTCTTACCCGCCCAAACACCCATTGGGTCCTGGACATCGAGAGCAGTGGTCTTTTCTTTGTCGCCAGTGAAACTGATTCCCGGCAACTCTGATATCGATGCCAACAAGTCCACGAATGACGTCGGATAGTCCGGCTCCGAAGTTGCGGAATCATCGAAAAATGCCGCTGTCGCTAGTTCAGTTCGCAGCAAGACGTTGCGAAGCCTCCGTACCTCTCGCTCCGAAACGGTAAGCGCGCCGAAATTGTCAGCGTTCTCCAACTGTTCGTCCTCAAGGCGGCGAGTGAGCTCATGTCCCCGGGAGTTGCTCGCTGCAAGATCAGACTTGAGGCCGGTAAGGCGGTCAGCGACTTCTCGCAACCTCGACTCGGCACCTTGCCCTGCGCGGGCAAGTGCTTCCAAGCGTCTCCAGTCATCAGTACTGGGGTGATCGGTACCCAGCAGCAACTTCATAGTCGCCATCGCGGCCAAGTAGACTTCGTCGACAACAGTGAGGGTAGGTTCGTCCTTGACAATGCTGTCTACAAGCTCAGGTGTCCGAACTGCCTCATCCAGAGGCGACGGGTCCAGCATTGAACCATCTGTCCCGCTGGCATTCTCAACAGTTCCTGATAGCCCAGACAAGAGAACGTTGTCCAGATTGGACTCAATGTCATCCAAGACCTTTTGAAAATCTGGGGTGAATGAACGCTCAAGCGCATTCTCGAGTGCACGACGTCCCAGAACACCCGCAATCCACTTGGGACTGTCATTCACAATTCGGTTCGTCGAGAGAATTCTGTGGCGTTTCGCATCGAGCTCGCTTTCAATGTCAACTCCGGGCAAGTAAGTACGCAACGTTCCGCCACTTACAGTATGCAATGCGCCTAGCGATCCCTCCAAGAGCTCAGTTGCATCTGCATCAAGCACATACGATGATCCAAGGCCGGTGGTCTGTCGAAGAAGCTTGCCTACATAGCTTGACCATTCGTCATAAGGGAGGCCTGGGGTGGAACCCGCAGCGAAGAGCAATCCTCGCCGGTTTGGATCGGTAATCGCTGCCACAAGCTCAGGGACCTGGCCCGCAGTTACAAGCAATGGAACATCAGAAACTGCAGCCAGAGAGTCGTTGACCGACAACCGCGATAGCAGCGTCCGCGCAAGTCGAGGAACCCCTGCTCGAACTGGTCGGTTGTCTTGTGATTCAGGGCTGTAGATCTCAAGCAGAACCTCAGCGTCCCGATCTGCTATCTCGGGAACATGGATGGTTAGGAGACTTGTCCACGTCCCCTCGCTACCCGCTTCATCTACCCTTGCACGTACAGTGGACTCGCCAATGTCAAAGGTGGAGATGCTAGCCGTGGCATTATCGCTAATTACGCCAGGCTTGCCCACCCCTATCTTCGAGACATCGTAGCCCTTGTTAAGCAACCACTTATGGAATGCATCAAGTGCTGTTTCTACTACTGAGTCGTGATCGTGCACGTCGAAGTGTGCTCTATAGCCAAGTGGCATTTGACTTATCCTTCCAGGATTACCGACGAGTTAGTCCATCGACCAATCATCGTCACCGAATCCCAGTGTCTTGAGGTTTTCGCGGATCGCAGTTCTCTGGTCCTCCGTCAGTTGATCTAGGTGACTTGACTCGATGTCGAGAGAGACGCGGACCGCCACCCCGTCGCTGACGAAGTGGGAGATGATCTCGTCGTAAAGTTGGCCGACATCGCGGACCAGCCTTGTCGTGTTCAGCGACCTGGTGGCGTGGAAGCGCGTCGGAGTGACTGTTGTCGTCGAGCCGTGGCCTCCGGTGTGGCCAGATCGTCTGGCGCCACCGGTCTCGCCACCTGAAGGCGCGCCGCCGCTCGTCCCAGTCTGAGCACCACTGGACGGCTCGCCGCTCTCTTCGTTCTCCTTAGCGAGCTCCTCGTCGATCTGCGCCTGCGCGACCTTGGGATCGACCAGCAAACCCTCACGAGCAACGGCAGTGGGGCTCCTAAGGGTCAGTCCATTGAACCGTCCGTGGCTGTAGCCGTCGGCGTACCCGAAGCCATCAAGGTCAACCACTACGACCGTGTCCATATGGTAGATGGCGTCAAACACAACCTTTGGCTTGACCACCTTGGGCATGTAGACGTACTGACTAAAGTACTGCTCCAAGGCAGCGATCGGCACGTAGGGATTCTCAGACCAGAGATTCAGCCGGTCGATCTGCTGACGGAGCAATGTGGGCGAGAACGTACGCTGGACGAATTCGGCAGCATCTGCTTTGCGGGTGACTCGTTCCACGAGAGTGCCATCACCATTCATTGAGATCGCTTCAATCTCTATCTTGGCGGCCCCAGGTTCCTGGTGGGGAACCAGAATCCAGCGATACGCCTCACGGATCGACCCAGAGACTGCCTGGAGCGCCTGTTCGACCCGAGACTCCGCTACCCGCACGTTGTGCTGATCGAGGTTGAGCGCATCCTTGCTCTCCAGTATCGACTCCCAAGCCATGCGTTGGCGGACGTTCGTCAGGAGGGTGTCGACTCGATCCACATCCGGGGCGAGAAAGAGCAAGCTGTTCTTGTGGATGCGGGCGTTGGTGCCTCGTTTGCTGAGGAAGTCGAGGGCGGCGAGTTCCGCCTTCGATGTGCCCCGCCGGGTATATGCCCGGTCGGTACCGAAGATCACCAGGCCGATTTCGGCGCTATCGTCCACGTCACTGCTGGTGGCGGGCATGCGATGAACGCGCTCAAACAGACCCTTGTCGGCCTCGAGGCGGATGGTCTTGGCCAGTTCGTCGGCGACCTCGTCGTCTTCGTAGTTGATGGCGCGCTCTTGAACGATTTGGGCAACGGTCTGCTGGAGCGACAACCAGTAGCGGTCGCGATCGCGGTTCATGTACTTGCCACGCTCGCCCAGACGACGGAGACCATCGCCTACATGGGCCGGGTTGTCACCTGGATAAGTCGAACCAAGTACGACGCGACGTTGCTCGATGCCGCGGTTCGGCGCCTCTGACCCAGTCCGTTCCCGAAGGTTCGCTAGCGGAGCCGTCCCTAGGAAGACACATCGCGCTGCGCGCTTTGTTGCCATTAAGCGGCCGAGGATCGGGATCTCCCGGTCGACGGTGTCCGCAGTTGACGCTTCGCCAGCGATGTCGGCGTCGACGATCGGTTTCCAAGCGTCGGGTAGGTGGCTTGCTAGCTCGTCAAACACCTTGGGGTTGTCGAGCGGCACGGAGGCCGGCAGGATCATCGGTGCGGTGTCACCGCTTGCCCACAATGCCTGGACGACGGTGGCCATCAGCCGCAAGACACCGCGAGTCCTTTGGAATCGTTCGAGCGTTGACCAGTCCTTATAGAGCCTGTCGAACAGCTCCGGGTGGATAGGGTAAGCAGTGAGCATCGTCTCCCGGTACCCCGGTTGGCCGACCTCGCTTGGGACCTCACCCGTATGGCGCTGGTAGTGCTCCATGAACCTGCGAACAACGGTGTCGCGTGCTGCAAGCTGCTCGCGGTCGAACGGCTTGAAGATACGACGACGGACGATCTCGTAAGACTCCGCAATAGTTGCGGGTTGCCAAGGTGACTCGACGCGGTGGATCACTGAACGGAGTCGGCGCAGCGACTCGCGGCCGGCTCGGCCACCGAGCTCGGTGGAGTTCTCGATTTCGTCGTCATCCCCTGGCATCTCCCTCACGGATGAGGAAGCGGGAAGCGAAGCGAGCATCAGTGCCGTCGGTACTGACTTGACACCCTCGGTCAGGGATTGCACGAAGGTCATGTGCGCATCGAAGGTGCCGGCTGGTCGGTCGGGTGATGACCAAAGTTGCCGCAAATAGGCGACCCACTCGTCGATCAGAATGACGCACGGGCTGTACTCGGCGATCAGGTTTGCCAGAACCGTAGTTGGGGGTGGGGCGGACGCCTCGTCAAAGCGACGCACCATCTCGTAGCCATCTGGGCCACCAAGCTGATAGGCGAGTTCGCCCCACATGGTGTTTGTGAAGGTCCCGTCAGGCTTGTCGTTGCCGAGCACAGATAGGTCGTTGCCCACCAGTACAGCTCGGTTGATGTTCGCCGGCAATGTGACGGCATCGCTGTCGTCAAGCAGCTCGGTGACACCCGACAACTCCTCTGGGGCAATGCCCGATGCCAAGTGATAGACGGCCAGGAGCGAGTGAGTCTTGCCGCCGCCGAACGTCGTCATGAGGTCGACAACTGGTTCGCCGCCTAGGCCGCTGAAACGGCGTGCAGCTTGCTCCAGCAGGTAACGCAGGCCCCTCGTCATGTATGTTCGGGCAAAGAACTCGCGGGGATCCTGATATTCGGGTCTCGCGACCCGTTGATGGACCTGACGGAGATCGGCTGCGAACTGGGCCAACTCGAAGGTCCCGCTGAGAACGTCGTCATGCGGTTCGACGGCGTCACGCCAAGCAGGGAGACCCGCCGAGTCGAGTTGAACCGAGAGCGACCTCTCCTGAGCTCGCTGAATCCTCTTCTGATCGTCTTCGAACATCATCCGGCGGAATGTCCGGCGCATTTCATCCGCCTTGTCGGCCTGCTCGACAGCGCCGATTGCGCGCAGGATGTGCTCACCGTCCATGAGGACGCGCTCGGTCCGCTCCGACGTGACGCGTTCATTGTGAGCCCACTCCTTTCGGGCATCCCAGAGCGCAGACACGGTTCGACGGTCCTCGTAGGTAAGGCAGTCGTTGAACACGTCGTGCCACTGCTTGTCGAACACCCAGAACAAGTATGCAGGATCAGACTGGTTAGGAGTCGACCCTCGGCCCGACAGGCCGGCCGTCTGGCCAACGACCTTCACCCAGTCGCTGCCGTACCTGGTACTGAGTTGGGTCACGATCCAAGGCCCAAGCCCATCAGCCACTAGGTCAAGCACCCGGCCGACCCGTTCCTTGTTGGTCAACGATGGCATGCTAGAACAGCCTTTCCGATCCTGTGGTTCCAGCTGAACTAACTCGTACAAGTTCCGCCCATGAACTAATAAGAGCGTTGTATCGCTCTTGATCTGCAGTTCGGGAGTTGCGGACAGCCACTTCATGCAGCCGGTAAGCTAGAGCCATTGCGGGGTCACGCAGTGCGCCAAGGTGGCCCATAAGTTCTGCCGCCGCGACCTCGCCTCCGCCGTCAATCAGACGATCAGCCAGATGATGAACTGCCTCCCACGCCGTCGGTGTGCGATCGTCCTGAGGGGTCCACCTACGGTCGAGGTTGGTGGGGGGAGTCAGCTGTACTTTCCCTGCTTGACTCGAGACCAAGCCGGCGCGGACGACGTCGTCTACTGAGATACCCAGTGGCCTCGCAAGCTGATCGGCATCGCCGAATGGGCCCTGCCCCCAACCAAAAGTCGCCCACCATTGCGCTGCCAGTCGGGAGGTCGCGTCGAGATCACCTTCTTGCTCGTCGAGCACCTCGCCAAGCACGGAGCTGATCAACGTAAGTGCTTGATCCACCCCGACACGTGAGCCTGCCTGGTCCAAGACTGCTCGATAACGTGAATACACTCTCATTCCCGGTCCCATCGCAGCTTGGCCGAGATCTACGGGTAGAATTGAAGTTGCCTGAAGTTCTTTTACCGAAATGCTGAGCTCTCTGCGAAGAGTTCTCGCAAAGTCAGATAGAGACGTGGTGCCAGCAGACTCAGGTCTAGCTCGGCAAACCATTGCGATATATGAAGCCACAGCATTTGAGGCCTGGGCTCTCATTCTGGTGGATCCAGTTCCGTGGATTGGCCAAGTACCTGTTATCTCAAGATCGGCTTCAACCATAGCGGTAAGGATTGATGCCCATCGCGTTAGTGCGTCGCCACCGCTCCCCTGCTCCTTTGAGGCATAAACGACAATCATTGGCAGCCCATCGGGGGTCCCTCGAAGGCTGTTGAACGTCTCCGTGAATCCCTCAATAAAGTATGCACGGGCCGCTGCCATATCACCGCCGTGTCGACCGGGAGAAGCGATCAACTCCAGACTCTTTGGGGTCAGAATTGTCGAGTATAGATCCGGGAATACCTCGCGTAAGATTTGTCGGTGCCAGAGATAAAAGTAATCCGAAACATCAGCATATCCGATCGCTTCGAAGTATGGTGGATCAGTAGCGATCAGGGTCTGGGCGCCGTGATTGGCTTGTCGAGCGTCCTGAAGCTCAATTGATCCGGTGCCCGCCGGAATCAAGGGCAGTGCTGCCAACATTGTCTTCACACATTGAATCCAGCTTCCGGCTCCGTCGTCCAGAACTGCCGCTTCCGGGTAATCCCATGTCATAGGTAGGTCAGGCCTAGCAAATGCTCGTTCAACCTTGCCAGCTCCGGATCTGGAATCGATTTTCCATGGGGTCTCGGTTGAACTCACCTGGGCCCGTTTACCAACAGCAAGTGCCAAGAAGGTCACGATAGCCTCAGCCCACTTGACGTCACCACCGTCCTCTAGAACGCGGTCGTAAGTTCGACCAACTAGTTCCACGAGCAGGTTCAAAGTATGAAGCTGACGAGAAGGAAATAGTTGTGCCCAAGTGTCTATTCCGTAGTTGGTGACTCGGATGCCTTGTCCGCGCGGGTCTATTGGCTGATCAAGAGCAGAGTCGAGTTCCCCAAGCCTTGCGACAGCGTCGATATCCTCGGAGTCTGGGCTCCTAAAGATCCGTCTTCCATTCACTTCCGACACGATTGCCATCATTCGCGTCGACAATCGGCCAGTTTGTCCGATTTGCCGTAGGTACGAGGAATTGAGAACACTTGAGCAGTTTAGGCACGCGAATATTCCATCGCCGATCTTGGGGGGACTTGGAGCTTTTCCAGACACCTGGCGGGAGACAACGTTAAGGTCTATCTTATTGCCAAAAATTGTTGGCTCGATCCAAGACAGCTCCCCACGTTTCTTGCTTAACCACCATGAAGTCGTCAATATGGTGTCAATCCTGCACGCGGGATTTGGACAAGGAGCAGTACGCGCCCACAGCCACGCGACCGGCTTCTCGCCAGGGCGTGCATGGTATAGAGGCCTTAGCCTCGCCTCCATCTCGCGACTAACCAGGTCGGAGTAATGGCTTACGTCGCGAGCGAGTCCACTTAATCCCACATAGTGCTCCTGCCCTAAGTCAACCTGGAGTGATTCATTCGCCCGTTTTCCTTTAGCGTTACGGATACGCTTGGGCAGTGGATGTATTGGTTGCCTACCATAAAGTGCGGGGGCAATCTCAGTTAACGCGCGGGAAATGAGGGCTGGCACGGGGTTTAAGTCTGAGCCCATTGTGGCCAACCCAAGGCGTTGGGCTTCGATCAAAGTAGAACCACCCCCGCAGAACGGGTCGGCGACAGAAGGCAACCCTTCCGGGTATTCGCTAACTAGAACGGAACGGGCTTCATCTAAAGTATCGCTTGCCGGAACATCAGCCCCGTTCTCAACTAGCCTCTTGATGATCCCCAGCAGGTGCGATCGACCATCCTCGGTCCCAGGATCATCAACAAGAGATGCGAACAGCAGCGCTCGCCATGCTGGAAGCGGCATTGGCGCAAACCATTTGTGGACATTACGGATCGTCCCGGTCTTCCGGTCTTTATCCGCCTTGCAAGCGCGATTGATCTCTTCGAGAGGCAGGGCCACTTCGATGAGTTTTCGCTGTCTGAGCGTTTCGGTCATTTCTGACTCATTTCAGTTGCGTCGTTCCAGAAGGGGTCCCAGTCGAAGTCGACGCGTGCAGCGCGTGGATCAATTGGGTTGGTCAGGGGGTTTCGGAGGTAGCGGACCGTGGTGCTGTCATCCGGATGAACTCGGACAAGGGCGAGGACCGAGTGGTATTGCTTGTTCAATGCAGTGACCGCCTCTTGGCGCGTGAGTTCGAAGGTTGAACCGCCCTCAACCCTCCCCTTGACTTCAATGAAGTCAAGACCGGTTGGGGTTCGCGACTCGATGTCGTACCCGGGCCAGCTGTGGTGCTTCTCCTCTGGATGATGGTGCAGTGCGTGCTCTACGCGCAGCACCGCGTCGACGGCGATCCGCTCGATACGCTGCGTCTCGCGCGCGTGGCGATCCGCTCCCTCGGGGTCAGTTAGAGCGTCGAGCCAACCCTGGGTGAGGACTAGGCAGGCGCCAGTGATCCTTGGAGGGCGTACCGAGATGTCGCGTTCTAGTTGTAGTTCTGCAACTCGACGATCAAGCCGTCGCGTGAGGACGTCTGCCCGTTCGCGCATCTGCGAGGCCGGCAGACGAGTCCTCTTACCGGCGGCTTCCTGCTCGGCCAGTTCAAAAGCTCGGCGGTCCCAGTAGTTGATTTCCCGGAGGAGTCGTTCCTTGACAAGCCGCTCGGTTTTGTCGACTTGCTCCTGCACTCGATTGCGGACCTCGTCGGCGTGGGTTCTGGCAACCGTAACTGATGCTTGTCGGACGACGTGCTCAACAAGGTCCGCGCCGTTGGCCCACTGCTCGCCGAGAACAGTCGAAGCGGCAGCTCGTTCCTCTGGCTCAGCAGGATCGTAGTTGGGAATTGGCGATCCAGATAGTGCGATGATTTCGCCATCGGGATTCACACGAAGGTACTGAGCCCGGCGTGAGATGACGCGTGGCTGACCGTTGGTGCCGGTTCTGCCGTCGGTGACGTCGTGTTCGAGGAGGCAGATAACGTAAGGAGTCGTGTCCGCGTCAGAGCGATCTACAAGAATCGCTCCTCGTCGTAGCGCATCGTGATTCTTGTCGGAGATGACTCCCATCGTCGCATTCACAAGAGGATGTCCGGGGTGCAGCAAGGTCGCCACAACTTCGCTTCCCGGGATCCGAAGGTACTTAGGGTCGAAGGCGACGCGGTGGTAGGAGTTGACAACAGGCATGCCTCGGCCGGTGATCCGGTCTTGGTCTTTTACAGCTGACGGAACACGCGGTATCTCAAACCTGTGGTTCTCGCGCATTCGGAGAGATCCTCCGAGGGCTTTGAAGGCTCTATGGAAGAAGGCTTCTACGTGGTGTGGCTGCAGCCGGCCAGCCTCCGCCCGCTCCATATCTAGGCGCACGCGCTCGACGTCTGACTCGGCCATCGATGACGGAACCAGCTGGTTCCGATGCAAAAGTTCCGGGATGCCCTCAGCGATACGCGGCTCGACGATCTCCGCGAGGTAGCGCTCCCGCTCCTCAGGGCTGTCTTCGCGGATCGCCTGGATCATCAGGTCGCGAAGGGCGTTGCCTTCAAAGAGTTCTCCGAGGATGTCGTAGACCTGACCTGATCCGCCAAGTGCTGCGCGCTGCTCCTCGATCTTGTCGAGGAGGCGGCGGTGCACGTCACCTTCGCGGGTGTCGTGTGCGAGCAGTGACCACATGAAGCAGGTGTTTGGCTGGCCGATGCGGTGGACTCGACCAAATCGCTGTTCGATGCGGTTTGGGTTCCAGGGGAGGTCGTAGTTGATCAACAGGTGGCAGTTACGGTGGAGGTTGATGCCCTCGCCTGCGGCATCGGTGGCGATAAGGAACACACACTGGTCGTCCTGCTCAAAGGTCTCCTTGGCCTTCTTCCGATCCTCGCGCTTGGTCCCACCGTGGATGGTGATCATTGCGTTGTCGCGGCCTAGATGCTGCGTCAACCGTTCGACGAGGTCGTTCAGCGTGTCCTTGTGTTCGGTAAAGATGATGACCTTGCGGCGGGCACCGGTGTCATTTCGCATCTCCAAGTCGTCATCTAGCGTGTCTCGGAGTGCGTTCCACTTCGAGTAGGACGGCGACGCCTTCACGCGCGCAGATGTGTCAACGAGTCCCTCGAGGACGTGGATCTCGTGATGGAGTTCTTCCGGCGTACGGGACGCGGTGACGCCAGTGGCAGCAGCCTCCTCGCGCGCCTCGCGCTCCTCGTCGGTCAGGTCGTCGTCGTCGTCCGGGTAGTCAACGTCATCTGAGATGCTTCGCCGGTTGGCGAGAGCATCGCGAAGCTCTTCCTCTAGGCGTCGTTTCCGCCGTTCAAGTGATCTGTGGATTGCTGCGGGCGAGGAAGCAAGGCGGCGTTGCAGGGTCGTCAGGGCGAAGCCAACGGCGTTGCGGCGACGTTTGTCGCTGGAGTCGTCGACCTTGTTCATCTCGGTCTTGACGTAGTCAGTCACTGCCGCATACAGGTCCCGTTCCGGGCCTGACAGCTCGTAGGCCACGGTGCTCGCGTAACGGCGCGGGAACAGTCTGGTGCCCTCGAATGTGTAGAGCTTCTCCTTGGTGAGTCGGCGCATGAGATCTGAGACATCGACGCGACGGGTACCTTCGCGAGCAACGCCTTCGAACCTGTCGGAGTCCAGAAGCGCCATGAACAGCTGGAACTGGGACTCCTTTCCTGAGTGCGGCGTCGCAGTCATAAGGAGAAGGTTCCGAGCATGGGCGCCAAGCGCCTCAGCCATCTCGTATCGCTTGGTCTTTCGTATCTCCCCGCCCCACTCGCTGGCTGACATCTTGTGAGCCTCGTCGAAGATGACGAGATCCCAATCGACGTCGCGTGCCTTGTCCTGTATGCCCTCGCTGTTGCGTGAGAGCACGTCCAGCCTGGCCAGCCAGAGTCCGCCTCGCGTGAACGGGTTTGCCTCGCCGACTACCTTGTCTCGGGTGAGGACTTCGGGCTCGAGGCTGAACTTCTCGCGGAGTTCCTCGTCCCACTGATCGACCAACGATCCAGGTGCGATGATCAGAACATTGGCCGCATCGCCGCGGAGCATGAGTTCCTTGACCAGAAGCCCTGCCATGATCGTCTTACCAGCGCCCGGGTCATCAGCCAGCACGTACCGCAGCGGTTGCTTGTTCAGCATGATGTCGTACACCGCAGTCAGCTGGTGCGGGAGTGGCTGGACGCTACTGGTGCCGAGCGCAGCCTGCGGATCGAAGAGGTATGACAAGCGCATCCGTCGGGCCTCGGCCGCGAGGAGGAATGCGTTCGGATCGGCGTCGAAGGAGAAAGCCAGGCCGGGGTCAACTGTCTTCAGGTCAGCGAGTTGGTCGGCGTAAACGATGCGCTCGACGATCCCCGACGTGGTTCGGTACATGACGTTCGCCGAGTCATCCGTAAGGCGTTCGATACCGACGATCTTGACTGGGTCTGCCTGGGTTGCCAAGCCCGTCACAGACGCGCCAACCTTGAGGATGTCGTACAGCGAGCGCGAGGGCGTGCCGCTGTCGTGCGCGTAATACTTAGCCTGGTAGTCCGTCAGTGGGGAGGTCATTGAGACTCCCACTGGGCAGGGCGTTGTTGCTGCGAAGAGTTATTGTGAACCCAAGTGACGGTGTGAATCATGCCCGGCCACCGCCGAGCAGTACGTTTAGGCTAGGCGCTGGAGCCTGGAGCCTGGAGCCTGGAGCCTGGAGCCTGGAGCCTGGAGCCTGGAGCCTGGAGCCTGGAGCCTGGAGCGATGTTATCGCAGGTCAACGGCACAAACGCGGAGGCTCGCCGTCCGATCCAGGTACTTGTCAAGGCCATAGCGGCAAGGATGCCATACGAGCCTCGGCTCAATCTCGTCGAGGTCGCAGGCCGAACTATCTCCAGTCCATTTCCGTAATGGTTGCAGACGACGAGACCCTGCGACTCCGCTTCGCCTCCGCTCAGGGTGACGGGGGGTTGGGCGTGGTTTCGACCGTCGCGCCTTGCGGCGCTGGCTCAACCACCCGTGACGGGTTAGGTCCAGGGTTTCGACCGTCGCGCTTGGGGACGCTGGCTCAACCACCCGTGATGGGTTTGGTCCGTGGTTTCGATGCGGGATGCAGGCCTCCCGGCTCAACCGACAAAGGTAGCCTGGCCCAACCGCCGTCACCATGATTCTCTTGCTGCATCATGGGTGATGCTGATATGATGCGGGGGTGCGCACCACTGTTGATTTTCCTGCTCCAATAGCCCACCGAATCCGGGAGATTGCCCATGAGCGCGGAATGTCACGCTCGGCCATTGCGGTGGAGTTGACTCAGCGGGGCCTGGCTAGCCTCGCCGAACCACCCCGCGTTCAACCCAGTCAACGGTCAGGATTCCCCACGGTGCGGATCGGCAGGACCGTAACCGCCGCCGAGATTGCGGATTTCCTCGATGAAGACTAAGCCCACTGCCCTACTGGATGCCAACGTTCTCATCGCTCTTGCCATTGAGGACCACGAGTTCCACCAAGCCGCCGACCAGTGGCTGGCTTCCCAGGGACGCGTTGCCGTATGCCCCATCGTCGAAGGCGCCTTGGTCCGGTTCCTCACCCGCATAGGCCAATCCCGCCACACGATCACAAGCACCCTAGAAGGCATGCACAACCGTGACAGTCTCGAGTTCTGGCCCGACGATGTTTCGTATCGAGACGTAGACCTGTCAGACGTTGTTGGCCACCGGCAGGTCACCGACTCGTACCTTGCAGCGTTGGCACGTCACCACTCGGGAGTGCTGGCTACGTTCGACGAAGCCCTGGCAAGGCGACTGCCGGATCATGTGGAGTTGATTGACGCGCGCCTGTAAGCGCATTCAAGGCTCCGACGAGACCCTGCTGCTCCGCCTTGTTCCGCGCAGGGTGACGAGGGGGGGTGGGGACACAGGGTGGCGAGTGCTGTAATCTCGTCCGGGCTGAAAGGTTGATATCAACGAGGTTCAGTGCCTTAAATCTACCTTTTGCAAAGACTGAAATCTACCTTTTGCAAGTTCTGAAATCTACCTTTTGCAAAATGACGGGGTGGGCGTAGAGATGGGATCGTGGTTTCGACACGGGCCTTCGGCCCGGCTCAACCGACGAAGGTAGCCCAGCTCAACCGCCGGGATGGGATGGCCGAAAAACGCCATGGTACCTTTACCACCGCACCCAGGACACCACCGCGCTCCCGTTCAGCAAATCTACGAGTTCACCTCAGATTTTCAACGAGATACGGTCAGATTTTCAACGAGTTTGATACGATGGGTCGATGACCGACGTTCTCCCACGCCACATTGAGTCAACCGCCCGTGAGTGGCTGGGCTACTTTCCTGGCCTTGTGATTGAAGGAGCCAGGCAGGTGGGCAAGAGCACCCTGACTACCCTTATCAAGTATCCCGATGCGGTTGTTGCCAACCTGGACGATCCCTCGGTTCTGCTGGCGGCGCGCAACGATCCCACGGGATTTGTGGACCAGGGCAGGTCACAGCAGCTAGTGATCGACGAAATTCAGCGATGCCCAGAACTAACGCTCGCGGTCAAGGCATCCATCGATGCTGACCGCCGACCAGGACGATTCATCCTGACAGGATCGTCGTCCTTATTGCGGGTCCGCGGCACGTCCGATTCACTGGCCGGGCGTGTGGGCAGACTCACGCTATACGGTCTCTCCCACGGGGAAGCAACACGGACGCCCGACGATTTTGCGGCAGCCGTCACCCATGATCCAGCATCACTGCTCGCGGCTACCAATGGCCTTAAACGTCACCAGTATGCGGACCTCATTGCCCGTGGTGCCTACCCCCGTATCTACGATGCGCCGGTCAGAGTGCGCAATGCTTGGCTGGACTCGTACGTTGACAATATTGTGGGGCGTGATCTTCCGGACCTGAGACGAATGGTGGATTCCGCTAGAGCAATGTCAGTGTTGCGTACTCTCGCAGGCCGTCAATCAGCCGAACTAGTCCAGGCAAAGTTGGCGCACGAGACGAGCATCCCGGCGGGAACCGTCACGGGGTACGTTGACCTTCTGCATGATGTGGGACTGATCTCGTCCATACCGCCCTGGACTCCCAACCTGGCCAAGCGTGAGATTGGCCGTCCAAAGACCTTCATCACGGACTCCGCTCTGGCACTTCGTTTAGCGCGGCTCACCTCGCAACAACTCGCTTCGATCCCGTACGGCGAGGCGCTCGGGTCATTCTTGGTGGCCTATGTGGCAGCCGAATTGCTCCGACAACGCGCGTGGTCAGCCTGCGATTACCAGCTCTTCCACTGGCGTGACGCCAACTCAGGTGAAGTTGACCTTGTCATGGAGTTCGACGATGGCAGCGTGGTGGCGCTCGAAGTGAAATCAGCCCAATCATTCGGCGCGAACATGTTCCGCGGCCTCACCTACATGAGAGACGCACTCGGCAGTCGCTTCAGAGCAGGTATTGTCCTCAACACCGCGAAAAGCGGCTTACGATTCGGAGACCGCCTGTACGGAGCACCCATATCAACGCTCTGGGAAATACCTCGGTAACTGCCTTAGCCAACAATCTGCCCGGCGAGATCGCCGAGGCCGGTGGCGGTGCTGTCCCAGCCGTAGACCTTCTCACGCCACTCGGCAGGAATGGCGGATTCTCCCCACATGGCGCCTAACAGGCTCCCAGCGATGGCGGCCACGGTGTCCGTGTCATTGCCAATGCCGATGGCAGCATTCAGAGCATCAACCAGGTGGCCTTGCGGGTTGTCAGCAGGCACGGGGGTCTGCACAATGGCAGCCCAGGCGGCTTGGAGGGCCACCACCACGTACCCGTTACTCGCCTCAAACAATCCCAAGTCCTGCGTCTCCGCTTCCTCAATCCGGGCGTCCCAGAAAGCCCGGACATCCTCATCGGCCAAATACGGTAATCCAGCCCGCAGATCCGGCCTCTCGCCCGTGGCAATGGCCGAACGAATAGCCAAACACCACAGGGCACACGCCTGACCGTTCAGCGGGTCAAAGTGAGTCAATTCCGCCACGGTAAACGCCGCTTCCACCAACGCCTCGGGATCATCCAGGTACGGCAACGCCACGGGCGCGGTGCGCATGAGGGAGCCGTTCCCAGCCGTCCGGCCTGAATACTCGTGCTGATGGACGGCAAAGGTCCGCATCTGCTCCGCCGTGGTGGGGAACCCCACAGCCTGCAAGTTTGCGGACGTCTGAATGCCACAATCGAGGCACTCGGGGCTGCGGAACCACTCAGCAAAGCCGTTGGCTATGTCATCCAAGGCGGACTCCTGCCGCAGGTCCCCATGATCCGCAGCAGCCCGCGCAATGGCGTAGAGCTGAGCGGTATCGTCGGACCAGGAATAGGCAGGGAAACCGAAAGGCCCACCACCAATCATCTCGCCTTCGCCCGTGAACGGCGTGGCCCCAAACTCGTAAGGCACGCCCAACGCATCGCCCACGGCGCCGCCCACCAGCGCACCCCGCACCCGGTCACTACTCACCTGCTGCACTTTCTGCCCCTTCTCCACAGTGAACCTCCTCGCTCAACTCGTCGAATCATCCTACCCGGCCAACCCGCTCGGCCAACCCGCCCAGTGTACCAACGAGCCCCGCCGGTGCGGCGCGCCACGGGGGGCGGTAGGTTGGGGGGAACGTTTGAGGGGGTTAGGCATGTATATGCTCGACGACGCCGTGATACTCAGCCCGTCTGATGTCACGCGGGCATCCGGGTGCGAATACGCTTTCCTGCGCGGGCTTGATGCCACGCTCGGGTGGGCTGCGCCTCCGCCGAACACGGACGACGAGATGCTGGCCCGTGCCGCTGCGGAGGGTGATAAGTATGAAGCCGAGGTAACAGCGGCAATGGAAGCCGACTACGGCACCGGGTCCACCGGCGTAGTGAAGGCCCCTGGCCTACGCGGTCAATCGCTCCCACAACGCCGCGCCGCCGCAGACGCCACGCTGGACCTCCTGCTGTCCAACCAGCCCGCCGTGGTGACGCAAGGGTACGTGTTTGATGGCACCCTGGGTGGGTTTGCGGACTTCCTCATCCGCGAGGACAGCGCCGAAGGCGCCATCACCTGGAAGGTCATGGATGCCAAACTGGCTCGCTCGGCCAAAGTGACGGCGCTCCTGCAGATTGCCGCCTACGCCGATCTTCTCACCCAGGCGGGCGTCCCCGTGTCCCCGGGGGCCGGTCTCATCCTGGGTAACGGGACTACCGAGACGTTCCCGCTGGCCGATCTCATCCCCGTCTACCGGCACCGCCGCGCACACCTGGAGCAGATGATCGCCACGCATCGCACCGGCGGCCACCCTGTGGCGTGGGGCGATTTCGAGTACATCGCCTGCGGGAA
The DNA here is from genome assembly GCA_031256435.1 of Cellulomonadaceae bacterium. Lineage (GTDB taxonomy): Bacteria > Actinomycetota > Actinomycetes > Actinomycetales > Cellulomonadaceae > Xylanimonas. The sequence continues at coordinate 41,463 of JAIRQO010000009.1, forward strand.
ATGCGAGGTGTGCAAGCCGGAGATCGAGCGCACTCGCGATCCCCTGCTGGTGGCCGGAATCACGCGCAAGCAACGAGATGCCCTTCATGCGGCGAGCATCACCACCATGGACGCGTTGGCAGCGCTCCCCGTGGGCACGCGGATTGCTGGCATTGGCGCTCCGGCGCTGGCGAAAATCACCCAGCAGGCCGCATTACGGGTGGAGCAGGAGGCGCTGGACTCGGCCCACGCCGCTGCGCTTAATGCCGCAGCCCTCGACGCGGCTTCCCTCAACTCAGCCTCCCTCAACGCTTCGGCCAACACCAACACCACCACAGACAACGCCGCCGAACCCGCCCGCCCCCTAGTGCCGCCCGTCGTCGTGGATCTTGACGAAATCGCCCGACTCCCACGCCCTGATGCCGGTGACATCTTCTTTGATTTTGAGGGCGATCCGCTGTGGACGGACGGCAACCGGCGCGAGCAGGGGTTGGAGTACCTGTTCGGCGTCCTGGAGTTACCCGCCACTACCCATTACACCCTCACCAAATGGGATGACAGTGACGCCGGCTTCATCGCGTTCTGGGCGCATGACCGCACCCAGGAACGGCAGGCCCTGATGGACTTCCTGGCCTACGTCCGCGAGCGCCGAGCGCAACACCCCGCAATGCACATTTACCATTACGCCCCGTACGAGAAAACGGCGCTGCTCCGCCTGGCCGCTCGGCACGGCGTGGGTGAGGACGAGGTGGACGCGCTGCTGAACGCGGGCGTACTGGTGGATTTGTACGCCACCGTGCGGCGATCCATCCGCGTGGGAACCACCTCGTATTCCATCAAATACTTGGAGCCGTACTACATGCCCGGCCACCGCACGGGCGAGGTCACCAACGCCGGCGCATCAATTGAGGAATATGCGCGCGCGTGCGAGTTGGAAGGAATCGAGCGCGAGCACGCGCTCAAGGAACTCGCTAACTACAACAAATATGACGTGGTGTCCACGCTCGGTCTGCGCGATTGGCTGCTGGGGTTGGCTGCCGAGCGCGGCGCAGGCCCCAGTGCTGGCCAGGTAGGTGGTAGTCCGCTCAGTGGTGGTCAGATTGGTACGGGCCAGGTCAGTGGAATATCCGACGACGATGGGGTGGGTGCATCGCTGGACCCTCGTGTTGACGCGGGCTCGGACAACGCAGCCCCCTCCCCTGCGGCACAAGCCGCTTCGGACCACCGTGAGAACCGTGACGCGCTGGCTGAACAGATGTGGCGGTTGGCGGGTGAGGATCCCGCGCACCGCTCCGAACCTCAACTCATTGCCGCCCAACTGGCGTCCATCCTGCAATTCTGGGACCGGGAGGGCAAAGGGTTTTGGCAAGAACACTTTGACCGCATGGCGAATGACCCCGATGATTGGGGCTTCCGCCGTGACACCATGCTGGTGGACGAGGCGGAGATTGTCACCGAGTGGGAACCGCAGGTCACCCGCACGGGGAGGGCGTCCACGCAGCAACAACGCGTCCTTAGACTGGTGGGCACCATAGAACCGGGCTCGGCGCTGTCCGTGGGCAAAGAGGTGTGGGGTCTCCACCGCGAACCCATCCCTGAGGTGGGCAGGCCGCGCGAACGGTATGGCCGTTCCTGGACGGAGAATTACACTATCGAGGCCATAGGCGAGGACGCTACCGACGGCCAGCACCGTGACGCCCTCACGGTGAAGCAGACCATGACCGGCAAGGAGAATACGGAAACGGGGCACTACGCGGAGGTGCCGTTCGCCCTGGTCCCTGCCAAACTGCGCATCAGCAGCCAGCCGCTGGAAGCCGCCGTGATGGAGGTGGCCGAAGAGTTTGCCCGTTCCTTCCCGTCCATCCCTCACGCGGCGTTGTTCGATATCCTTCAGCGAACGCACCCGCGCCACCGGCGCGGTGATCGGACGGATCCCGGTAGCCTCACCTGCCCCATTCCCTCGGCCGCAGCCATTGCGGCGTCTGTATTGGACCTGGACCGTTCCTATGTGGCCGTCCAAGGTCCGCCCGGAACGGGGAAAACGTTCACGGGTTCCTGGGTGATCTCCACCTTGGTGGCCGAATACGGCTGGAAGGTGGGGGTGGTGTCCCAAGGGCATGACGCCGTGGAAAACCTTCTGGACGGCGTGGCCAAGCGCGGCTTGGTCCCGCGTGAGCGAATTGGCAAGAAGCAGAAGACGGGCGATCCACGCGATCCAGAAGAACTCCCCTGGACCACGTTTGGAAAGCGTCAAGGAACGCGACAGCAGGACTTTGAGGCGCGGTACGTGAACGACGGGTACGTTATAGGCGGCACGTCCTGGGGCATCGCCTCCCTCACCGAACACCTCGACCTCCTGGTAGTGGACGAGGCCGGTCAGTATTCACTCGCTCCCACCGCTGCCGTTTCTGGCAAAGCCGAACGCCTGCTCCTCCTGGGTGATCCCCAACAGTTGCCGCAGGTGGCCACCGCCAAGCATCCGGAGAATGTGGACGTTTCCGCGCTGGAATGGATCATTGACGGGCACGCTGTGCTCCCGGCTGAGCGCGGCGTGTTCCTGGGCACCACCTGGAGGATGCACCCGGACCTGTGCCGGAAAGTCTCTGACCTCTCCTATGACGGCCAACTGATGGCCGAAGCCAGTACGGCAGCGCGGAGCCTGGCTTCGAGCGGGCGGGCTCCCCAGGCGCAGGCTACCCAGACGCGGACTTCCCCAGTGCAGGCTCCCCAGACGCACACATCACCAGCGCAGACCTGTGACACTCGCCCCGGCGTGATCCCCGTCCCCGTCACTCACACCGGCAACAGCACCTTCTCCCCGCAGGAGGTGACCGTTGTAGTCGAACTGGTGACACTCCTCCTTGACGGAACAAGTACATGGCGTGACCCATCGTCGCAGAACCCAACAGACACAGCAGGCCGTCCGCTCACGCCGCAGGACGTGCTGGTAGTAGCGCCGTATAACGCGCAGGTGAACGCCATCCGCGATGCGCTCGTTGAGGCCGGTCAGCCGAATGTGGCCGTGGGCACGGTGGACAAGTTCCAGGGCCAGGAAGCGCCGATTGTCATCGTGTCACTCGCCGCGTCCTCGTCCGAGGACGCACCGCGCGGCTTGGAGTTCCTGCTGAACCGGAACCGCCTCAACGTGGCCATTAGCCGGGCGCAATGGTGCGCGTACGTGGTTCACAGCCCGGCGCTCCTGGACTCCCTGCCCACCTCACCGGAGCGGCTCCAGGAACTCGGCGCGTTCTGCGGACTGGTGACCTAGGGCCGTAGGTGCGGCTCACCGCAGCGCGTCCCCGGTTAGATGATCCAAACGAGAAAACCTAGTGCTGCCACTGGTACGGAGACCGCTGTAGCACCACCTGTTCGCCACGAATGTTCACGGTGAGGCGATCCCCGGTGACCTCAAAGGTGAGCGGTTCAACGCCCACGCGCGCCACCAGGGTCCCGTTGATGCCGGTCATGGTGGCCACGTTCCCGTGGGGAGTCCACCTGAACTCCCACCAATCATCCAGGACCCACAGGGCATCATCATCCCACCGCATCACCCCGGTGCGATCCGTGCGTATATCTATAGTGAGGTGCCTCCACGCCGGGTTTTGGTCCGTGGCCTCCCACAATCCCACCAGCGGGTGAACCACCCAGGCCTCCTGGCCCGGCGTGGGCACGCACGCCACGGGCGAACAGGGTCCCCCCGTACCCGCATTCTCCCGAGCAGCACTTTCCAATTCCTTCACGGTGGCAGTCAACCCTCGGGACTTCTCCCGCAGGTCATCGCGCTCCGTGGTCACCCGGGACGCATTGGCCGCGTACGCATCGCGCTCGCGCTGGGCCCGCGCAGTGAGGGAGGTCTGGTCATTCAGCGCTTCTTGCAGGCGGTGGATTTCCTCGCGATACCGGTCCGTCATCACGGCAGCGTTCTGCGAGCGGTAAGGCGTCTCGGGAGCCTGGTGCGAGGCGATACCCCAGGTGACCAGGACCGTCAGTGCGACGATGCCCGCCGCAGCGGCGGCCAGGATGCCCCCGCGGACCCGGCGGACATGAGGACGCTGTTCGCCCGGCGCGGCGCTCCCACCGTCAGCACCCAGCAGTGACTCAACAAACGGAGGTTCGGCGCGTGAAATCTCAATCAGACGCCGTGCGTCCTTTTCCCGAGTGCTCAGGGTCTCTCCAAACACTCCCACGCGCCACAGTGCGGCCTCCTGAAGTTCCAGGTGCTCCCCGGCGAATTCCCCGTCATCCATGCGCACGGTGAACCACCGTGCGTCGTCGGGGGAAATACGCACTACCACCCCGCGGCCAACGTACCCCCCAACAATCACATCAACGGATTCATCCAGCTGCGGCGGCGAGATGCCGGACGCGCGGCGCATGCCGATTTCTGGTGAGAGCCGTGCCTCCCAGGATTGGCGGCGCACGGCGTTTCGTGCCGCAAAGCGGCGTAAATTCCATGAAGTCATGGTGCTCCTTTCGGCGGCCTCCCTCCGGGAGAGCCCTGCGGGGCCCAGTATACGGCAGGGGTGTGACACGAACTCACACCCCGGCTTGCGGGCCCATCCGCCGGGTCTGAGGCAGAATCAGGGGGTGAACTCTGATGCTTCTGCTGCGATCACCCCAGCTCCACTCCCCCGCTGGACGCGCTACATTGCCCTGGGTGACTCCGTGACCGAGGGTCTGTGGGACCCGTACCCGCAGGCGGAGGTGGCCGGTGCGGCGCAGGAGGACGGCGAAGCCGCTGCGGCGTCGTCGAAATACATCAGGCAGCGCGGCTGGGCCGATCGGCTTGCTACAGCCCTTTCTGCTCGACGAATCTCCTGCGGAGAACCTGCGCTGGAATACGCGAATCTTGCGGTGCGCGGGCGCAAACTCCCGCAGATTGTTGCTGAACAAGTGCCGGCGGCGTTAACGAGTGCGCCGGACCTGGTGTCCATTCTGGGTGGCGGCAATGACATTTTGCGGCCCGGCGTGGACGTAGAGGACATAGCAGGGTTGCTGGAGGAGGCGGTGGTACAGGTCCGTGCCACAGGGGCGGACGTGCTGCTGGGAACCGGGTTCAAGTCAGGCCGGGCCTTGCGGTGGACGCGCTCCGCCACCGGGCAGTTCAACGCTGAGGTGTGGGGAATAGCGCAGCGGCACGGCTGCCATGTGCTCGATTTGTGGGGGATGACAAGCCTCTTTGATTTGCGTTTGTGGGCCGATGACCGAATCCACCCCACGCCTGACGGGCACGAGCGCATCAAGGATGCCGCCCTGGTGGCGCTGGGACTTGCGCCGGACAATCCCGCCTATGACGTGCCACTGGGCCCGGATGAGGATGCACGGTGGGACCGGATCAAGGGCGATGCTTCCTGGGCACGGAGCCACGGGCTGCCATGGATTGGCAGGCGGATGGCCGGGAAATCATCCGGGGACCGCATCCGCCCCAAGTGGGCCACGCCCGTGGTGTGGGAGCCGGGGTTGGGGGAACCAGACACGCCGCCGGTGTGAAGCGGCTGCGTGTGAAGCGCCTGCGTTGACCGGACGTGTGAGCCACGCGTGTGAATCGGCTGCGTGAGCCTACTGTGTGAGCCGCGCCACACAATATCGTCGAGCACCACCTGTGCCGATACGCAGGATCACTAGCCCGGACTACTCACCCTGCGGTGCTCGCGGCATCGTGGGGACTACTCAGGCTGCCAAAGAAACCCTGGGGCGAGCGGAACAGTACCTAATTCTGGCGTAATTCGCATGAGCGCCGGGGGGATCAGGTGAAACCTTGTGTTCAGCGCCAAACCGGCACTGAATCTGAACACCGAACCTGACCACAAGGACTGATCCCCATGAACCGCATCACCACCGCTCTCCACCGAGGGCTCATTGCCGCCGTGGCTGCAGCCTGCGTAGGTGCTGCTGGACTCGCCGCCGCTCCTTCTGCCTCCGCGCAAACCGTGGACTCCTCCGTGACTGCCCCTGTGGTGACTACTCAGGCTGTGCCTGCTCAGGCTCTGGCTGCCAAGGTTGCGGCCAAGGCCAAGAAGGCCAAGAAACACACGTTCAAGGTGGGTCAGGTGTACTTGACCCTGAAATCCCACACCTTGACGGCCAACGTAGTGAAGGTTTCACCTAAGCCGAGCAAGATCACGTATCAGTGGTACCGCAACGGCAAGAAGATCTCGGGTGCCAAGCACAGTACCTACACGCTGCGCTCTGCCGATTCCGGCAAGGTGGTGTCCGTGGTAGCGAGCGTGTCCCGCTCCGGATACGTCACTAAGAAGCTGAACTCCCACACCACTGCCAACTGGAAGAAGCGCGATGTCAAGGGCCTGAGCGCTGCCAAGAAGCGCGCCGAGGTGGTAGAGGTTGCTCGTGGATTGACCGGCGTTCCCTACGTGCGTGGTGGAAGTAGCCCGCGTGGACTGGACTGTTCCGGCTTGACCCAAATGGCCCTGTCCGCCGTGGGCAAGAACGTGTCCACCACCTCCAGCGGACAGCGTCACAACGGACACGTGGTGTCCCGCGCCAAGGCCCAGGCTGGTGACATTGTGTGGACGCCCGGCCACGTAGCCATCTATGCCGGTCACAACACGATCATTGAAGCCTCACAATCCGCCCACCGCGTGGTGGAACAGAAAATGTGGCAACGGAACCCCGTGTTCATCCGCGTGATTGGCTAGTGCTGGCCCAGCGGAAACCGGGTTAGTTCCTGATGGAGCGGCCCGCCTTCTGGTCCCGCACCGAGTTCGCTGCTGACCACCACCACATCCTGGGCCGTCCAGGCCGGTCCGCGATACACCGACAACGCCCTGGCCCAGTCCCCAAAGAGCGCTCCAGCATCCGGGCCGTGCCCGCTATGGTTGCGCCTGCGTGCCGCCGCGCGTCGCGAAGCGCGAGCCAGGGTCACGTGAGGTCTGCTGCCCACTCTATCGTCGAGCGGTAATCCGGCCTCCACCACGGCCCTGGCGGCGCGGTTGACCAGGGCGGCAAGGTCCGCTCGCCCAGCCTCGGCTACCCCGGCAAACAGGACGGATTCGCGGAAAACCCCACAACCGGCCAACTCCAGGGTGAGCGGCTGAGCGCCTTCGATGGCGGTCTCTAGGCAGTCCAGGAACTCGGGCACCGCGCCGTCCGTTACGTCTCCCAGGAAGGCGAGAGTGAGGTGGCGCTGCTCGCGCGGAGTCCACCTGACGGCGCCACCGGAGTCTGCCAGATACCCGCCGCCCACCGAGGCGAGCGCGAGGTCAAGGTGGTCAAGGGCTTCAGCCGAGGGATACACGGCAGTAAACAATCGCACCGGCCAATTATCTGCCGAGCGCGGTTCCTTTGACAAGGGTTCAGGCCGAAACGATGGCGGGTTCGCAGAATACATCCAGGATGCGCCAGGTGTTCAACACAGTTGCGCCAATGTGTCCCGCTGGGCAGTCGAAGCATCATAATGCGCCATGAAATTCGCTGGCACTGGGACGCTGGGGTACAACTGGGGCCGCAGGGAAGCTCCGGATGGAGAGCCGCAGACAGGAGAATAGATGAAGATGATTGACACCCGACGCCGGGAACTACCGGCGCGTTTGGCAGCAATGCCGACGCTCACAATGGGAAAAGAGTACGAGGGCACGTTTGACGAGTCCGCCTACCTTCAAGTGATTGAGGATAGCAAGACCTACCTCTCGTGTTTCCCCACCAACCGCTTATGGCGAGCCAAGCGTGGCACCGTCACCGTCGCGTGGCTATCGGGCATCATCACGCGACTCATGACTGAAACCAACGGCCATGGCGCGCAATGGGCCGAAGTCACCGTCAGTGATGCTGACGAGACCATCAACGTCATCATTCCGCCGGAGAACTACGCGGATTGGATCAACAGCATTCAGCCCGGGTGCCTTGTGTGCCTCAGGGCAGACAAGATCACCTACTCTGAGAATCAAGCATGGGTGGCCAATGGACTCCAGTGCCTTCCCGTGACTGACTGTGCGGCACCTACCGAAATTACGGATGCCACCAATACGTCGTTAGCGGAACTCAACCCCGATCAGTTGGTGTTCGCCGTGTGGGAACCGCCCTATGAACACGGCGGCTTCGTTGACCTGTGGTACACCACGCCTGACGGAATCGCCCGAGTCCAGGTCAATGAGTCAGTAGTCGAAGCTATTTGGCCTGCAATTGAGGATCTACTACACCGCAGCCATGACCACATGCTCGTGATCTATTGCGGCTCGGGCCTCAACGCCCAATTTGTTGACGACGGCCGTTTGACCTGGGACAGCGTCTCCGGAAAGGTGTTCGTTAGCCATGTTGGCAAGCGATGGCCCATCATGTCCTGGTATCGCGTGTTGGCAGCCGCAGGTGCTTCATTGACGGCACCTCCCAGAGACAAATAGTTGAACTCACCAACTCACCAACCCACCCATCAACCCCGCTAGGCACTCCCGGAGGGAGGCCGCAGACAGGAGAAACACATGTGGAATGACATTCCTAGGCCAAAGGCGCCGTGGATTAGTGTCACCGAGGAGGACCTCAACGCGGCGGTAGCCGTGGCTGAGAAGGCTGAGGCCGCAGTGCGCGCGGCCAAGGCAGAGCCTGTTGACTTTGTGTACAACATCTTTGATCCGCCTGGGACCTTTGCCACAAAACACAAGGCGCGCATGAGCGCGATCCATGACCTCGAGAACGTTGCCACAAAAGCCCGCTGGGATATTGGCGACATCAAAGATCACCTCAAACAGATGCACGTGCCAACCGAGGTTGAGCCCACGCCCGAAGCCATTGCCGCAGTTCCCGTGGACAAGGTCATTTGGGGCTCGTGGTCAGACACGGGAGCGATGGGAATGGCCGGCCATGTGTGGGTGTACTACCTCACGGACAACGGCGTTTCCGTCATCCGTACCCACGTCCGCGTGAACGAGGCGGCGTATGACGCTCTGACCCCCATGCTGTGGGAGAACCCTCGCGTAACCAGGCTTGACCGCTGCTATGGCAACTTTGCGTTTATCTCCCGCACGTTGGCACTGCTTCCCGATCCCGACCGTGACGTGCTCACCGCCGTGATCAACGGCGTCAATTACCGCTTCGAGGCACCTTACGGGGTGAAGATGCTGGCGCCTCGCCTCGAACAGTTCTATAACTCTGGTCCTCCCGCACCGCCAAACGATCCTGTGATGAAAATCATCAACTCAGGGTCGTATTACAAAACGTCAAAGATGCTCAAGAGACTTGGGATCTAGTAGGAAGGAGAACGAGGCTGTGACTGCACACCTGTTGCCATCCTGGCTTGCGCCCCTCGTCGTCGGCGCCCGGGACGAGGATATCAACCGCCTTGTGGAAGAGTATGCCGAGTACCTCAAGTTGTACGAGGTCTACCGCGCTGACCCCAGTGACGCGCCCAACGCTTACGCCTGGCTGAACTCCCACCCCGTGTTCTGGACCCGCGCGACCGGGCGCACGCTGCCCGGCGCACCCGGGTGGAAGCCGGAGATGGCGGGCTCGTGGAGAACCGACTTCCTGATGGAGAAGAACCCGCCCGACATCGTGCGCGAGCACGACGGTGGCGTGGTGGTCTGGTTCGAGGACGTCCACGTCCACGTCCAGGACGAGTATCTTTCGTCTTCCGGCGATCGACACAATTGGGTCAGCGCAAGGAACGCCTACCTGGACCGCATCCCCGACATCAGGCTGGCAACCTGGAAGCCCACGTACGAAGAGGCCCTAGTCGAAGTCGCCCGCCTCGTCGACACGTACTACGACTTCGAGGGCAACGACCGTGACGCCGCAAGCCCCGAGTTCGGGCACTACCCTGAGGCGCTGCAGGCGCTGGTGGCCGCCTCGCACGCCCAGGACGCTGAGATCGCCGCGTGGTACGAGAAGCGCCGGGCCATCACCACGTTCACCGGCGTGGACTTCCAGCCATTCGCCCCCACTGCCGAGATGTTGCGGATCGAGGACATCGCTCACTCGCTGTCCCTGCAGTGCCGCGCCAACGGGCACGTGACCCGGTTCTTCTCGGTGGCCCAGCACTCGATCAACGCTGCCCACGAGGCCGCCGCCCACAACTACTCCGCAAAGGTGAAGCTCGCCTGCCTGCTGCATGACGCCTCAGGGGCCTACCTGACTGATCTGCCTCGGCCGATCATGAAGCGGTTGGGCGAGTACCAGGAGGCCGAACGGGTGTTGCAGACGCTCATCTACGAGCACTATCTGGGCTCGGACTTGGTTCGTGATTTCCGAAAGGTTAGTTTCGACGAAGACGGCCAAGTCGAAGACGTCGACGATGCGATGCTCGCCGCCGAGTTCGCGGCCCTCATGCACCCGGGCACCATCGTCGACGAGTCATTCGATCCCCTCCTGTCCGAGCCCGATCTGCGCACCAGGCCGCCTGAAGAGGTTGAGGCCGAGTTCCTCGCGCTCTTCCACTCCCTGGCGGCAGACAATGTCACGCTTGATCCAGATAATCAGACGTGAACTCAGCGTCGATGCGGCAGGTCACAACGACGTCCTCGGGTTGAAACTCCTGATGGTTGTCCGGTTCTGATGATCCGAACTTTGCTGCCATCATCGGGCGAATCTGCTCAATAGAACCACCGAAATCTGCTCAGTTAACGCTGTGCCTTGGCAAGATTGAGCATCTTCCATTTACCTGCCGGGTCCGCCAATGCCGCTGTGAGCGTTGCAGGGAACTCAGCAAACAACAGTTCCGGACGAAGGTCGGCCATGGCTGCGAGGCTGAGGAACTCAGCTTCTACCTCGTCGCGTGGTAGGGCGAGGTCGGCTACGAATGCGTCCACCCTGTCAATCATGGTTTCCAGTTGTGGCGCAGTCCCTGAGGCGAGCATCGGGACGAGATCTGCTTTGATGTCTCCGCTCCTATGAGCGAAGCGATGACGTATCTCGAAGGGACGCGGGAAGGGATCTGAGGTGGCCAGATAGTACAGGACAATCCGGCGAATCAGGGTTTGATCTGCACCGGCGAACAGCCTGGGGAAGTGTTCGGCGATCAGATAGACATCAAAGAGGTCGCGGATCACAACCCTGCCAACGAGCGCCCTGAGCTTTCCCGCAATCACCTCAATAGCTGACTCGATGGTGAAGGTCGCCGTGACATCGTCGAGCCTTACTGTGGTTTGCTCCGGTGTAAGGAGCGGCGATCGGTTGCGATAGTTGACGTCGATTTTCACGTGGTCTGGGCCAGTGGCGCCGACATACTGGAGGTGAAAGGCCCCTCCAGAGTCCGAACTGGGGCCGCGGCCAACGTTGTACCCCAACCCGCGTCCAATAGCCGAGACAGCGACCTCGATGCCTGGCCTTTCGGCGAGCATCGCTTCGCGATGGACAGCGCCAATGTAGTTAAGGTCGATGTCAACTGACAGTCGTGGCAGGTTAAGCACAAACAGGTTGAGTGCCGTTCCACCATGAAGTGCGAGGCGCCCGGCGAGCATAGGTTCGGCGTCTAGTTCATTCAGAACGCCGGCCAGTCGGCGTACCTTCTCCACTCCCGCGGCAGGGAAGCCGGAAAGGCTTACAATCTTGGGTTCAGCCATGATGCCACCTCGTCTCTTGGTGCAGGCAGGTAGAGCCTCCAATTGTTGATCCAGCGGTCAGCCCCCACCCTTGTGCCAGACCCAAAATAGGCGGTGGCGCCGGATGCCAGATCATGGAGTCGACCAAGTTGGGACTGGGTGACATGCCACGGTTCGGCCAGCGACTCCGCTAGCCAGCCGACCCGCGCCGCAGAGGCTGCCGACCGCGCACTTGTGAGCGAGATCAGAGCATCGATATCCACCAGGTTAAACCCGCTGACGGACCGCAGCACGTTCTCCGTACCGCCAGCCACTGAGGGACTGTCCAGGCAGTCCAGAATTGTTTGTTCCCGGGTGCTCACCCGGACTCTTCTGCCCTGTGCATTCGACCGTTCCCGCGCCGCGACTGTTGACAGGTCCACCTTGATAGGTTGGTAGTCCACACCCGCGTAGGTGAAGGGCATCATCCGGCGTTCCGTGTAGAACTGGTTTCGAAATACGAGGTTATGAAGGACTCCGTGTACCTGCAGTGCGGTCAGGAGACAGAATGTGCAGTCGTCGGTGCTGGCTGCGGCAACTTGCAGCGGATCAACGGGGGAACCCTCGAAGCGCCCGGTCCGGGAGACGTACACCCCACGGCGGACCTTATCTACCTTTCCGCTCGCCACAGCACGGGACAGCAGGTTTCGATCAGTCTGCGAGTTGGGGAACATAACCTCGAACTCATTAGAGGTGAACACCGGTGTGCGCCCCAGAAACTGAGAAATCGCCATCATCACCTCCGCAGTTCTCCAGCACCCAGGATATTACCACTGCAAGTGGTAATTAGTCAGCAGGCACTCAACGGCGGCTTGGTTCCGAACAAGGCTCCGGCAACGAGCGCCGGCTCCGTGCTGAACCATGGTTTTCTACCCGGGAACTTGATCCTGATAATCAGACGTGAACTCGGCGTCGATGCGGCAGGTGACAATGACGTCCTCGGGTTGAAACTCCTGGTGAATGTCCGGTTCTGATGATCCGAACTTTGCTGCCATTATCGGCGCAGATCCCATGGGGTCTACGTTGCGGCTAGACCTCTCGATGCCGAGCATTCCAGCATCGGCAATGACCACAGGAACTACGGGTCCGCCGCCGGCAGCCCGCGCATAGCGCTCCGCCTTCACTCGCGCGTCAGCAACAGCCGCCACTTGGGCGGCCTCGTCAGCCGCTGCCTGACTCTCGTCGGTCAATAACCAACGCACCCAACTGACGTGGATGCCCTGGATGACGGCTTGCTCTTTCAGGAAGTCAAGGATCGCTGTGAGGTCCGTGAACTCTGCGGTCACGGACGCCGAGGCGGCGTATTTAGTGGGGAGATCGTGTCCCTTGTTGTCCTGCGGCGTGTACGACGAAACCCGCAACTGGTCAGATACCACCATGGAGACTGCGGATGGCACCAGGGCATTCGTCGCATCAACGAGACCCGCGAGTGCCGTGGTGGCGGAATCAACAGTTGCGGCCTTGTTGGTGCCTTCACACGATACTGACAGGTGGGCGCGCGCAAGGTTCGGCGGGAAGGTGAGCCGAGACTGGCCCTGGATGCGAATCAACATGACTCCAGCGTAGCGCGGAACAGGTGGTGAATCGGCTGCGTTCAGGTGACGAGGGCGGCGCGGTTCCCGGACACGTCATCGGGAGTTTGCGTGATACAGAGATCGATATTTGCTCAATAAAGAGACCGAAATCTGCTTAGTAGGTAGTCCGAAATCTGCTTAATAGGTACGGGGACGGAGGAGCAGGCTAGCGACTACAGCGCCTAGTATTGTCGCGCGGGTTGGGCGACATCAGCCAACTCCGCTCTGCTCCAGATGACCGGTCCTTCCAATAGGTACCTTTGGAGCAACGCAACATTTAGGAGGGCCGATGCCCGCAAAGGAACAGATCGCCCACGATCTAGCAATGGTGTACGTGGTGAACCGCCATGGCGCTGCGGTCACCGGATCGTTTGAGGTGTCCAGCGACGACGATGGAGTCGAGGGAGACGGCTCCGTCAAAACCGAGCGCCTCCCTGACGTCGGAACAATCAACTACCGCAGCGAGGGCACGGGCAAGTATGAGACAAGAACTGGCGGTTTCCTATGGAACAAGTACGAATTCGAGGTTGAACTCACTGTCGACGTCCCCGACGGTCGGGTTGTGGATACCGCCTTCGAGGCGATGATCGAGGACTACATTGCGGCGTACGCGCGGTTCCTCCACCTGCTTGGTGAGCGCTCGGCGCGGCCTGGACAACCGTGACGGATGGGGGTTATTGGTCCCAACTAGAGTCAGATGCTGCTCAATATCCAAACCCTGATGCCTCGGTAGTGTGTTTCCACCGCGTCAACGTCGGTACAAACGCCCCGACGATATGAGCATTTGGCGTCAAGCATTCTCCGGGTATTGTCGTTAGTGGCAACTCTGAGAAGATGACGATGGAGCGATGGCAAACAAGATCACAGAAAGGGGCGGTTGGTGCAAGACGTGGACTCATCCAACCCAGATTCGGGCCCAGAGCACCCGATGAATCACACAACAAGTGAACCCGTCGATAACCCGCTAACAAAAGTCAAAACACTCGCCGCCGCCGCGTACGTGACGGTCGATCAGACACTGTTTGACGTGACCGACAAGTCGCGATATACCTTCAGGAAGAGATCTGAGGTGGCCCACGCAGGCCTCGGTGCCGAACTGTCCGCAATAGATCGCTTTATGAGTGAGGTGTCGACGTCCGAGTTCCACGCATTGTTGACCCAAGTCCCAGTTTTAGGAAAGGTTCTCGAATCGATAATCGGCAAGCCTGAGCTGGTTGCGCGAATGTCCAAGAGGTCACAGCAGTTAGTTGATGCCGGCAAAGCCTACCTTGTAAAGGCCGCAAATGGAGATGGACTCCGAGCGAATGTCTAACTAAAGGGAAAATCCGGATACACTGAGAACCTTCGCATCGATGAAATTGTGCGTCGACCCGACCTGCTAGACTCACTCGCGAGCCTAGCTTTGGCAGATAATGTGGCGAACCTCGCTGCTGACATCGAGATGCTCAGCCACGCTGTTGGTGTGATAGCAGAAGGCCAACATCAAGACCGCATTGCAGGATACTACGGTGCGCGGCAAAACTTCCTTCAGGCACTGAGCCTTTCATGCGACGCGCTGAGACGCCCGGCTCTCGTCAGAGCGGCTGAGGAAGCGACCACAGCAGCCGCTACACTCCAGCTTAGTATGATGCGGGACCTCAGGGGATTGCCAAGTGTCGTCACGAAAGCAGCCCAAGACAAGACGAACCGACACATCGCCGAGTCTTTCGAGGCAATCAATGATGCCACCCAGTTGGCGGTTCAGGCATATGCTGCCGTCGACGAAAGAAAGGCCGTCATCGCCTCGGTTCGAGGCTACCAGGTGTTCGTTGAGGAGTCACTCCTTACTACCGTGCCGGAAGGCAAGTACCAAGGGGCAACCCTCGCCGACATGCTGTATTCATCAATGCCGCCGAACTCACCTGACTGGCGTGACATCCCGCAACGGATCATTGACTCATGCGAGCAATTAGTGGCGACTGAAATGGGTATGGTCACTGCAATCACCAACTCCGTGGAGGATGAGGATGTCGAAGCGTAAGTGTGTAGAATGCAAGAAGGACCTCATTGCAGGCGAGAAAAACGCTGCAACCACTGTCAGGTGCGGTGGAAGGAGACGCGGAAGAAGGTTGGTGGGGGCATTGTTGCAACTTTTAGTCTCGGGGTGGTTGCGGTACGTGTAGCATTCCCGTGGATCCGAGAACATGGTCCCGGATTGGTAACCAAGATCACTAGTAAGAGCTAGGCTCACAGGCAACAACGCTTGGACAGCGGATTTTCGCCGACGACGTCTTCGGAGTCGACGCAACTGAGATGGGGAGCACGAGGTTTGTCCCCTCGACAAGAGCGACGAGACCGTAACCTAGCGTTTCGGTGCCCACGAATCCCCACCTTATGACGGAGACAGGACGTGAACCTGCAACCTCCAAGTGATGATTGTGATAGGTTCCCCAGGACCGTCTCGGCATATCTGCGTAGGCCGGAGATCAAATGCAATCCATTAGTTAGTCCGGAACATGTTCGATAGGAACACCGCAAGTGCCATTGACCCGGGGCCTGTGCACACAAAACTGGACTTTGGTGTGCAGATTGACGTATCGTGGACCCATGGCCATGCCTGACATCACCCTGAACCCTGACCAGGTAAGCGACGATATGCTGCCGTCATGGCTCCGCACTTTCGCTGATTACATCAAGCAGGCTGCCGCAAGCGGCAAGACGATCACTATTGCTTCCGAGGAGCGACTGCTCACTCCTGAGCAGGTTGCCCAGAGGATGGGAGTGCATCGGTCCACGATCTCGCGCAGAATCAAGGACGGTGAGTTGAAGGCCACCAAGATTGGCGGCCGCAACAAGATCACCTATGCCGAGTTTCGTCGTTACCAGGACACGGTACTGGACAACATGGTGATGGTGGTTGGTCCCGACCTTGAGGAGGAGTTGTTCGGTGACACGTGAGCGCGTCCTGACTGTCTTCGTCGATGCGAACGTTCTCGCCAAACCGGTCACCCGAACGCTGCTCATCAGATGCGAACCATCAGGCTGGTCTTGCACGTGGAGCGTCCAGGCAGAGACGGAGGCTAACCGACACCTACGCCCTCGCGCACAGTCGCTGACTACACTTCGAGCACGCCATCTGGAGAACAGGGCTTTAGCTCCGACTGGCGCCCACCCTGAACGATTCACTTCCACCGCCGAGTCCGATCGGCAGATCCTCGCAGATGCCGTCGAGTCAGGCGCGGCTTTTATCGTGACTGACGATGTAGACGACTACGGTGAAGTAGACCTGATTACTGCCGGGATCTCCGCAGTTCATTACGATCTGTTCCTTGCCGAAAAGACCGAGTCCATGACCTACAGCAAAGCACTGTCGGCGATGGTCCGAAGCATGCGAAACCCGAGGCGGACGGCTGCGGAACTCCATGGAGTCTTGGCCAAGGTTCATCCTCGACTGTTCACGCGGTTCGGTGATCTTTACAAGGTTGACCCGATCACGTCAGGGCGCAACGAGTCCAGATTCATCTTCAGAGGAACACGCTGCCTCCGTTGCGCCCAGATGCAGCCTAACTCGGCCTACCTCACCGACGGTATCTGCACCAACTGCCGCACCACCAGGTAAGTCAGCACACGCGCACCACCTACCCGAACCACCCCTGAACACGGGGTATTCGACGGGATTCCCAGAACAACTCGAGTCTGCATCCACAGGTGGACGAGGTTAGTGTAGGTTCACGCCGGAGCGCCTTCCCTGCTACTTCGAGATCACAGAGCGTAAAACTGCGTAACAATACGATTTCCGGATAGATAGGTCATGCGACGCTCTACTCTGAGGACTGGGACCCAGGGCCGCTTGGCTCGCCGACCGGTGCATCTCGCAAGGCGTTCTTGGGTGGCACCGCCTTCCGAACCCACGCCACCTCGCTATCATGGTGCCTTTCCATGCAATACTCCCGCCCATCATCGCAGGTCACAGCGATTTGCTGGTCAGCGATGAACGAACCCAACTCGTCGCGACACGACTCGGAAATGAGGATGCCAGAGCATACAGAGGCGCCTCTGTCCTCCATCGGCATGCCTAGGTGAGCCGGTCCTGCTAGAAGGTGACGTTCCCTGCTTGTTCTTCCTTGGCCAGCGTCCATAGGTACTTGTCAATGTCACGCACGTTGTACTGCTCCAGTCCGAAGTGTTCGCGGAATCGCAGGATAGACCGGTTGAACACCGCATAGTCTCCACGCCAGGTCTCACCTTTGCTGAACTGGTCGAATGATTCCTGCCGTTGGAAACGACTAAGAACCCGAGCGATCAAGCTGTCGAAAATTGGATAGAGGTCCGGTCTATGCATAGCGCAATACTTCGTCGCAAAGGAGTAGAAGCGGCGGTTCGCCACAGGAAGTCTGGCAATCCGTTCGACCAAGGCGGGGTTGACTTCATCGGCACGCAGATCTGTTCCAATCTTGAGTGTCACAATGTTCTTGGCCATGGCCAACTGGGCATAGACGTTCGTAGCGTATAGACCATTCAACGCTGCTACCTTCACGGCGACGGTGCCCAGGTCAGTGTTCTCGAAGTCCCGGCTGAACAACTCTGTTAGTGCCAGGTCGATCGCCTCTGAACCTCGGGCTTTCCATAAATGAAGGTAGTGCTCAACTACACTTGGGGCGGGTCTCTGTATCTTCACGCCAGTTCCTTTCGCGATTTCCGGTGTCACTGCATCCAACTGGACATGTCGATCCGGCGGAGTGAGGCAACCTCAAGGCCCCAGTCAGGAAGGATGAATCTGGGGCTCAGCGACTCGGCCTTTGCACCCTCGTCCTATCTGCGCGGATTCCCCGGCGCAGGATGCCAGTCTGGGCCCAGTCTACGGATTACCTGCGACCATGCTAGCAAATCTCCGTATCTGGCCCGCTTCGCGCCGCCCATGGTGGTCATGGAACAAGCACGGAGTTCTGATCGGTGGTGTAAAGCACCGTTGAGCGTCGTTTCGTGTTTCCGCGATCGCCAGCCGAGGGCGGGTCGATTGGGCACCCTTGGAGCAGTGTCGCCATCATGAGCAGAGTGAATCGAAGGTTGACCCGATGGACCATCATTGACGATCTACCCTTCGCCGCCATTGTGCCACCCCAAAGCACGACCTGCGGAATCTACGTGCTGGAGTTCGCCGACCGCACTCGCGATGGGCACTACCGCACCACAGGCGACGTCTGGTCTATCTACTTCGGCGGGACCCCTGACGATCTATTCACTCTGCTCAACAACGCCGTGATCAAGACTGGTGCCCGGCGCTTCGCGATGGGGCTGCTTCGCAAGGGCAAAGCATGTTCGCCGCCGCATAAACCAACCAGCTCGCTGACGACATCTTCATTACTCTCGGCGACCATGTAAACGCAGATTCTTAATCGTCGCTCATTTGGTGCTCGAAGGCCTGCCGGACGAGCCCCATAACGTAGGTGAAGTCCGAGGACTCATCCAGCCCGACGACGGCGTCTCCGTTGCCCCAGACACCCTTGCCGGTGAGGTCTTCGGCGAGCCGTCGTTTGTCATCGAGCGCATTGAAGGGCAAATTCAGGACGAGCTTCAAGCGGCGTCCCTGAGGAATGAGGTCAACGAAGTTAGTCTCGGCCCTGAAGGCGACGTAGAGCTTCAGGAACTCCATCGTGACTCCGGGGTCCATGTCCAACACTGCAGCCGCGAATCGTTCGAACAAGGCCTTGCGAGCAGGCGGTTGGAGCAGGTTGGGGTGGTCTTCTATAACGTATGCCTGGGTGGCAGACTTCTTCTCCTCGAACGACGCCAGAACGTCAACGGGGAGCATTGGTGCTGGCCAGATGAGCATTGCCTCGTCCGCGAGCCTGGTGGCGCGCTTCTCGATCTGTTCTACATTCCAGTCGTCGAGTTGACCAAGTCCCTTGTTCAGTCGCAGCGGGCTGACCTTGAACCCCTTGTCGGGCAGGTCACGCTTGTCGGTAAAGGCGCGGTCGGAGTATTCGGCATTGTAGCCAGTGAGGGTCAGGTTGCCCAGCGTGTGCAGGTACTTTTCTTGGACGGCCTGCCAGTCGTCCCCAAGGGCTTCGCGCCACTCCTCGGAGAGGTTCTCATTCTGGGGCAGGATGTGCTCAAAGGTGTACTCCTCGATGACCACCTCTTCCTTGCGTCCAAAGTTCTCAAGTTTACGAAACAGGTAAGAGCGGCGGCGGAAGTTGTACAGATCTGCGGTGATCAGCGCTATCCGAAACTCGGCGTCCAGCGGGAATCGGCGATACGTGCCCATCTTCAGAAAGGCGGCCTTGACACTGTCAAGGTACTGGCTCTTATGCACTGAACTGGAGAGGCCAGCGAAAGTCTTATTCAGAGAGTTGGTTGGGATTCGGCAAACTGCTCGGCGGAAGACATAGGCAATTACCATCTGGACGATCTCGTTGAACTCGCCTGCGTCGAGGATCTGGGACTCGTAGTCGGCATAGACTTCGATGAGGAAAGGGTAGACAACGTCAGCACCGATTTGGGCAAGATCTGTAAATGACCGCTTAAGTATGGGGTCACCCTCCTTGCCGAGCGTCATTGCGCAGAACCGGCGGGCGTTTTCCCGCATATCCTTGACCAGTGTCTCGATGTCTTCTCCCTGGTCGCGCATGTAGGCGGCATGATCCTTGAAGGCCTCATAGATGTCATCCAGTCGCGGGATCGAGCCAGACTTGATGGTCAGGTAATGGCGCACAAATGCGTCGAAATGGGTCTCGGGGCCGCCGATGAACTCGAGTTCCATCGGTCGCCAGAAGGCCTCGTAGACATCGGTCTGCTGCTTGGTAGGCAGGTCCATTAGGACGAAGTTGCGGATTAGGTCTGCCTGCGTAAGCTCTTTTCCAGTGGAGTTCATCGCCTCGAACACCAACTGTGGGTTGTCAACTCCACGCTCGAGTTCGACATCAACGACGATCAGTTTGTCGAGGCCTTTGCATACGGCTGACAGATCGACGCTCGAGTCGGCCAATCGCCTCTGGAAGTAGGCGAAGTTGTCCACAACTCTCGTGTCGCTGCTTGTTGGCGGTTTTACACCCCGCAGGATGCCGAACAGAGCGTCCTTATCATTCCGGGACAGCATAAGCTTGAACTGACGGTCACCGTCTTCCTCTTGGTTGAGTAGGTAGCGTGCGCGGATCTTCTTCGGCGAGAACCCGTCGATCGGTTCACGTTCACTTTCGGGTAGTTGCTCCAATCGACGAGCCAACGCTTCAAGGATCAACGTGACCGTAGTGACGCGCTGCTGGCCATCGATGATGAGATCGGGCTCGCTGGAGTGCTTAGTGCCATGGCCACGATCGACGTACACGATCGATCCGGTGAAGTGCGCACCCATCGAGTCGTGCGAGCCTGCGCGGATGATGTCGTCCCACAACTTCGCGCACTCGCGCTCATCCCAGGAGTAAAGACGCTGGTAGATCGGTACGATGTACTGGCTGCTGGCCTTCAGTAGTTGGAGCAGGTGGCGATGGACGGCCTTCATGGTGGGGAGTCTACCTGCGACTACCGACATGAACTTGTAGGCACCCCCGGCCTGGCTGGCTGGTCGCGTCAGAGGGCTGGGCAACAATAGTCCCAGGACAGTTAGGTCAGAGGAGCCCCATGAAGTACGAGTTGTTCGAGTATCAGGAAGCCGCCGTCAACGCTCTAACCAAGTCGCTCGTGCGTTCCGCTCGCGACCACGAGGAAGATCCGTCTGAACGGTCAGCCATCGTGCTGTCAGCCCCCACTGGATCGGGCAAGACAATCATCGCCACCGGCGTAGTTGAGGCCTCGCTCGATGAATCGCCGACCACCCCGGGCATCGACAACGCCACATTCCTGTGGGTGACTGACGACCCGTCCCTAAACCGGCAGACATTAGCGAAGATGATGGATAGCGCCTCCGACATGGACCTGTCGCGCATGATGGTGATCGAGAACGACTTCGACGCCGAAACGTTCGACCCCGGGTTCATCTACTTCCTGAACATCCAGAAGCTCGGCGTCAAAGCCACTCTGTCCCGCTCGCGCGAAGACGGCCGTCACTACTCTCTCTGGGAGACGATCGCCAACACCGTTGACCAACGGCCTGGTCAGTTCGTAGTCGTGGTCGACGAGGCACACCGTGGCACATCCCCGACGGCTTCTAGTAGTCGCCAGCGAGACACCATCGTCAACCAAATTATCGGCGGTGGAGTTACCAACCGCCCCGCTGCCCCGCTCGTCTGGGGTATCTCGGCCACCCCTCGCCGGTTCCTGGCGGGTATGAGCGCGCTAGGGCGCACCACGAGGCAGCACTCGGTCAAAGTCGAAGATGTTCGCGCTTCAGGGCTGCTTAAGGACCAAATCGTTCTCGGCCACACCCAAGGCGTGAATGCGGCCGAGTCGGCATTAGTCCGCTTCGCAGTAGAGCGCATCCGCAACTACGACCGCAAGTGGGCAGAGTACACAACGGCCACTGGTGCCCCTGACGTCAAACCTGTGCTCGTCATTCAGGTGGCCGACAAGCCCTCCCCACTCGAGTTGGGCACACTACTCTCCACCGTTCTGGAGGAATGGCCTAGCCTGCGCCCGGAGAATATCGTTCACACGTTCGCCGAACACGGACTCGTTGACGCCCACTCCTGGAAAATCCCGTGGTGCCCACCCGAAGACATCCAGGATCGCCTGGACGTCCGCGTTGTGCTCTGCAAGACCGCCATCACGACCGGTTGGGACTGCCCACGCGCAGAAGTTCTACTATCCCTTCGCGTCGCCAAGGACCTCGACGTCATCACCCAGGTCATGGGCCGCATGGTCCGCACGCCTCTGGCTCGTAGGATCAACACGGATCAGGATCTCAACGCTGTTCACTGCATCCTGCCGCACTTTGACGCCGATGCGGTGACCGCCATCGCCGATCGCTTCAGACTCGGCGACGAGGAGACCCTGGCCGGTGGAACCGCGATTATCCTCGACGCAGTCGAACTGTCCCGGAACTCGGTGCTACTTGAATTCCAGACCGAGCGGGCGCGAACGCTTGGCCCAGCCGCGTCACACTCAGCCCCAGTGCACCACGCAACGTCAGCGGACACCCCGACGGAGCCGATGCCTACATCGAGCGGTCAACCGTTCATCCTAGCTGAACCGATTCATTACTCCGAACCCGGGGTTTCGGCATTAGGCAACGCCGTAACAACGCCATCGCGCTTGGGCACACCGGTCGCAACCTTGGCCAGTGGGTCCGACGACGAGACGATTTTCGACGCTCACGCCACCGCACTCGCCTCACTCACTAAGACCTCCGCGGACGATATATTCCGCTTGATCGAGTCACTTCCGTCCTACACGATCCCGCAGCGCAGCACACGATCCCAAGTCGAGAGGCTGTACAAATTCGCCATGGAGCTGGCGGGTCCGAGCGGGTCCCCGCCCATTGATCACCAAGCCCCGGCAAAGGCGAAAACTGCACTCCGCTCCGTGATCGATGAACGCCGCCAACTCTGGATCGAAGACGGAACCCTGCCTGACCGAGTGGACAAGGCTGGCCAGACGAAGTTATACGAACGCAAGATCGCATTCGCAGACCCTGACTCGCCATCACTGCCCGAAAGGTCGTCAACGTTGGTTCTGGACTCCAGGGGCGTTCAGATCCTGCTGAGTCGTTCCGGAAAGTGTATGCCACAAGGCCTCGTGAACACTTACATCCACTGGCTCGTGAACTCCGGTGGACTGGACCTGCGCACCGCTCAACTGACCACGCTCGCAGTTTCCGGCGACCCATCCTTGGCAAACGACATCAACTCCCGCGCCGCCACAATCATCGCCAAATGGTTCCGCGACTATGGCGGCGCCATCTCACGTCTCCCCGATCAAGCACAGGAACCGTTCGACCGGATCAAGCGCGAGGCCGACCGGCCCCTTGAAACTACGATCACGATACCTTCCCACAAGCAAGGTGCCGGAACTGGGCTGCCGTGGAAGAGGCACGTCATCGCTGACGAACACGGTATCTATCGCGAGGATTTCAGAGGCTGGGAGGCACACGTTCTCAAGACCGAACTCAACCAAGGCGGCATCGCCTGGTATCGTAACCCGTCCTTCGGCCGTGGAGCACTCGCGATCCCTTACACTTCGACTGGAGGTGTCTCCGGCTGCTACCCAGACTTCATCTTCATCGACGCTGTAGACGGCCAGCCTCGCGCGAGCATCATTGACCCCCACGGCACCCACCTTGCCGACGCTGTTGCCAAACTCAAGGGTATCGCTGAATACGCCAGCAAGCACGGCTTGGCTTTCCACCGCATCCAGTCGATCGCCCTCGTCGACGACGAGTACCTCATGATCAACCATCTCGACCCGATCCAGCGAGTAGCAATCCAGACCTTTAATGGCTCTGAGTCGATCGAACTGTTCCGCGGCCTGGGAGCGAGGTACTGACATGGCACACATCGACAACCTCATCGCCTCCATTAAGGACGACCGTCTCCGCGACGCCCTGCGCGCAGAGTACGACCGTGTCACCAAGTATCGTCGCGTCGGTCTTGTGTTTGACCGGCACCTGCCAGAGACCATCGCCCTGCCCGACTTCGAGGTTCGCGCTGGCGAAAAGGTCCTAATCATGGACGAGACCCCTGAAGGAGTCCGCCCGGACCCAACACACTTCGACGGCAGCGGAGTCTGGACCGTAAAGGAGATTGGGTCTGATGGCGCAGTCATGCTGCTTGACAACGATGGCGACGCCCGTGAGGTCGAGCGCGACAGGCTCGTCGCAACTCGCGAGTTCGGCGATTCCATTTACCCAGGCCTGCGCTCGACGGGACGAATAGAGCGCGGTGGCGACAAACCATTTCACACGGTCATCAACGCCGAGAACTACCACGCACTGGAGACGCTGCAGTTCACCCACCGCGAGGCAATCGACGTCATCTACATCGACCCGCCCTACAACACCGGCGGCGACTTCGCCTACAACGACAACTACGTCGACGGAACCGATCCCTACCGCCACTCAAAGTGGCTGTCCTTCATGGAGAAGCGGTTGATACTTGCCCGCGACTTGCTGAAGCCCACCGGCGTGATCATCGTGGCCATCGACGACAACGAACACGCCCGGCTGCGACTGCTGCTGGACGAAGTGTTTGGCGCGGACAACTTCCTCGCCAACATCACCTGGCAGGGGTCTGGAAAGAACAACGCGCGGTTCACCGCAGGCGGCACCGACTACATGCTGATCTACTCCAGGAACCAGAACCGGTTGATCGACGCTGACATACAGTGGAAGGAACCAAAGCCCGGACTTGACCTAGCAGTGGAGGCTGCGAGGACCGCATGGACTCAGTCCAACCGGGACCCGGTCGAGGCCACCAGGCTTTATCGGGCCGCACTCCGTAAGCTAAAGGACACTCTCGAGCCCGCCGTGTTCCGCTATGACCAGATCGACAACGAAGGGCGCGTATTCCAAGCCGACAACATGGCCCAGCCGTCGCCTCGCCCAAACCTGCAATACGACGTATTGCACCCCACCACTGGACTGCCGGTAAAGATGCACCCAAACGGCTGGCGGGTGACCCCAGATCGGATGGCCGAGATGGTGGCGGATGGCCGCGTGCTCTTCGGCCCAGATGAATCCACTGCGCCGCGCCAGAAGCGCTACCTAACCGAGCAGAGCTTCCAGGTGCCCTACCCGACTCTGCGACAGCCGCGCATGCCAGCCTCAAAGCGGCTTGAAGACACGTTCGGTGAATCAAGATTTCTGTACCCAAAGGACGAGACAGTCCTAGCCCGCTGGATTGACGTTGTCACTTCGCGCAGCCAGCACGCCGTCGTCCTAGATTTCTTCGCTGGCTCCGGCTCGACGGCACACGCGGTGATGAGTCTCAACGCCGCCGACGGTGGCCGCCGCCAGTCCATCATCGTCACGAACAACGAGGTAGACCAGGCCACCGCGAAGCGTCTGCTCAAGGATGGCCTGCGCCCAGGCGACGCCGACTGGGAGGCGCACGGCATCTACCGGCGAGTGACCCGACCGCGTGTCGAAACCATTGTGACCGGTGTCCGCGAAGACGGCAGTGACTACAGTCAGGGTTTTGCCGAGAACGTCGAGTTCTTCGACCTCACCTACGAGGACCCGGGCCTCATTTCTCTCGGCATGAACTTCGCAGCAGTTGCCCCATTGCTGTGGCTAAAGGCAGGCGCAACTGGCGCCTGTATCGACGAAATAGACGATGGCCAAGGCTGGTCCCTTCCGCCCGAGGCTGCCTATGGCATCGTCTTCGACACAGCCAACTGGTCCGCATTTGTCTGGGCGTCCGCGCAACGCGACGACCTGCGTCACATCTTCGTTGTGACCGACTCCTTGGTCGAGTATCAATCTATCGTGGCCGCCCTTGACCCGTCGATCCCGACGACGCGTCTATACGCCGACTACCTCCGCACCTTCGAGATAAACACGACGAACATCTGACACTACCCCCGAAAGGAATTATGCTCACTGACATCTACCTGTCTGGTCTACCCTGCTTCGGCGCTAACGCTGCTCTACAGGACCTCACCAAGGTGAACTACATATATGGCCCTAACGGCTCTGGCAAGACCACCATCAGCCAAGCGCTGGCCACTCTAGCCCCTGCCACTATGGCAATGACAACGTGGAAAGGCA
>JAIRQO010000073.1 GCA_031256435.1 Cellulomonadaceae bacterium
GGGGTAATTTTCCGGTTGCTTTCACATGGCGCTGAAATGATTCCAGTGGCCGTGGCTTTCACTACCGAAAGAGTGACTTATGAACAACCCCATCCAATTCGATGCCGAGCGTCTGCTCACGTACATCGATGAAAACGCCATTGTCCCCACTCCGGCCCCTCGCGGCTGGGATCATCTGGGTGCCATCGTCGTCGATTCTGCGTTGCAACGCAGGCAGAAATATGACGCCACCGTGCTCCCGAGAGTGCAGCGCGTCGCAGCAGAATGGCCCGATGCCTCCACCGCCCGTGGCTTCCTAAACCACGTTGCTGCGGGCGATCTCGCTGAGATGGCTGACTGGAACGGCGAGGATCGGCTCACGCAAATGCGTGCCACGGCTGAGGCCCTCCTCAGCTTGCAGATCAACACGGTTGAAGACCTTCGCGGTGCACTGTCCGTGGAGCCGCGCCGCACGGAGGTGCGCAATGCGCTGCGGACCATCCATAACGTTGGCCCCAAAACGATGGACTACTTTGACATCCTCGCCGGACTCTCCAACACCGCCGTGGACTCTCGCATCGAAGCCGTGACCGCTGCTGCCGGAATTGCCAACACCCACTACGAGTACCTTCATGACGTAGTGGTGACCGCCGCTCAACAGCGCGGCTGGGACCTCCGAGACCTCGATCACGCCCTGTGGTCCTTCCGGGGTTTTGATGACGTGGATTTGGCTGGAGTTCAACCCGGCGGCGCTTGTCCCTCCCCCGCTGCCCCATCTACGACGATCAACGCTGTGCCCATGGACCCTGCGGTGATGACCTCACCCTCACAGGTACTCGGCAAGGCCAAAGAGGTGGCCTCGCGCGTACGCCGATTCTTTGCCGCCAAACGCCTCCGCGTGGTTGTTGCTGGCGCCGTAGCTCTCGCCGTTGCCGGTGTCACTGTGGGTTTCGCTGTGCAGGACAACTCCAGTGACGTGGAGGGGTTCTGGATGAATGCTGATGGCGAGGTGCGGTACTTCTCATCCTGGGGCTGGATTAGCGATGTTTCGCATAACACCGGTCAGACAACCGACCTCTTCTGCTGGGATGCCGGTTCGATGACCATGTGGAACTGCGCACAGCCTGACCTCACCAGGCAGTACCTGGATCTGAATGCGGACGGTCTCTACATCCGTCCCCACAATGACCCCCATGACTTCCACATCGGTTTCCTGTGGAAACCGATCACAGAAGACAGGTTCGTTGACGTCTCGATGCAGATTGGCGAAGACGAACGTCAGCGTGCCAATGACAGGGTTCAGCGTGCTGACATTGCGCGGTGCGTGACAGAACTCTTTGACACCGTAGACGACATGTCTAAAGGCAATGACGTGGCCTTCTTCCGCTGGGGTCAGAGCGATCCCAGGCAGCGCGCCGCACTAACTCTCCACAGTGAGTTCTGGGGCAACATTGGCCGCCTTGGTGGCGAGGGTGCAGCCAGAAAAACTCTCGAGCAAATCCGCCTGTGGTGCCAGGACGGCGGCTACCGCCACTGGTAGGGACATCTCCCCATCACAGCAAGTGGCCCGGAGTGCCTACGGATTCCGGGCCACTGCCTGTCTCCCCTGATACCACCCTTGATGCCACCTTTGAACCCGTATACGGAGCAACCCATGAACACCTACCCCACGTACTCTCAGTTCACTGACTCGACGAGCGCTGAACCAGCGCCGGTCACCAATGACGGCTGGCTAGACCCGGCCATCGCTTCTCGCGTTCACGCCTACGTTGAAAAACTCCGTCAGTTCTTGACAGCAAAGCGCATCAGCGTTGTCATCGCCGCCGCAACCGTCCTCACTCTGGCCGGAGTCACCGTCGGCATCGCCGCGCAACAGAACACCGGCGCTATGGATGCCCGCGCCCACCCTGCTGTGGGATATTGGCAAAACGTTGACAGTGGTTCCGTCAAAGCGTTCCACCCGGACGGAACCGTTGAGTTCGCAGGGGAATTCGGCGGTTTCAGCAAGACTGTCGCTTGTTGGTCTCCCGAAAGGTCATTGTGGCTTCCACAGTGCCTTGAGGCACACCCATTCACCATGGACGTGGTTAACGGTCAACTCTTCATTGTGAATCCAAGAACTGGTGTTTACGATGGACGCTGGGAACGTGTCTCTCAGGAGATATTCTGGGACACTGCTTGCCAGATGGAGCGAGGGTGGCGGGCCGAAGCGCGGGCTAAAGGCTGGACGCTGAGCCCCGGCGAAATAGTCTGCCCTGCGGGTCCCATGTGGAACCGATAAACCAGTGCGAGTCCAGCCCCCTCGGCACCACCCTCTGCGCTGCTGCCACAAAGTGGTTCCGTGATGTAGTTATTTCACAACCGCGTATCCCACGGATTCGGCCTACCTGGTTATTGCCTGCTTCCGGCTAGGCCGGCGAGGCGGGCGCGTTCGACGATGGCGGGGATGGCCTGAATCACTGCGGTGACGTCTGATTCTGTGGTGGCCTCGCCGAGAGTGAAACGCAGGGCGCCGCGAGCCTCGTCCTCGGGAACGCCCATGGCGAGCAAAACGTGGCTCGGCTGCGGGATGCCCGCAGTACACGCAGAACCCGTGGACGCAGCGATTCCGGCGGCGTCCAGGAGGTAGATGAGGGAATCGCCCTCGCACCCCGGGAACGTGAAGTGGACGTTGCCGGGAATGCGCGTGATGGCGGGATCGGGCACCGGGGGTTTCGACCGACGCACCTCACGGTGCTGGCTCAACCGCCCGGTGTTGGCGTCTGCGAGATTCTGCGACTCCGGCCCGTGGCCTCCGCGCAGAATGACGGGTAGGGCGTGGTTAGGCTCGGCAGCCATCTCTCGGGCGGTTGAGCCAGGCGCGACAGCCACCACTCGGGCGGTTGAACTAGGTTCGGCGGCCAACTCTCGGGCGGTTGAGCCAGGCGCGACAGCGCCGACGGTCGAAACCCCCGCGCGTGCTGGTTCGGGGCCGCGGAGGATGGCGTCCGGCACGGCGGCTCGGATTCCTGCGATGAGTTGATCGCGCAGAGATGCCATGCGGGCGGCATGCGCCTCCTGGTTGGCCACGGCTTCAGCAACGGCCACGGCAAAGGCACGAATCCCGGGGGTATCCAAGGTGCCCGAGCGAATCCCACGCTCCTGTCCTCCACCGTGCTGGACTGCCTCAATGGCGAGGTCGCGCGTGGCGAGCAGCGCCCCCACACCCACGGGGCCTCCGAGTTTGTGCCCGGTGAGGGTCAGCGCATCAGCCCCAGACTGGGCGAAACTTACAGGAATCTGACCCACGGCCTGCACCGCATCCGTGTGGAAGGGCACGCCGTAGCGGTGGGCTAACCGCGCAACCTCTCGCACGGGTTCAATGGTCCCCACCTCGTTATTGGCCCACATCACGCTCACCAGCGCAATGGAATCCTTGTGCGCAGCCAGTTCCTCAGCCAGCGCACCCAAGTCCACCACACCGGTGGAATCCACCGAGAGTTGGACGATGGAGGCACCCTCGTACTCAGCCAGCCAGAACGCGGGGTCCATCACGGCGTGATGCTCAATGGAGGAAATCAGAACGCGATTGCATCCCGGCTTCTGCGCGCGACGTCCCCAAAACATCCCCTTGATGGCCAGGTTGTCTGCCTCCGTGCCGCCCGAGGTGAAGATCACCTCGGAGGGCCGGGCATCCAGACTGTGCGCCAGGGACTCGCGTGCTTCTTCCACCACGCGCCGAGCCGCCCGGCCGGGAGCGTGCAGGGAGGACGCATTCCCCGTTTTCCGCGATTGCTCGCAGAATGCCTCCAACGCAGCCATGCTCATGGGCGACGTAGACGCGTGGTCCAGATACACACTCACACCAGGAATTCTACGGCGTGGCCGTGAGTTCAGGCAGGCCGTGGCTTTCCTGGTGGCACGACGGGCAGTGGCCTGCCGCCACGTGGGGCATAGTCCACAGCGCTACTGTGCCCAGAGTCACCCGCGCCTAGCGCTACTTCAGGTTGGCCAGGGCCTGTTCTGCGGCGTTGGGGGTTGTTGCAGGTGCTCCAGCCTTGGCGGGCGCATTGGCAGGCGAGGTAGCAGAGGCTCCGGCGTCATCAGAGGCGGTGCCGCCATTGACTCCCCCGCCGAGCAACTTGGTTAGCAACCCGGACAGGTCCAGGTTGGGGGCCACGGCACCGAGCAACCCGGAGCCTTCGGCCACTGTTTGGCTCACGGTTCGGGTCAGTGCCGAAGCGCCGTCCGTGGACACCACGGTGAGGTTGTCAATGTCACCCATCGGCTTAGCGGCGGCTTCCACCACACCCGGCAAGGCAGCAATCAACTGCTGCATCAGCACGGCCTGGCCGTGCTCGGACAGGGCCTTGGCTTGCTCTTCCTGAGCGCGAGCCTTGGCCAGACCTTCGGCCTCAATGGCGTAGGCCTCGGCCTCACCAGCAGCGCGACGCACGGCGGCCAAGGCTTCACCTTCGGCGCGCTTGGCTTGTGCATCGGCCTCGGCGGCCTTCTGGTTGGCCTCGGCCACCTTCATGCGCCGGAAGGCGTCAGCCTCAGCAGCGGCGTTGGCGGCGTCACGGTCGGCCTCGGCTTGCTGGACAGCGGCATACTTGGAGGCTTCAGCAGGACGGCGAACATCCACGTCCAACTGGGCATCGGTGGCGCGGGCCTTCTCCACCAGCGCTTTCTGCTCTTCCACAGCAATCTGACGGTCCTGGTCTGCGGAGGCGAGACGCCCCGCAGCCTCAGCCTTGGCGCGAGCGGCATCCGTTTCTACCTGGATGTCAGCCTGCTTCAGAGCGAGATCACGCTCACGCACGGCAATGGCCTCGGCGGTGTTGATCTGCTCGGTCTCGGCAATCAGACGGGCGCGGGCTTCGGCCACGGCGGCGTTCTGAGCGGCCTGGGCAGCCTCGGCGCGGCCAAGGTCCTGGAGGTAGGTGGTGCCTGGCGTGGTGATTTCGGAGATCTTGATGAGGTCAATCTGGAAACCCTGCTCGGCCAGGTCATCCTTCACAGCCTCGGTGACCTTCTCATGCAAGGTTTGACGATCCGAGATGAGGGACTTCACGGTCATGGAACCGATAATGGGACGCAGCGCGCCTTCAAAAGCCTGGGACAACGGGGTTTCCAGGTCAGCCTGTTGGGAGAGGAATCGCTGTGAGGCGCGGCGTACCGAGGATTCGTCGCCACGGACCTTGAACAACACGGAAGCACGCAGGGATACGGGAACGAAGTTCTCATCCACGGCGTCAATGGCCAGGTTCACTTGGCGCTGCTCCAGGGAGAGCGGGTACGCCTTCTGCAGGATGGGCCACACAAAGGTGCGGCCACCCACAATAACCTTCTGGCCTTCGGTCATGTCCTCGGACTTACGCCCGGCTCCACGGCCTACCACCACCAGAGCCTGGTTGGGGGCAACGGTGCGCACGCGGCTGGCAATGAACCAGGCCACGGCTACCACCGCAATCACGATCACAAGAACGGGCATTTCGGCATTCATACGGACAGGTTTCCTTCCTTGGGAGCCTGCGGCGCAGGCAACGACGAGGGTTGGGGTTCTGGGGATGCCGCCGTAGACGTGGCGTCCGTGGCATCCGCGGTCATAGGGGCGGTGAGCCCGGGGATGGAGGGCACGGGTGCGCTGGCTGTGAGTTCAGGCACGCTGGCCGTTAGTGCGGGCGCACTGGCAGAAGGTCCAGGCGCGCTGGCGGGAACGTCAGGCTTCACGGCATCCGGGTTCAATTGGTGAACCTTCGAAACGTCCGGCTCCGCAGGCACAGCGCCAGGTGTCACCGCATCCGGCTCCAGCGGAATCACGCTCACGCGAATCCCATCATGGGTGCGCACCACTACGCGCGTACCCACCGCCATGGGGACATCTGCGCGGGCCAACCGTGTTTCATTCTCGCGCAGGTCATCCAGGCGAACCTCGCCCAAGCCGTTGCGAATGGTGGACGTCACGGTTCCTACGGTGCCCACCAGGTTGTGGTCCACGCGTCCCAGGTCCTTAGCCGCCACTTTGTTGATGGCCCATTGGGCCACGCTCGCCAAGCCAAAGGCGCTGACCAGGGCTATCACGAGTGCCAACCAGGGAGCCGCCACCGCACCGTGAGCCAACACTCCAGCGGCACCAAAGACGGTCAGGGCCACCCCAATGGCAGCCGAAGAATACCCACCTACGGCATCAAGGCCCACATCCAGGAAGTCAAGAATTCCGCTGAACACGGAAGAGAGGATCAGCAGTACCAGGCCAACGCCGCCCACCACCATGAATAACATTTCCATGGGCGCACTCCTTTCCCCGTGTCTGTGTTCACCCGTAATGGGGCTGGGGTGGAACTATCCCACAGGGTCAGGATATGAATGGCCCAACGGCCTCATCCGTAGCCATCACATGGCTGATTTCACGCCAGCGAGTCCGGGTTCGCCGCCCAACCCCAGCTCAGCCGTCCAGCTCAGCCGTCCCGCTCAGCCCTCCCGGCCGGCGCGCCACGCGCGAATAGTCTCGGCAGCCTGGGGCAGCACCGCAGCCAGATCCCCCACCACGCCAAAGTCGCTCATCTCAAAGATGGGGGCGTCTGAGTCATTGTTCACGGCAAGAATCTGGCCAGAACCGGTGATGCCGGACACGTGGTGCGGCATTCCGGAAATCCCGGCGGCCACATACACGGCTGGTGCTACCGTCACGCCCGTTTGCCCAATGTACCGGTCAAACCAGCCTTCAAACACGGCGTCTCGGGTGGCTCCCACGGCGCCGCCCAGCACGTCCGCTAACTCTTCCACGGGACCAAAGTCACCGTTGACACCTCGACCCCCGGCCACCACCACGGAGGC
Source organism: Cellulomonadaceae bacterium (assembly GCA_031256435.1). Lineage (GTDB taxonomy): Bacteria > Actinomycetota > Actinomycetes > Actinomycetales > Cellulomonadaceae > Xylanimonas. Next base: position 6,799 of record JAIRQO010000073.1, read on the forward strand.
TTCTTCCAGGTCAGGGCGTCCCTCGTCCTTCCGGGAAACCTCGCGTGATTTCACGGTCACCGCGCAGGGAGGCAGGTCCACCAGCAAGGCTTCTACCCGCGGTATCCCGGCCCCACCAGCACCCACGCCAACACCACCAACACCAACCCCCACAGGCTCAGCAACCACCGTATTGGCCTGAACGGTCACCACGGCGGGGTCAGTCCGTACCTCGGCCACGGTGTCCCATGTCCCGCCAAACACGCGCTTGGCCACGTGCAACACCCCGGGAGCGTCCCAACGCACCCCGGCGGCGTCCGTCACCAAACCGGCCTTCAACCGCAACGCGGCCACGGCGCCAATCTCCTTGAACGCAAAGCCATTAGGGAGCAGCAGCACGTCCGCATGCACCTTGCGCGCTGCGGCCACCATCACGGCGGCCAAGTTGGAGGTCACGCGCTGCTGTTCCTCGGGCACAGCCGTAGGCAATGCCGCCTGATGCACCGCTTCCACGTCGTACAACCCCAGCAACGCCAGCACCTCGGTACTCGGCGCGCCCATGGTCACCACGTCCACGCGGCCCAAACTCCGCGCCAGAGTGATCAGTTCCAAAGAAGAGTTCCGAACCTCGTCCACCCGCGCGTGCGCACTGGGCAGAGCCAGCAAAATGGTTGGTTGCGTCATTACACCAGTCCCTTTTCAATCAGATAATTGGCCAGCACTGTGCCGCCCTCGCCTCGGTCCACCACCACGTCACCGGCCACGCGCGGCGGGTGTACCGCAGCGTCCACCACGGACACACGCGGCGCAAAGTCCTCCAGGAACGGCTCCACATCCGCAGCGCTCCACTCCTCCACGGCCTTGGTGCGCGCAGCCATGATGCGCTTGAAGTTGGGCATTCGTGGCTCATTGGCAGCATCCGTCACGGACACCACAGCAGGCAGCGGCGCGGTCAGCTCCTCCACGGATTCTTCCGTTTCCCGCGTGGTGTTCAGTGAGCGCCCATCGGCACCCAACGCCACCGCGCGCGAGTGCGTCAATTGCGGCCAACCCAACTCCTCGGCCAGCATGGCGGGGATCACGGAGCCCAAACCATCCAACGCGGTCAAGCCGCAGAGCACCACGTCAATGGGGCCTTCGTCGTCGGAGCCCAATCGTCGTACAGCAGCGGCAAGAACAGCCGCCGTTCCGTGATAATCAAGGCCCGCAAATGCGTCATCCGTGACGCGAATCCCGCGCTCGGCACCCATTTGATACGCCTTCTTGATGGCCATGTCACCCGTGCTTGGCGCCACGGTCAACGCAATGATCTGCGACGATTCCCGCGCGTCCTCATCAGGCAACGCTTCAACGAGTTGCAACGCGGCTTCCACGGCATGCTCGTCGAGTTCATTCATCAAACCAACAGCGGGATCACGGACAAGGCGCCCGGAGTCCATCACCCTGTCAGAAGTGATTTCCGGGACGTATTTCACAAGGACTAACACACGCACACGTCACAGAGTACCCGTGCAGACGTGTCCAGCACGCCAACGGCATAACACTGAACGATCTCATGGGAGAATCGGCGTCATGCAAGCCGCTCGTTCTGAGAGCGCGGCACCGCCAAGACCCAAGGTGAGGCCGCTCGCACGCAAGACGCGAAACCGCTCTCACGTACCACCCCTGGGTGTGTTTGCCAACGCTGAGGGCATTGATGTTGCCGTGGTGGCCAGCCATGCCACTGCTGTGGAAATCTGCCTGATTGACGTGGTGCGGCCCGAGTTACCGCACAACCATCCGGACCGCTATTCCGAACGACGGCACGAGTTGCACGGCCCCACGTATGGCGCGTGGTACGGCTTTGTGCCGGACGTCAAGCCTGGTCAGCGCTACGGGTTCAGGGTGTACGGCCCGTGGGACCCCATGCAGGGTTACCGCCACAACCCGCACAAACTCCTGGTGGACCCGTACGCCAAAGGCATCATTGGGGACCTCACGTATGGCCCGGAAACCATTGGATCCGTGGCGATGCAGCGCGGCGCTGAGGGTCCGGATGCCCGATGGTGGGTGGGCGAGGTTCACGGGGACATGGACACCATTGATTCCATGCCGTACGTGCCGCACTCCGTGGTGATGCCCAACTGGACCGGCCCGGCAAGCCTGACCCGGCCACGAATCCCCTGGTCAGACACCGTGATTTACGAGGTTCACGTGCGCGGCTTCACGCTGCTGAACGAGGAACTTCCGCCGGAACTACGCGGCACCTACGCGGGCATGGCGCACCCGGCCACCATCAGGCACCTGAAGGAACTGGGCGTCACGTCCCTGGAGTTGCTTCCCATTCACTTTGGCGTGTCCGAGCCTCGGCTCGATGCCCATGGGCTGAGTAACTTCTGGGGCTATTCCACGCTGGGATTCTTTGCGCCGGAACCGCGCTACGCCACGGCGGCGGCGCAGGCCAGCGGACCAGAAGCCGTGCTGGACGAGGTCCGCGGCATGGTCCAGATCCTCCACGCCAACAATATTGAGGTCATCCTGGACGTGGTGTACAACCACACCTGCGAGGGTGGCGCGGACCAACTCCACGTCTCCTGGCGCGGCCTGGATAACACCCTGTATTACCTCCATGACGGCAACACTCCGCCCAATATTGCGGACGTGACCGGTACGGGCAATTCGCTTGATTATCGACGAGTGCGCGTGGTTCAGATGGCGCTGGACTCCCTACGCTACTGGGCGCAGGACGTGGGAGTGGACGGTTTCCGCTTTGACCTGGCGGTGACCATGGGGCGTGGAACCTACGGGTTTGAGCCGGACCATCCGTTCCTGGTGGCCCTGCAAACGGACCCCGTACTGAACAACTTGAAGCTCATTGCCGAACCCTGGGACGTGGGTCCTGGCGGGTGGCAAACGGGCTCCTTCCCCTCCCCCATGGCCGAGTGGAATGACCGCTTCCGTGATGCCATCCGAGGATTCTGGTTGGCATCCGTGGCGGGTGGTCTGCACGGCCGCCCCATGGAAGGGATCAGGGAACTCACCACGCGCATGTCCGGCTCGGCTGACCTGTTTGGGCACTCGGACCCGCCGTTGCAGCGCGGACCCGTGGCCTCCATCAACTATGTCACTGCCCATGACGGTTTCACCATGGCTGACCTGGTCAGTTACAACACCAAGCACAACTGGGCCAACGGTGAGGACAACCGGGACGGCACCTCCAACAACCTCTCGTGGAACCACGGGAAGGAGGGGCGCCTGGACGTGGTGGACAAGCCGGACGCCTCCTGGGAACAGGTGCTGAAGGACAGGCGCCGCTCCCAACGGAACCTGCTGGCGGCTCTGTTGTTGGCGGCTGGTACGCCCATGATTTTGGCGGGCGACGAGTTTGGCCGCACCCAAGAGGGCAACAACAACGCCTACGCGCAGGACTCGCCCATCTCCTGGGTCCACTGGAACCACGGCGAGGATGAACTGAACTTCCTGGAAACCGCCAAGTTCCTGATTAAACTGCGGCACACCTACGCGGCACTGCGAGCGGACTCGTTTTATTTGGGAACGCCGCGTCCGGGCGAACGGTTCAATGACCTCCTGTGGTACACGGAAAAGGGCAAACTCATGGACCGCGCTGCGTGGGACGAGCCGTCCAGGCGCATCGTCCAAATGCTCCGCCCCGGCCCCACCTCGGACCACTCGGACGTGCTGCTCATCATCAACGGCACGCTGAGCAAGGTGTCCGTCATCCTGCCGGAACCGTTAGATTCCGCTGATCCGTGGCAACTGCGGTGGTCCTCCACATGGGAGACTCCGGACATGCCGCCCGGGCGGGAAACCCAGTTGGAAGAGGCAGACTTGGCCGCCCTGAGCGTCAAGGTTTTTGTTAGCGACAGGACGCACTGAGCGGGTTTGTTCAGAGCGGGTTTATCCAGGGCGAGTTTGTCCTGGGCGGGAACCACCCCAGTCCTCAGCGGCTCTACGGCGTCCGCAGCACCTGCACGGGATCCTGATGCGCAGCCACAGTGGCGGGAATGCAGGAGGCCACCACCGTCACGGCCAGCGCCATCACCCCGGTGGCCACGGTGAACGCGGGATCAGGGTGAACCCCGGCCATCACGTTCACCGCAGAAGCGATCACGGTGCCGAGAGCCACCCCCACCAGTCCGCCAATCGCGGACCGGATCACCAGCAAGGACACCACCGCCCACCGCTGCGCGCCGAGCGCTCGTCGTCGGCCTAACTCGCTCCGCCTCACCAGCGTGTCCGCAAAGGTCACCACGGACACCAACACCGCACCGGCAACGAGCACCAACACCACCAGGCCCTGATTGAAATCGGCCAGATCCCCCAACACTTCCGTCTCTATCTGGGCCAGGGATGTGGGCGCATCAATAGACAGATCCTGTGGATCGGCACGGTTCAGCAGGTGGACTGTTGCGCTGGTCAGGAGTACCGCGTTCGACGACGAATCAGCAAGCACGTCCACCCGGTGAGCCACCGTCCCCTGCGGTGCGCGCCCCACCACCCCCGCGTTGAGGTGCGTGAGAGGTTCCCGCGCCGTGAAGGACCCCACAATCGGGATGCCGGGGCCGGGATGATGCGTTGCCTGCACCACGCTGCCCACCGGCACCTCCAACCCCAACGCCTGCACGGCTTCGGCCGAGGCGAGCGCTTCACCCGGTTCGGGCCATCGTCCCCACGTGAGGGTGATGGCATCGGCCATATCCCCGACGACGAACCACGTGGGCACACCCGTCCCGCCCAACCCAATGGCCGTGTTCACGGAGTCAAAGGCGGCGGTTACGCCCACGGCGCGTTCCACAATGCTGAACGCGTTGATCTGATCAATGATGCTGGAGGTGAGGAAACCTCCACCGCGAGCGTCCGTCACGGTCAGACTGCGGGATCCTGCCTCTTCCAACCGCGCCTCAATCTGCGATTGCGCGGCGATGGCGCGCCCCACCGTGAGCCCCGTGGTGGCACACATGGCGCTGACAACAATGGCCACCATGACCGTGGCCACCAAAGCCGAGCGTGCCGAACGCCACGCCTCGCTCAGGAGTTCACGCCACCTCATGAGGTCACCGCTCTCACGCCTCTGGTCATGCTCACAATTCCACCACCGCGTCCGAGCGCTCCAGCACGGCCGGATCATGGGTGGCAATCACCACCAAGTGCCCCCGGCGCGCCGCGTGATGCAGAGCGTCCAGCACCACCGTGGTGTTGCTGGCATCAAGGTTGCCGGTGGGTTCGTCCGCCAAGATCACCGGCGGGGAGGTGAGGAGGGCTCGCGCGATGGCCACCCGTTGCGCTTGGCCACCACTGATCTGACCCGGCTTGTGGTCCACACGCTCGCCCACGCCCAGCTCCTCGAGCAGGGCGCGTGCCGGAGCCAGCATGTCCCGTCGCCAGGCCCCAGCGTAGAGGGCGGGTTCAATTACCGAGTCCACAATGCTCCGCGTGGGGTCCAGCGCCGCATCCTGGAAAATGAACCCCAGGCGCGAACCGCGAATCCAGGACCGCTCGGCGTCCGGCAGGTTGTCAACGCGCGCTCCTTCCACAAGCACCTCCCCCGCCGTGGGGGTGAGCATCAACCCCAGGATGTAGAGCAGCGTGGACTTCCCGCATCCCGACGGTCCGGTCAGCGCCGTGACGGTTCCCGGTGTGAAATCCACGGACAGCCCGCCAAAGAGTTCCTCGGCACCCTTGCGGTACGCAAAACACAAGTCCCGCACCGCCAAGGGCGCGGCCCCCTTACTCACCCTCGCCCCCTGGCTCACCCTCACCGGTGGAGGGGGTGGGTGGTTCGTCGTCGGGCATGGTGGCATCAGGGATGGGTGCATCTGACACGGTGGCGTCTGACACTGCACCGGCAGCGTTGCCTACCACCAGGATCTCGGTGCCAATGTCCACGCCCTCAACCAGAGCAATGCCGTCACCGGAGGTGCGGACGGTCACGGGGATCTGTGTGCCTGTGGAGGATTCGACGAAGGCTTCGCCTTGTGGGTTGGTGCGGATGGCGGCTACGGGCACGCCCGGCCCGGACTCCTGCGGAACCACATGCACCGTGGACATCAATGTGGAATGTTCCGTCCCGGCGAGCGTGGCGCAGTCCTCACCGCACACCAACCCGCCGTCCGGGGCGGTCAGGGACAACACCATCATGGAGTTCTCATCCAAGGTTCGGTCCGTGACCAGCGCGGGCCAGGTGAAGTCACCTGACCGCACGTCCACGGCTGCTCCGTCAGGAATCAAATTGGCCTGGTCCGTACCGAGCACCAGGGCAAACTCCGGGTCCCCCACTAGGGCAAATACCGCGTGCTCGCCGCCGCTGACTTTATCCCCCACCACCAGTTGATCGCCCATGCGGACTGTTGCGGGCAGGGTGGGGATTGCCAGAACGGTTCCCAGGGGGATTTCGCCCGTGACGGGTTGGTCCGTTGCCGTTTGCCAGGCCCTGACGGCCAGGTGGGTGGCGTGGGCAAAGCGCCCGTCCGTGGGGGTGGAGAATCCCCACGCGGCTAGGGCTTCTTGAACCTGCTTCACATCATCGCCGCGGATGGCCGGGATATCACCATGAACATCAAACGCCAACGGGCGCCACAGGGGAATCTGGCCTTCGATGGCCGTGACGCGCTGGCCTGCCACGGTGAACAGTGCATCGCCAGACTCCACAGTGCCGTTGGCGGCCACCTCCGTGACCACGCCTTCAAGGCTGTTGGTGGCCACAGATTGGAACGGTTGCGTCACGGACACCATGAACGTCAGCGAGCGCCCAATGGTGGCCTCCGTGACCTGGGTTGTCACCCGGTCCGGTGCCGCCACCTCCACCCGTTCGGCTGGTGTGAGCGTCACCCGACCGGCCCAAAACGCACCCACACCCACTAGGATCAGGGCCACGCCAAAGACCAACCGCCTCATCCATTGGTCTCGTCTGCTCATGTCAGCACCCTAGCCTGGCGGTAGGAGATGAATGCGCGTCCCCGGCGCATTGTGGATGCCCGCGACGGTGAGGGTGACAGTGATGGGGTGGGTGGTAGTGATGGAGAGGGGGTTGGATGGGAATGGCAGGGCGGAGCATCGTGAGCCTTTCAAGGTGCTTGCGTCCCCACCATCATCCTGCAAGAATCCTGGAGACAACGAGACAACACCATGGCTGTCATCTGTCATGACAGAAACACTTCACCCCCCTTGGAGGTCCAGACATGAACCACAACCGTGATTCCTCACCCGGCGCCATGGCAAGTGTCTACAATGCAGTTGTAGACCTGGGATCATGCAATGCCCTTGCAATCGCCCAATCTCTCGGGCAGTTGGACCTCACCGATATCGAGGAGCACCTCACTCGGCTTGTAGCCATTGGCCTCATACATCCATCCACGGTGGCTCCGGGGTCATTTCGGGCATCTGCGCCCGAATCAGCATTTCCTTTTGCCCTGAATTCATTGCTTGAACGCATCAGTGCTGACGTTGGTGTTCTTCAAAGCGCCGCCGCTCGGACTATCGTCGATTACAGTACCCGCGGGCACCGCGAACCGAATGACACTCCCGATCTCGGTATCAACACTATCTCTGGGATACTTGCTCGAGCAACAAAGACTGCCGACTGCATCCTTCCTGCGATTCCAAAGCCTGAAATGCTCCAGGCAGGACTCACAGAGGACACCCTTGTGATGAAACGAGGGGTTCGGTTCCGCTTCCTGTATCCATCGGAAGCGCAGGAAGACACTGGCGTGGCACAATATGCCACTGGTATCCAAGGCCATTCCTCGGAAATTCGAACTCACGTCTTCACCCCGGTTCACCTTGTGATAGCCGATGGACAAAATGCGTATTTAGGCGTGCCAACTACAACGGGACAATCAATCCGGGAGGTCCATTCCTCGCCTGGAATTGTGCAGACGTTGTCCGTGGTCTTTGAACGCCTATGGCAGGAGTCTCAACCGCTAACGAATCCGAAGGACCCTGATCCCTCACACCTCTCGGATTACGAACGGCGTGTCATTGACGGCCTTCATCATGGGCTCTCGGTGGACGAGATCGCTTCAGCGAATCACCTCTCTGCCAGCACTGTCAACAGGACCATCGGCGCACTGGAAAAGCGAGTTGGAACGCGATCCCGCTTCCTGTTAGCCCTCGAAGCCACACGGCGAGGATGGCTCAATGCCCAATAACCTCTTAGCCACACCTACGCTCATCTCGAACCTGCAGATCCGGGCATCAGCAGCCACCTCGGCCCTGCCGTCCTGACTGTGTCGACGAACATGGGATCATGGGCAGATGAAGGAGAGGTGGACTGGATCCCGAGCGAACTCGAGGGTGCTGACGGTCGCCGTGGCATTGATCGTGTCCCTAGGAGTCATCGTGTCCGCATCGTCGTGTGCGGGTGGAACAAACTCAGAGCCAGTCATCGGCACGGAAGCGAGTCCGCCGGGGAATCCTGCCGACGAATCCCGTCCGCCCGACGATGATGGATTGTGGCAGGTCACGGAGCGAACGCGCGAGGACTATTTGCGGGGAATCGCAGTGATAACCAGAATTGAGGATCCTCCTGATGTTCCAGTGATCCGGGAGGTCACACCTGAAGAAGTTCCATCTCTTGTTGACGCCTGTATGGCCGAGGTTGGATGGCCGCCACGAGAGCCCGGGACCTGGATGGACATCCCAGAATCGCAGCAAGAATCGTTCAATCTGGCATGGTACATCTGTTACGCGCAGTACCCGGTGAAGGTTGAACTCAACCAGGAAGTCACGCCCAGTCAGGTGAGATTCATCAGGCAATAGTGGATTGACACGTGGCTCCCTTGTGCCAAAGCACAAGGGTTTGAGGTGGAACCACCACCATCAGAAGAAACGGTCTTATCTCAGTGGCACGGCATCGACGGCTGGTTTCCGAGCACTACTATCTCCGGAAGGCTATCCGGACTAGCCGAACACGAATTCTGGCAAGAGTGTCCGGAGTTCCCGCCCACCACCGAAATCATTCTGCACTAATGCGTCCTGAGGCCCGTGCATCGCGCCAAACACCATACAACACGTCCTTACCCGACGATCTTGTGAGTCGACACTAGATATCAGACTGTGTACCGGGGCAGGCACGCATTGACCCATTGGCCACTATGTGTTCATGGATCGGTGCAATTCTCGAGCCACCTAGTCGCCCACTTCAGGGTCATCTCCGCCACATTGCGGTTGACCGCCAGGTAAACCGCAACGCAACGGAGATGCCGAGTTGCTGCCCTAAACCAACGAACTCACGAAACCTTGGCCACGCAGGCACGCGCGGTCACGGAAAGTGTAGCGATGGAGGTACCTTTGAATGTGCCAGAACTGAAGCCCACCATGCTCGACGACAGAGTTGCGGCCGTGGTTTGACTCTTTGAGCGCACGGTGTTGCCAGAGAGCCACTCGTGCAGAGTGGTTGCACCAGATGGCGACGAGGCTCTCTTTGTTGTTGCCCCTGGTGATTGCGTGCTTCCACAGGCGCGAGCCTCGCTAATCGTGCCAGCCGTTGCCGGGCCTGATGCCACCACTCCGCCAATCGTCAAGAGTGCCACACAAGCAGCGGTTGTTGCCTTCTTTTTGAGTCCCATAATGATCTCCAATCACAGTATTGGGGTTTCTGCAACCGAACGCGGACGCGCTCGGAACTCGTGGTACCCAAGGCTCGCTTGGCTAATTGGTCCACTCTTCGCGCCGATGGGCCAACGGCTAGTGCTGGATGATTTCCGTGGTCGGCGGGAACTCAGGGCACTCTTTCCAGAACTGCTGTTCAGCGGACCACGAAAGCCTTCCCGTGATGAATTCACTCGGAACCCACCCATCAAAACTGTGCCATTGCGAAAGAACAGTCTCTTCCGAAGGTGGCGGTTCCACCTCGAAGCCTTGTGCCCGGGCGCAGGGGATCCACGTGTCAACCCACCATTGCCTAACGAATTTCACCTGTGTTTGCGTGAAGTGCTGGTTCAGTTCCACCTTGATGGGATATGAGGCATAGCACGTGAACCACGCCAGATTAAACGATGGCAACTGCGATTTAGGGAAGTCCACCCATAGTCCGGGTTCCTTAGGCGGCCATCCAGCTTCGGCCATACAGGCGTCAACAAGAGATGGAACTTCTTCCGGAGTGACCTCTCGGATCACGGGCACCTCTGGAGGCTTCGCAATCTCCGCCATCTGGGCAAGTTCGCGTATATAGTCCTCGCGCGTGCGCTCAATGATTGTCCACTCGGAGTCACTCTCAGACCCCTTAGGTAATGCTACCGCGGACTCTTCGGTATCCGAACTGGTCTCATCAACAGTTTGACCCTCGTTGGTGGTCACCAGATTCGCCGTGTCAGAGGACGGCCCACAACCAGAGAGTAACCCGAAGGTAACCGCAGCGATAACAATAAAATGCAACCCTGCCCTGCGTGATTGATACCAGCGTACGCCGTTCATTGGTAACCCTCCCGGATTCCGAAAATATTACTGCTAACGCCGACTGAAGCCACAATGCCCGCACAACACTTCGACCGGAGCGCCGACGGGCGCTTCAGCAGCGGTCACGGGCACAAGGGACAAAGACAGGGCGAGGGTGAGGGCGAGGCGGAGCATCAGAAGCCTTTCGAGGTGTTTGCTTACCCCCAATCATCCTGCGAAGACCCCCGTGACAACGTGACACCACCGTGGCTGGCATCTGTCATGACAGAAACAATCCACACCCCGGAGGTACAGAGATTAACCAGCCCCGGTGGGTTAGTCATCCTCCGAGTGGCAGTGCAAAATTTCGTCGAAAATTGCACTGAACGAACTCAACTGCACTACCCGACGAACAATGTGGGGCACATGAGTCAACGCGGCACCAACCCCGATGCTCAGGTTAATACAAAGGACCCCTCCGCGCGATCGCAGGGCAAGAGGGTGCTCCGTGGGAGCGCTGGTCACCTCAATGCGTGAACAAGGGACCTGTCCTTCGCTGCAAGACCCGAAACGAGTTTCGCATCAAAGGTGACAAGGCGTCCGCCCACAGAACCCGCTAGATTCAGCAGGTGAAAATCGGTGACCTGCTTGTAACCGCGCAGTCCGCGGGTTGTGATAGCAGGATTGGCTAGGCGAGAATCATCCGGGAGAAAGGTCCACCGAGGATCTGCGGACAACTCTTGTAATGACACCATGGCGGCATCAAATCCGTGATTATTGCCGGAAATCATGGGGTTCATGGCCATCCGCACCACTCCGGACTCGGTCAGCGGGGTGGTGGCAAACGCCTCCGTGGTGCCAAACCACCAACTCTGGAACCTCCAACTGTGGAACCACCAACTTTGGAGGCTCCCACGGCGGCGCCTTCTGCCCGCGCTCGCGCCGCTGCGTTCGGCACTCGGTAGCGTTGTCCAGGTGAGTACCACTACGCCTGAACCTGCCGTTTCTGCCGCTGCTTCGTCGTCCGTGAAAGCACCCGCTACCCCAGCCGCCCCGGCAACCCCCGCCTCAGCACCCGCAGCCCCGGCAACCCCCACCATGACGTCAGCACAAACGCCCGTCATTGCACCGGCCACCCAGGCGCAGCCTGCCCCGCCGGCCAGCATTGGGCGCATGCCCGTGGTGGAGGTGAGTCCCGTAGTGGAGGGCGGCCAGTTCCCGGCCAAGGCCGCCGTGGGCGAGGTTGTTCCCATCAACGCCACCATCTTCCGCGAGGGCCATGACTTGGTGGGCGCCAACGCCGTCCTCGTAGCCCCGGACGGCACGGACCACAGCTGGGCGCGTATGCGGGACGTTTCCCCCGGCAACAACCGTTATGAGGGGTATCTCCAGCCCGACGACGAAGGCGAGTGGGCCTTCCGCGTTGAAGCGTGGAGTGACCCCTTTGGAACGTGGGAACATGACGCGGGCGTGAAGATCAACGCGGGCGTGGACGTGGATCTCATGCTGAATGAGGGCGTCCTGCTCTTTGGGCGCATCACCGCCCCGGAACTCCAGGCCACGCGCACCCCGGAGGACGCCGCCACGCTGGCCGCCGCCGCTGCCGCCCTGGCAGACACCTCCAAAACAGCACCGCTTCGCTTTGCCCAAGCCACCTCTGCCGAGGTGTGGGCCGCCATGGACCGCCAGCCGCTGCGGGACCTCATCTCCCCCTCCGCCACGTATCCGCTGCGCGTGTCCCGCCGCCGCGCGCTGTTTGGCTCCTGGTATGAAATCTTCCCGCGGTCCGAAGGCGCCGAGAGGCTCCCTGACGGCACGTGGAAGTCTGGAACCCTGCAAACCGCGCAGAAGCGCCTGCCGGACATTGCCGCCATGGGCTTTGACGTCATCTACCTCACCCCCATTCACCCCATCGGCTCGCAGTTCAAGAAGGGGAAGAACAACTCGCTGGATTCCGTGCCTTCGGACCCGGGTTCCCCGTACGCCATCGGTTCTGCGGACGGCGGGCATGACGCCATCCACCCGGACCTCGGCACGGAAGCAGACTTCAAGGACTTTGTGGCCGCAGCCGCCAAGAGCGGCATGGAAACCTGCATTGACCTGGCCCTCCAGTGCTCACCGGATCACCCGTGGGTCACCGAGCACCCAGAGTGGTTCAAAACCCGCGCGGACGGCTCCATTGCCTACGCTGAGAATCCGCCCAAGAAGTACCAGGATATTTACCCGCTGTACTTTGACACGGACCCCATTGGCTTGCGCGAGGAAATCCTGCGCGTCCTCAAGCACTGGATTGACTTGGGCGTCACCATTTTCCGCGTGGACAACCCGCACACCAAGCCGCTGGACTTCTGGCAGTGGCTCCTGAACGAAATCCACTCCACCAACCCGGAAATCCTGTTCTTGGCCGAGGCGTTCACCAACCCCGCCATGATGGCCACGCTGGCCCGGATCGGCTTCCACCAGTCGTACACGTACTTCACCTGGCGTAACGGCAAGGACGAGATCCTCGAATACTTCGCCGAGGTGGCCGGGCCTGGTGGGT
>JAIRQO010000076.1 GCA_031256435.1 Cellulomonadaceae bacterium
GACCCGAGTGCTTCCTGGCCTGCTCTGGCTTGGCATCGCTCTAGGGATTGTGGGCGTGGGAATTGTGATTGCCGGAATCCGAGGGCGCCGTTCTGGATGGCTCGGAACGCTGGCCGTCATCGGGCTGGTGATTTCCCTGCCGTGGACCGCCAACGTCTCGAGCGATGGTCCGACATGGACCGTGGCCAATGATGCCCGCGACGGCGTCTCCGTAGGAACCGGTACCGTGGTTGTCCAGTCCGTTCGCGAAGCGCAGCGCGGATACCGCGTGCAGTTTGGCGATGCGACGATCGATCTCACCCAGTTGGATCTCTCAGGGGCCACGGCGGATAACCCCGTGACTGTACCGGTGTCTCTCGCTGCTGGGAACCTGGTTATTGAACTTCCGCGAGGAATTGCCGTGGAAGCGGAGGTCCGCATAGGTGCTGGACAAGTGACCTGGCAGGTGGATGGTCAGAATCGTGAAGTGGGTGGAATTGTGCAGAGTACACGGTTCATCTCCCAGTCCGCTGATGATGGCGACGGTCCCGTACTGAAGCTCAGCATTGACGGCGGAGCCGGTCAAGTCACGGTCACGGAGGTAGCGCGATGAGCACCGAACCTCAATCCCTGTTCCCCAGCACTCCCATGACAACTCCCCACGAGGAGACTCCCATGAACACGAACGAGACGAACGTTAACGAGACAAACGTTACCGAGATGAACGAGAACGCGGACACCCAAGTCACGGACACGCAGGTGGTGGACACGCAGGTGGTGGACACCCGGGTCACGGACACCCAGGTCACGGACACGCAGGTGCTGGATACCCGGGTCACGGACACCCAAGTGACCGAACCCTTGATCACCGATGCCGGAGTCACGGACACCCAGGTGTACGGATTGCCGGAGTCCATGCGGGTCCCCACCCCGGACTTCTCGGCGCAAACTCCCGCACCCGCACCAGCACCTGCGCCCGCCTGGGTCCAGGACGCGCCGTACCCCGTGACCAATCCTGCTCCCATGCCCGCGCCCGTACCGATGCCAGCCCCGGCACCGGTGCCCGGCTGGGTTCAGGAAGCCCCGCGTCCCGTCAGCACCGAGATCCGTCCACGCACCATCGTGTGGGGATTCATTGTCCTGGCTGTAGGAATCCTGGCCGTGGCCGTTGGCGTGGGCGCCCGGATCGATGTGGGCATGGCCATGATTCTGCTCCTAGCGGTGGCCGGGGTGGTACTGATTGGTTCGTCGATTGTTCGTGGTGTCTCCTCGCGTCACAAGACCAGTCTCTAGCGCAGGCTTGTAGCGCATCGGGAGCATTGGGGGACCCAACACGGAGGTCGCGGCGTACCATGGCGGCGTGACCTCCACCCCAAACCCGGTACTCGTTGTTGACTTTGGAGCCCAATACGCTCAGTTGATTGCGCGCAGAGTGCGCGAAGCCGAGGTGTATTGCGAGGTGGTCCCGTCCACCATGTCCGCTGCGGACATGCTTGCGATGGACCCACCTGCGGTGATTCTCAGTGGTGGCCCGTCATCAGTGTATGCCGAGGGTGCGCCACAGGTGGACCCCGCCATTTTTGACGCGGGCGTCCCCATCCTGGGTATCTGCTACGGCTTCCAACTGATGGCGCAGGCGCTGGGAGGCACGGTTGCGAGGACCGGTCTGAGCGAGTTTGGCGGTACGCGAGCCACCGTATCCGCGCAGGGAACCCTGCTTGGCGGCGCGGGAGATGCGCTCAACGTGTGGATGTCCCACGGCGATGCCGTGCATGCGGCGCCGCAAGGATTCGCCACACTCGCCACCACGCCTGGTGCGGCAGTTGCCGCGTTCGAGGATGCTGAGAGACACCTAGTGGGAGTCCAATGGCACCCCGAGGTGAAGCACTGCGAGTTTGGACAAGACACTCTCAAGAACTTCCTGTACCGAGTGGCCGGGATCGAACCCACGTGGACCCCGGAGAGCGTCATTGAGGGCGAGTTAGCGTCCATTCGCCAGCAGGTGGGAGACTCCAAGGTGGTGATCTGCGCTCTATCTGGCGGTGTGGACTCCGCGGTAGCTGCGGCATTGGTCCAGAAAGCCATTGGCGATCAACTCACCTGCGTCCACGTGGACCACGGCCTGATGCGTCAAGGCGAGACGGAACAGATTGAACGAGACTTTGTAGCCGCCACGGGCGTGAAACTCATCATTCGCCATGAGGCGGACCGATTCCTCACGGCGCTCGCGGGGGTCACGGAACCTGAGGCCAAGCGCAAGATCATTGGCCGTGAGTTCATCCGCGTCTTTGAGGACGCTCAAAAGGATATCGTTGCTTCTCTGTCCGACGATGATCGCAAGGCAACAGCGTTCTTGGTTCAGGGAACCCTCTACCCGGACGTAGTGGAGTCCGGCGTGGGCGAGGGCGCCGCCAACATCAAGTCCCACCACAACGTGGGCGGTCTCCCTGATGACATGGAACTGGAACTGGTGGAACCCCTCAGGGCGCTGTTCAAGGACGAGGTTCGCGCCGTTGGCCGTGAACTGGGTGTGCCGGAAGAAATCGTCTCCCGCCAACCCTTCCCTGGGCCGGGCCTGGGGATTCGCGTGGTGGGTGAAGTCACCGCCGAGCGTTTGGACATTCTCCGCAGGGCCGATGCCATTGTGCGCGAGGAACTCACAGCCGCAGGTCAGGACGCCGCTATCTGGCAATGCCCTGTGGTCCTCCTAGGTGACGTCCGCTCCGTGGGAGTTCAGGGCGACGAACGCACCTACGGCCACCCTGTGGTGCTGCGCCCCGTCTCTTCCGAGGACGCGATGACTGCCGATTGGTCCCGAGTCCCGTATGACACGCTGGCCACCATTTCCACTCGGATCACCAATGAAGTTCGTGAGATCAACCGTGTAGTACTGGATGTGACGAGTAAGCCACCCGGCACCATTGAGTGGGAGTAGATCCCCATCGGGTGAGAGCAGATCCCCTCTCAGCGCCATTCAGCGCAACCTCCCGCGCCGTTGAGCGCCGTATGCGAGTCCTTGATGAACGCGTGGTGCATGGTGTTCGCGTCTGCGTAATTCCACGTAGGCACAATCTGGGAGTTGGGCATGTCAGCGCACCACCGCAACGCTTCACCGCGAGGCAGTGCCGAGCGCGCGCGCATCTCCTACCGTAGGCACACTGTTCATCGCAGGCGTGGATCCATCGGCGTGAATCGACGCATGACCTGTGGCCACATCCCGCGTGATGGGAACCGCCTACAGTTTGGTGACAGGGGCGAATCGCAGCAATAGCCGCTTGACGCCTCCGTCACCAAAATCTACTTTTGCCACAGCCGACTCTCCGGCGCCTTCCACGGCTACCACTTTGCCCATGCCGTAGGTGTCATGGGTCACGCGGTCTCCCGAACTGAGGGCAGGGATATCCGTGGACTTTCGCGGAGTGGCCGATCCAAAGCGTGCTCCGGTTCCAGTGCTCGTGCTGACAGTGCCAGTGCCGCCAGCACGGTTGCCACTCGGGCCCTTTCCGCCGGTTCCCCCGCCGATGCCACCAGTCCCTTTCCGGATGGTGCCCGTGCCGCCGCTACTCGTGCCGTAAGCGCTCGCGCCACCAGTGCTCGTGCCGTACGTACTCGTACTACCAGCGCCCTTGCCGTACGTACTCGTGCCACCAGTGCCCGCGCCACTAGCACCCTTACTGTACGTACCCGCATTCCAGGAGGAACGTCCCCAGCCAGAGCTTCCCCAACCGGACCCACCTCCTATCAGGGAGTCCGTGGAGGAAAGGCGCCGCTTCCAGTCCCACAGGTCCTCGGGAATGTCATCCAAGAATCGGGACTCAGGCATGTAGGTGGCCGAACCCCAGGAGGAGCGCTGCGAGGCGCGGGTGATGTAGAGGCGTTCCCTGGCCCGGGTGATGCCCACGTACGCCAAACGACGTTCCTCGGCTAACTCGTTCTCGTCATGCATGGAGCGCATGTGCGGGAACGTCCCGTCCTCCATGCCGGTGAGGAACACCACGGGGAATTCCAGGCCCTTGGCCGTGTGGAGAGTCATCAGGGTCACCACACCGGGGTCACCTCCACCACCATGTTCCGCACCAGCATCTTCCGCACCAGCATGGGCCACACCATCGGCCACATCCTCGCTGGGGATCTGATCCGCATCTGCCACCAGGGAAACCCGCTCCAGGAAGTCCGTCAACGTCCCCTCGGGTTCCTCAGCGGAAAACTCCGTGGCTACCGCCTCAAGTTCCACCAGGTTCTCCACGCGGGTAGCATCCTGGGGATCGTCGGAGGCTTGCAGTTCTTCCAGGTACCCAGAGCGCCCCAACGCCTCGGAGAGCACCTCGGCCGGACTGGCGCCGGTGTCAGCCAGGTCCCTCAATCCCGCCATGAGAGCCGCAAACTTCCGTAGTGGGTTCATGGTTCGCGCAGTCAAGCCCGGAATCTCCGTGCAGCGATCCAGCGCCGCACCAAAGGAGCAGCGCTGAGCGGCGGCAAAGGTGGCCACGGACCCTTCGGCCTTGTCACCCAACCCGCGTTTCGGCACATTGATGATCCGCCTTAGTGACACATCATCATCCGGATTGGAAATCGCTTTGAGATACGCAATGGCGTCCTTGATTTCCTTGCGCTCGTAGAACTTGGTGCCGCCCACCACTTTGTACGGCAATCCCACACGAATCAGCACTTCTTCCAAGGCACGCGATTGCGCGTTGGTGCGGTAGAACACCGCAATGTCACCGGGGCGGACTCCTTCTTCATCGCCTAGGCGGTCAATCTCATCGGTGATGAAACGAGCCTCGTGATGTTCGTCGTCCCCTACGTAGCCCACAATCTTGGCGCCTTCACCTGCTGCGGTCCACAGGCGCTTGTCCTTGCGTCCCGAGTTGTGGGCAATAACCGCATTAGCCGCAGACAAGATCCGCGCGGTGGAGCGGTAGTTTTGCTCCAACATGATGGTGGTGGCGTGCGGATAGTCCTTTTCAAACTCTTCAATGTTGCGGATGGTGGCGCCTCGGAAGGCATAGATGGACTGGTCCGCATCACCCACCACGGTGAGTTCACCCGTGGTCCCCACCAACTCGCGCACCAGGACGTATTGAGCGTGGTTGGTGTCCTGGTACTCATCCACCAGGATGTGCCGGAACCGCCGCCGGTAATGTTCGGCTACCGCCGGGAACGCCTGGAACAATTCCACCGTGCTCATGATGATGTCATCAAAGTCCAGCGCGGACGCAGTCCGCAGGCGGGATTGGTACTGCCGATACACATCGGCCAGCACCTCATCGCGTTCAGGATCGGAAGCATAGGTATCCGGATCGATCAACTCGTTCTTCAAGTCCGAGATCCGATGCGCCAGGCCGCGGGCCGGATGCTTCTTGGAATCAAGACCCAAGGAGCGTGACACCAAGGTGATGAGCCGCTGCGAGTCCGCCGAGTCATAAATGGTGAACGAGGAGCGCAACCCTAGTGCCTTGCACTCACGCCGCAGGATTCTCACACAGGCCGAGTGGAAGGTGGACACCCACATGCGTTTGCCTTCATCACCCACCAGTCCCACCACGCGCTCGCGCATTTCTGCGGCAGCCTTGTTGGTGAAGGTGATGGCAAGAATCTGCGAAGCCCACGCTCTGTGGGTGGCCAGCAGATACGCAATCCGATGCGTGAGCACCCGGGTTTTCCCGGAACCCGCTCCAGCCACAATGAGGAGGGGTGAGCCCTGATGCTCAACGGCTGCTCGCTGGGGATCATTCAAGCCTTCAAGCAATGCGCTTGGATCCATCGGCTTCGCCGCTGAACCCGCACTGTGGCTACCAGAACTGCCTCCGGGCCATTCCGGAACCTCAACGCTGGCACCATTGGCAAGCCCTGCCATGTCAGCAAAGGACATCGGACCTGATTCCGCGTACCCGCCAGCACCGTAACCCCCACCAGCACCACCGTATGCCTCTGCGCCACCGTAGCCCCCACCGTCTGCAGGCGGCTGATCTGTATAGGAGTCCACTGCCTCGTGGTAGTAGTCAGCGGGCTCCTCGCCTGGGGGAATGTCCTCATCCGGCATCACTGAAGCGCCCACACTGGGCAGCCGGGAGGAACTGGGCAGCCGTGAGGAGCCGCCTACCCCCGGCGGGAGATTCAGGTGATCAAGTAAGGAAGCCATCGCTGCACAGGGTATCGTCACCCTGTGATATGAAACCGCCTCAGACCTCTCTCGCATGGGCCCTCGGCGTGGCCTGACGGCGTGACGTGTACTATCCCCTGGCGGCAATAGGCACACGCTCGAACGCGCCCATGGAAACCAGGAGAAGCGCGCATGATCAGGCGAGCCTCCGCTGGAATCTCGCGGAAAGCCGTCACCATAGGGGTGTGAGTCCGATGCGCCAACCACCCAAACCCAGGGTCCAGCAACGCACCGGCCCGGCCGCACCCAAGCCCACGCCCCGCTCTAAGCCTTCCTCCAACGCACCCGCGCCCACCCCAGCCGAAACCACCTCAACACGACAACGCGAAACCCCAGCGAAACCAGGGACCAACCAGAAATCTCGCACCAAGCAGACCACCAGTCCCGTTGACCGCCGCGCCATCCGCGCACGCACCATCGAGGAGTCCAGACCCAACACCGGCGCATTGCGCGTCACAGCGGCCCGGGTGGCTCCGGCTCTCAGCGGGCTGTGGGCAGTGGCCCAGGGAATCATCCTCAGTTATGCCTTTGTGCTGTTCATCGCCATGATCGCGATGCTCGCCGCGGGAAGTGCCGAAGATGCGGGCATCCCGTGGGCGCAAGCCACCGCCACGGCAGGCGGCATCTGGCTCCTGGGACACGGCGTTCCGCTGACCCTCGGAGAAGCCACGGTGACACTGATTCCCCTCGGCGTCACCATCCTGTCCCTCTTTGCCCTCTACGCCTCCGCCAAACGCACCGCGCTCGCCACAGTCAGCACGCTCATCACGGCCAGCGTGGTGTATTCGGGTGCGACGACCGTAGGCGCCGTCCTTGCCGGCACCCACGGAACGGGGTTGGCCATTGCTGCGGGAGGCGGACTCGTCATGGGCGCCAGTGGTACAGCCCTCGGGATTCTGAGTCAACCCGAAGCCCCGCGCCTGAAAGACCTCAGCAATGCAGCATTGTGGTGGATGCCCCGGTCAGTGCGCCTGGGGATTCGCGCCGGAGCCATGGTTGCCGTCATGGTGCTGGCGTGCAGTGCAGCTCTGGTAGCCATCTGGGGGATGGTGGGCCGTGAGACTTCAGGTGAGATCGTGCGAGCACTCGAGCCAGGGTGGGTAGGTGGCATTCTCCTGGCGGTGACGCAAATTGCCATCATTCCCAACCTGGTGATCTGGGCTTCTTCCTGGATTGCCGGGCCAGGATTTGTCCTCGGAACGGGAACCCTCCATTCCTCGCACCAGGTGATTGACGGACCACTTCCCGCATTGCCGATCCTTGGCGCGCTCCCGCCCGATGCCTGGGCAAGTGTGTGGGCTCAGTGGGTCCCTGCCATCGTGATTGCCTGCGGGGTGGGTGCCGGGTGGTTTGTGTGGCGCAGACTCCACGCTGACGGCTCGTACACACGCATCCTGAACCTCATAAGCGCCTGGCTTGGGCTCATGGCGTCTGTCTTTGCACTCAGCGTTGCCGCTCACTGGCTCGCGTCCGGCGCAGCGGGGGCTGGGCGGCTCCTAGATGTGGGCACGGATGCCATCGTCGTCGCAGGAACACTCACCATGCTCTGTGGCATTGGCGCCTTTGCGTTGCTCCTGGTCATGCGCATCATGCACCGGCCAGCGCAACCCGAGCTTCCCGCCATGACAGTGAGGCTGGCGGCGGCAGCCGAGCGTCTCAGCGTGCGGTAATACGCCATTGGCGCTGGATGCCACACCGGCGGTTCTAGCCTTCTCTCGTGACCGAGCAAACCGCCACCGTGTCCCTGTCCGCTCCTGACGTTGACTTGGTTTGGGCACATGCGGTTGCGGTGCGATCAGATATTCGCTCCGCGAATCTGGATATTTATGACGATCCTGCTACCCCTGATTCCTTGGGTTTCTATGAGGTATCAGAACTCGAAGCGCTGCTTCGAGCGGAGTTGACAGGAAGCAGGGCTCTTGAGCATCTACCCATTCGACGACGATCGCACCGAGCAAAGAGTCTCGTCTGTGAGGCTCTTGGTTATTCCCCGCCAGCATCCGTTAGACGAGTCAGCCCTCGCCTGCCACATCCGTTGGCTGACGTCTATGTTCAACAATCCCGGAATCTTCAAGTCTGGAATGAAGAAGTTGATGCCAGTCGACGGTATGTGATTGTGATACTCGATGGTGAAGTGATCAAAGACGTCAAGGTAGTTTCAGGTTCTGACCTGGCAGAATTTGACCGAACCGGTACGGTGACCTCCAAGTTTCAAGCTGCGCGTCATGGCGGCGCCACGGGATCTCGCCTGGTGTCTACGGTAGATACTCCGCGTTTCATTGATCGGCTTGCGCCAACAGATCATGGTCTGACGCATTCTCCCGTTAATCAACCGGAGCCAGGAAAAATTCTCTCCATAGCTGCGGCCTATCGGTTACTCATGCCCATGGTGGGCACGTCCTACCCTCTGGTGGGTGCTGCACAGGAACGTAGGCGCGGGACTCTCGTTCATCGTGACGTGTGCAAGAGGGTATGTTCGGGTCCATTTGCTGATCATGGCCAGTTCCCCGATGTTCTCTCGCAATTGTTGGAAGTAAAACTTCAGTTATCACCAACGGTGGATTTGGGCAGGGAACTTCCAAGTTCAGATCAACCGGTATCTGCTGCGAACGGAGTCGTCAGTGCTCAGGACGTTCGCTATGCAGTTTTCTACGCCAACGCATCCGAATCTGAGTTCACGATTACCGGACTAGTGATGGTGACCGGTGCTGATTTCTTCTCTGAGTTCCACCAGTTCGGCGGGAAGACTTCAAACAGGAAACTTCAATTGAGGTTACCGCCAGCCTGGTTTGATAACTAAAGCAGGGACTCGCCTCAACGCACCTTCGGCCTACGTGCGAGCAGCAGAAAACGCGGCATTAACAAGTGAATCGAGTTGGGTTTGGTGTTCGCGTGCGCTGGTACCGGCGTGCACCAACTCCCGCGACAGGCCGATGATGCGTTGTGCATTTGCCGTTTCCGGGTAGGGGAGGGGAAGGCGTTTGACATACTGGGTGATCCAGCGGCGTTTTCCGGAGTACAATCGGTTGCCGCATACCTCGTCGTAATATCGCAATCCCAACGATGAATTCGCTACACCGAGCATGAGATAGGCGAGGTCCTCGTCGCCGATATCTTTCAGTGAGATCCAGTAACAATTTCCGTTGACTACTGCCCCAGAGGAATCCAGTGCGAAGCGAGGGCGTTCGCTGATATCCGGGAATACGATCTTGGGAACCGCCCACAAAGCGGGCTTCTGAGGAACCCATATCTCAAACCATTCCCTCCCGCCGTCGGTGACATAGCGTCGTTGACGAAGCGCATCCTCATGGGAGTGAAAGTAGTCACGAGCCCCCGGCCAGTCGTTGAGATCAAGGGTTTGCCGTGTCTCTGAATCGAGGTTATACGGGTAGAGAACCCGCATGTGAAGGTTATCTGCAGTTTTCCATGGTGCAATGTTCTTTTGAACGATCAAAGGGCGCAGGAGATCACTTTCAACCTGTGGTGCCTTGTTTTCCCAGTCATGATGGAGAAAAACCTTGTCAGCAGTGGTCTTGATCCCCACCCGAATCTTTGCGATGTCTCCAAAGGTCTTCCAGGTGTGTTCCGCAATGGTGTCGAGCCATCTGTCCGACTCCGGGGAGGACAATCGCCACGGGGTAGTGGTCAAAAACGGGGGAGTGAAGGTCCCCACCTTCACCTCATAGTGGCGACCATTGATGGTTGCGTCTTGGTCACTCTTGGAGAGAAGTGCATCAAATAATGGCGGACCGCATGGTGGCTTCGACGATTGGTAAGTACTCACAAAACGCGCGGGGAACGCTGGCTTCTCGCCCTTCGACGCGACGATGATGGCAGGAAGAACCGCTGCCTTGAAGAGTTTTGTGTCACCCAAGTCATAGATCTCTCGAACTTCCAGTTCGCCGGTGGTCAAGGTACGACGAATATTCTCACCGGACATTGTGGTGAGGAATCGGTTGGAGCACAGTAGTCCGAGCACCCCATTGCCATCGAGTAGGCGTGACGCTACCGCGACAAAGGGGTGGGTGAGATCCACTCTCCCGGTGAGGGAAAACTCCTGAGCTAGAAGCTGGGAAGTCTCTTGTCCCAGGTGTTGCGTCCGAACATACGGGGGATTCGTGATGATGACCTGTGCGCAACCGGTGCTGAGCGCGCGTTGTGCAATCAGGAAATCGGCTCGACGAATAGTGGTCTTGGCCTTCAGTGCGGCTAGGCGGGTTCTTGCTGCATCTGCGGCTTGTGGATCTATCTCATACCCTACGAGGTTGACTGTTCCGGTGTATCCTTCGCGCGAGGCCACGTTGGCAAAGGCGATGAGAAGTTCACCATCGCCACATGCAGGATCAATGACAGTAATACTTGGTGGCCGATGCGCCATCGCCGCCCACGTTTGGCGAGCCAGAAACTCGGCAAGTTCACGTGGCGTGTAATGCTGTCCGTAGCGCTTTTCTGCCGTAGCCACCCGATGTCTTCCGGGAGTCTCAAGAGTTTCGCGCGCCACCATGGGGTGATCCTGCCTGTGACGAACATTAGGTGTCAAGGGGCTGTCCCACAGTGTGCCCTAATGGCGAATGTGCGGTGTCGATGACGCCATTGGCGCTGGATGCCACACCGGCGGTTCTAGCCTTCTCTCGTGACCGAGCAAACCGCCACCGTGTCCCTGTCCGCTCCTGACGCTTCGTTGGAGGCCGATTCACGGCATCCCATCCGCAGAGCGCTGATTTCCGTGTTCAACAAGGCCGGCATCTGTGATCTTGCCGCCGCGCTCAACGCGCTGGGAGTGGAGATTGTTTCCACGGGTTCCACCGCCAGCACCATGGAGCGCGCGGGCATTCCCGTGACCCCGGTGGAGTCCGTGACCGGTTTCCCCGAGTGTTTGGAGGGACGCGTCAAAACACTGCACCCCGGCATTCACGCCGGAATCCTGGCCGATACGCGGAAGGCCGATCACCTCGCTCAACTGGATTCCCTCGGCTTTACACCGTTTGATTTAGTCATTGTCAATCTGTATCCGTTTGCTGACGCGCTTACGTTGGGTTTATCCGACGACGAACAAGTGGAGCAGATTGACATTGGGGGCCCTGCCATGGTGCGGGCCGCCGCAAAGAATCACGCCTCCGTTGCCGTGGTGGTCAACCCGGATCAGTACCGCACCGTGGTGGATGCCGCGAAGTGTGGCGGGTTCACCTTTGCCGAACGCGCCGGATTGGCCGCGCAGGCCTTCGCTCACACGGCCACCTATGACACCGCCGTGGCAACGTGGATGGCCGAGCGGGCGGGGCGGTTGAGCATTGCTGAGGCGAAGGTGGGTACCAGTGATGCCGCAGCGGGCAACGACGGTACGGGCGACGATGCTGCGGGCAACGTTTCTGGCGGTGACTCGGCATTCCCCGTCTGGCGCGGTGCCACCTACACGCGCGCTGAAGTGCTGCGTTATGGCGAAAACCCCCACCAGAGTGCAGCGCTCTACGTGGACGGAACCACCGGCCTGGCCACCGCCGAGCAACTCGGTGGAAAGGCGATGAGTTACAACAACTACATGGACGCGGATGCCGCCTGGCGTGCCGCGTGGGATCACACCGAGCCGTGCGTGGCCGTCATCAAGCACGCCAATCCGTGTGGAATTGCTGTGGGCGCGGACATTGCGGCAGCGCATGCCAAGGCGCACGCTACCGATCCCGTGTCCGCCTTTGGCGGGGTGATTGCTGCCAACAGGCCCGTCACCGCGGAGATGGCGGAACAGGTGTTTGGCGTGTTCACCGAGGTGGTCATCGCCCCCGGATTCGAAGCCGATGCTTTGGAGATTCTGCAACGCAAGAAGAATCTGCGGTTGCTGCGGCTTGATCCGCCTACGGCCCACGGTGGCGTGGAGACCCGGCCCGTCTCCGGAGGTCTGTTGGTCCAAGAGCGTGACACCTTCCAAGCCGCTGGCGACGATCCGGCTCACTGGACCCTTGCTGCAGGTCCCGCTGTGGATAGCGACACGCTCGATGATCTCGCCTTTGCCTGGCGTGCGGTGAGGGCCGCCAAGTCCAACGCCATCCTTTTGGCTCATGGTGGCGCTGCCGTGGGCATTGGCATGGGACAGGTCAACCGGGTGGATTCCTGCCGCCTTGCCGTGGAGCGCGCGAATGCGCTCGGCGACGGTGTAGAACGAGCACGGGGATCCGTAGCGGCTTCCGATGCCTTCTTCCCCTTCAGCGATGGACCGCAGGTCCTGATTGACGCAGGCGTGAAGGCCATTGTTCAACCCGGAGGTTCCAAGCGAGATGCTGACACGGTAGCCGCCGCGAATGCTGCCGGAGTGAGCGTCTACTTCACGGGAACGCGCCACTTTGCCCACTAGCACGGGTGATGTCCTGCGCTAGAGTAAGGGTATGCCCTTGCCCTCACACGCCGTCCCCGCCATTCGTTCTACCGGGTTTGTCCGGTTGTCCGTAGTGATGGCGGTGGCAGGTGTAGGAACTGCGGCAGTGGTGGGGTTCTTTGTGTCCTCTCTTGCCGCTTGCCTCATCATGGCCATTTTGCTCATGATGATGGGTGTGGTCAGGATCATTGCTCCCTCGCCGGAGATTGCCGAGGGGCTTGCTGTGAGGCGCAAACCCGTGGACGCCTTCACCTATCTGGCGCTCGGCATCGGCATTGCCGTGCTTGCCGTGGGCACACCGCATCTGGGTTAGTGCTCGTCGGCCGGAAGGCCGCAGATTAACTGGCCTCTGACGGAAGCCGCAGATCAACTCGCTAGGTGTGACCACTCGGGGGCGAGGTCTCCCCAATGTCCTGTGGCCTTCACGTCACCACCCACCAGGACTACCACTCGGTCCGCGCGGGCGAGCGCAGCCGCTTTGGAGGATGACCCAATGACGGTGCTTCCTTCCTGGCGCAGGGCATCCCACACCTCAATCTCTGTACGAGCATCCAAGGCCGAGGAGATGTCATCGGCCACTAGGACGGCAGCCCGGCACGCCAAGGCCCGCGCGAGTGCGAGCCTCTGGGCTTGCCCGCCCGACAGGCGGATCCCGCCGTGGCCAATCATGGCATGGACGCCACCGGCCGCCTCCACGTCCTCACTGAGATGCGCAATGCGTAACGGTTCGGCAAGGTCACGGTCCTGATGGTCGAGCCGGATGTTGTCCGCATAACTCCCGGACACCACCTTGGGCAATTGAGACACGTAGGCCACGCGGTGTGGCCGGAGGAACTCCTGCGGGTCATCCACCACGGAACCGTTCCAGCGGATCTCGCCGTGGTAGGAGGTCAAACCTGCCAACGCCGAAAGCAACGAGGATTTCCCCGAGCCAACGCGGCCAAGGAAGAGGACTAACTCGCCGTGCTTGACGGTCAGGTCCACCTGGGACACACCCACCGTGGCGTCATCATCAAACACGGTGGTGACGCCACGGAGTTCGAGGCTGTGGAATGCCTGCCGTTGTGGTGGCGAGGCTGGCGGCGCTGGGGACTCCCCGGTCAGCAGCGAGTACCCGTCAGGGATGGTGATGAGGTCTGAGCCGTTGGCGTAGGCGGCGGTGGCCAATTGCCACGCCCGTGCCCCTGGATACTCGTTGACCACGGCTGCGGAAACAATCCCGTAGAACACGAATCCCAGCGCCGTGTTGGTCACCAGTAATGTGACACTGATGTCCCACAGGCCGTGATAGAACAACACCCACGCCAGGGCGGCGGCGGCATGACACATGGTGATGGGGACGCCGTCGAGGACGGCCCGCACGCGATGCTCCGTGACGGCGCAGCGCACGCGTTCCAGGTCAATGCGTCCCAAATGGTGCCGAACAGCTTCGGTTCGCGCAGCGAGTTTCACCGTGCGGATAGCATTCAACGAGGACACCAAGTACCGGCCGAATCGAGCCCGAGAATCCGCTGCGGCCTTGGCGGAGCGGCCCGCAATGGGACGGCCGGCTGCGGCAGACGCTGCCGACACGGCAATCACACCGAGGAACACCACGCCAATCAGCCAGTTTCGGCCCAGCGCCGCCGTGATCACCGCAGTAAGGATGGCGGAGAGGAAATCGATCCACCGGTCCGCGTAGGAAACAAACCGATCAGCGTCGAGCGCTCGGGCCACCACCTCTCCCGCTGGAGAAGCGGCCAAACGGTGTTGTTGCGTTTGTTCGCGCGTCACCACCAGGCAAACACGCTGGGTGAGTTCATTCCACCACAGCGGATACCACCAGATTCCAAGCGATAAGAGGATCTGACGGAGAACTAGGGCCAGGGTGATGCCGAGTACCAGCCAGGTCACCGGGGAGTGGTGCTCCATGCGAGCAACGGTGAGCCCCCACAGGAAACCGATGAGGGGTCCCGAGGCCATGGCCAGGCCCGACGAGGTGAAGCATGCCGCACCCAGTAACCCCCACCGCTTACGTACCATGAATTGCCGATACACCGCCCTCAGTAACCCAATGGGCTTCTGCGTTTGCGGGAGGGGGAGTGCTTGCCCCATGCGCCGACCACCCGCCAACGTGGCACTGGGCTCATCGGTTCCGGGCTCGGCTGCACTGGCCCCACCGGCGTCTACCGAACTGGTCCCAGGCCCGCCAAGCACAGCTCTGCCAGTCTCAGCGCCACTGGCCTCAATTTCACGTGCGCCTTCGGCGCAGGCCCCACTCGTCCGGGTACCTGTCCCAGCGTCCTCAGTCCCACCACGTTCCAGTTTCACACCGGTGTCCTCGCCAGCGTCCTGACTAGAGGTCACCACTCCGGTACTCGCCGCCGTCAACAAGGAGGCGTAGGCCCCACCAGAGCGCGCAAGATCCGCTTGTGGGCCACATTCCACCACCCTACCGTGGTCCAATACGGCCACCATGTCTGCCCGCTCAATGGTGGACAGGCGGTGCGCAATCACCACACCGGTTCTCTCCCGCAGGAGACGGCGTGAAGCGCGCACCACCAGGGATTCCGTCAACGGATCCATCCGGGCCGTCGCTTCATCGAGCACCACAATTTGGGTGTCACTCACCAGAAGCCGCGCAAAGGCCACCAGTTGTTCTTCCCCCGCAGACAGCGCCGTTCCTCCCGGGCCCAAAAGGGTATCGAGGCCCTGGGGGAGGGAGGACACCCACTCCCGCAACCCGAGGGTATTCACTGCCTGGTCCACCACAGCATCAGGAAGATCCGCCAGGAGGGTGATGTTTTCCCGCACGGTGGCACTGAGGATCTCGGTGCGTTGGGTGACCACGCCCACGGTGGAGCGAAGGTTCTGGAGATCCAGTGTGGTGATATCACGCCCACCAATGAATAGCGTTTCTGGCTCGGGCTCCAGGGCTCGGGAGAGTAGTGACCCCAGGGTGGTTTTCCCGGACCCCGTTCTTCCCACCAGAGCCACGGTCTGCCGAGCCGGAATGGTGAGGGTGATATCCCGCAGTGCAAAGGGTTCGGCGCGGTGAGTGCCCGGGGAACCTTCAGCACCCGGCGAACCCTCGTCACCCGGCGAACCCTCCGCATCGCCAGCATCCTGGTCATCGGCAGAACCCGCATCGCTCTCACCACCAGCAGAACCCGCATCACCCTCATCCATCACAGGGTATTGAAAGGTCAGCCCACGGAATTCCACGCTCACGTCACCTGGCGGCACGGTCAGACCGCCTTCAGGCTCACGCGGTGCATCGAGCAACTGACGGATGCGTGTCAAGGCACCGATGCCCTCCTGGATGGGTGGAAGGTACTCAATCAGTTCCGAGAGTGAACTCACCATGGTGGTGGTAGCCATGAAGAGGGTGACCAGGCCGGACACACCAAGATTCCCGTGGGTGACTAGTGCTACGCCCACCATGAGAACTCCGGCAAGGACCCCGCTGAGTAGCGCACCAGCACGGCCCAAGAGACGAATCTCTACCCGGAGAACACCTTTTTCTTTCGCTTGCACGGCAGCAGAGAGCTCCGCCAAACGCCGGAGAACAAAGTGCTGACCCAGGGACGTCCGGATGTCGTTTCTGGCAGCCACCGCTTCCTCAAAAGCAGAGTTGAGGCCAGTCCAGGCCACTTCCGCCGTGACCTTTCGGCGTGCCACCTCGGCTAGATCACCACGGACTGCCAGCCACCCCGCCACGCCCATGAGAGGAAAGATGAACCACACGGGCCACCAGGTGAGCCCCGCCACCGCCCACAAGAAGGGTGCAGCAAGCACTAACCGCCCGGCCGCCCACACTACATTGCGCATCAGGCGGCCCAACGCGTTGGTGTCATCATCCACGCGGTCCAGGAGTTCCCCGGCCGATTGTTCTCCCAGTACAGCCACGGGTTGATCAAGAGCGGCGGCTAGGAGATCCGCACGGAGCACCCCCTCAGCCCGGACCACAGCACCGGTCCATAGCCACTGCCCCACGGTGTAGAGCGCGGCTCCGCCCACCAGGGATGCGATGGTCCACCACAATATGTGCGCCGAAGGCGAGCCCACCATCTGGCCCATCAGCCAACTGGACATTGCGGAGGACGCGGCTACCACGGTGGCCAGAACCACTGCCACCATCACAATGGGGTGCGCCAAACGCCGCCAGGTGATCTGACGGTTCACGGAATCGAGGCGCGATGGCATGGGCAGAGCCAATCAGAGGGGTAGGAGATCAAACGGGGCATATCACCCCGGTGAGGACGTTTACGCGTTACATGTGGCGCTAAATGAGTCCCATGGCGCTCACTTGATCACGCTCGTCGATCAATTCTTGGATGGTGACCGCAATGTGGTCTCGGGAGAACTCGTTTAGCTCCAGGTCCTCCACTACGGTCCAGTTATCGCCGTCTGACGTCACCGGGTAGGAAAATACCAATCCTTCCGGGACACCATATTCACCGTGGGACCACACGCCAGCAGAGGTCCAGTCACCCTCGGCCGTCCCAAAATACCAATCACGCAACTGCTCCACCGTGGCGCGTGCTGCGGACGCTTGCGAGGAATGCCCGCGCACCTCCAACACTGAGGTGCCCCGTGATGAGACCGTAGGAATGAAGTGCTGGGTGAGCCACTTGGTGTCCTCGGCAAGTTCGGCGCCGCTGACAGCGCCAGCGCTCGCGTGGAACACGTCAGGGAATTGCGTGGCCGAGTGATTGCCCCAAATGGTCATTCGTCGAACAGAGTTGGACAGCACACCCGCTCGCCGCGCCAGTTGGAACGCGGCGCGGTTGTGGTCAAGCCGCGCAAGCGATGTGATCCGTGACTTGGGGATATCCGGCGCGTGATGTCCCACCACCAGCGCGTTGGTGTTAGCAGGATTCCCTACGACGATGATGCGGATGTCATCCGCAGCGGACTCATTGAGTGCTCGTCCGTGAGACGCGAAAATCCGGGAGTTGGCGGCAATGAGGTCCCCACGTTCCATGCCCACCAGGCGCGGATGAGCGCCCACCAGCAGCGCCGTGTTAGCCCCGTCAAAGGCTGCCACGGGGTCCACCGTCATGAAGGTGTCACGCAGCAGGGGATAGCCGCAATCCTCCAGTTCCATGACCACGCCTTCAAGGTTGCGAATCTTGGAGGGAACGTCCAGGAGGCGGACGGACACGGGTTGATCGTCGCCAAAAATTTGCCCCCCGGCTATCCGGAACAGCACCGAATACCCTATTTGACCGGCCGCACCAGTCACCGTGACGGTAATTGGGCGGCGCCGTTCCAAAGCCGCAATCATGTCCATAGCCAACCGCAGATGAACCCTGATCTGCGGGAATCAGGCGCGTGTTGTCCAACACTGGGGTCATTGAGGTGGGCTTCGTGTGTTCAATGGCTGTGAGGTTCAGACGAGTCGCTGCGCCTCCCGCGCCAGTTCCTCACCCGGGTGTACCGTGCGGGGCGAACACTCGGTGTGCCTGTACTCGTGGAGGGTAGAGAGCGCACTACATTACAGATAATCCGTCAAGGAGATACATCATGTCTGATCTTGGGGTTGCCTCAATTGCTGTTGAGGACGAGCAGGTTCCCGCTTTTGATTCTGGAGTCATCGTCTTTGATGACGCCCCCAGCGATGCTGAACCGGGCATCATCACCCGCGCCGCTGCAGAGGCCTTCGGTACCTTTGTGGCCATGTTCGGCGTGATTGGCGTGCTGACGTTCAACATTGTGAACCAAAACTCCGTGGTGCCCGTGGCGCTCTCAGCAGGTTTGATGTTCGCTGCCGCCGCTGCCGCCGTAGCGCACGTGTCCGGAGGGCACTTCAACCCTGCCGTGACCCTCGGCTTTGCCATTGCGGGCAAAACAGCGTGGGCCAACGTGGGGCCGTACATCCTGGCCCAGATTGTGGGCGCCATTGCGGCCACCTTTGTGGCGTGGGCCATTGTTCCCACGGAACTGGCCACCGTGCTCAACTATTCCGGACGCGGGGACGTCATTGCGCACGCCGCTAACGGTTGGGGATCGGGATCTCCCATGAGCGCCATCTCGCAGGGTCAAGTGGAGTTCAACATGGGCCAGGCGCTCCTGGTCACCATCATTGCCGCCGCCGTGTTGGTGGGTGTGCTGCTCGGCGCGTCACGGAATGACTCCACCAAGCGCGCGCCGTACCCGCCTGTTGTTGCGGGTTTGACCGTTGCTGGTATTTACCTGGTGACCTTCCCCATCACTAATGGTGGAGCGAATCCTGCTCGCGCGCTGGGCGCCGCAGTGTTTGCTGGGTCCGGGACCGTGTGGGGTCACGTGTGGCTGTTTGTGGCGGCGCCCTTGGTGGGAGCCGGCTTGGCGGCACTCTTCTTCTTTGCCTTTGCCCCGCCTGCCACTGTCACGGAGTTGACGGATGAAGAACTCGCCGCCTTTGGTGCAGCCTTTGGTCTGGATGATGAGGGCGACGAAGCAGCGGTTGGCGAGGTAGCGGATGACGCAGCAGATGCCGCTGACGTTGACGTGGCAGATGCGGACCTGGCTGGCGGGGAAGTAGCTGATGCGGACGCTGTGGATGTGACCAATGACGTTACCGAGGGTGTTGCTGAGGCTGCTGACACTGCCGACGCCGCCGTTGAGGGCGCCGCCGACGCTGCCACTGACGCGGACACAGCCGTCAACGAGAAGTAATGACCTAGCGGAACACCACAGTCCGCGATCCGTCAATCAGGACACGGTGTTCAGCATGCCATTGGACGGCGCGCCCCAGGGTGCGCCGTTCAATGTCTTGGCCCAACGCCGTGAGATCGGCCACGGACCGGGAGTGATTCACGCGTTCCACCTCTTGCTCAATGATCGGGCCTTCGTCCAAGTCTGCGGTGACGTAGTGCGAGGTGGCTCCAATCAGTTTCACGCCCCGCGCGTGGGCTTGGGCGTAGGGGCGAGCGCCCTTGAAGGACGGCAGGAACGAATGGTGGATGTTGATGATGCGCCCGGACATGGACCGGCAGAAATCGTCGGAGAGAATCTGCATGTACCGGGCCAGAATGACCAGATCACACCCCACCTCGGCCACGAGTGATTGCAACGTGGCCTCGGCCTCCGCCTTGGTATCCCGTGTCACCGGAATGTGAACAAAGCGTTTACCGTAGAACTCGGCAATCTCGCGGAGGTCCGGGTGGTTACCTACCACGGCGCGCACATCAATGGGCATGTTCTGGTAGCGCTCGCGGTAGAGCAGGTCCACCAAGCAATGCGGCGCTTTGGACACCATGATGATGGCAGGGACTTTCCTGTCACTCGGGGCCAGGTGCACCGTCATGGCGAAGCGTTGGATGACAGGCTCCAGGGCCGTCAGCAAGCCCTCGTAGGAATCAGCCGAAATCACCTGAATCCGCATGAAGAACTGCCCGGACGTGGGATCACCAAACTGTTGGGATTCCACAATGAATTCGTCCCTGGCAGCAAAGATGCTGGTCACGGCTGACACAATGCCAGGTCCGTCAGGGCAGGACACCGTGAGAATCCACTGCGTGGCCGCAGGCACCGGAACATCAGTCCCCCGTGCGGCGGGCGCGGAACCGTGGGGCGTGGAGTTGCCAGGCGTAGATTCGGCAGTCACAGAAGCGTCAGTCACGCGTCAACGGTAGCCTGCTGCGGGCCGTGCCTCCGGGTTCGTGTCACAGGCGGGTGGCATGATGGCGGCAATCCGAGCGCTTCACCTACCATCAGCGCCCCAAGCACACCCAGCAGATCAAGGAGATACCGATGTCTCAAGGTCACACACCCCCTCAATCAGCACCTTCCGTGGAGTGGCTGCCTGCTTGGGATGCTGGGCGTGGGATCGATTCCGTCATGGAGTTGGGAAACACCGTTTTTGGCGCGCATACGGGTGCACCGAGTGGTGTGTGGTCCGCGCCCGGGCGGGTCAACCTCATTGGGGAACATACCGATTACAACCAGGGACTCTGCCTCCCCATCGCGCTGCCTCACCGCACCTACGTGGCGTTGCGTCCCTCCACCAACGAGGACATCCAGTTGGCCTCACGCCAAGGTACGCAGTTGTGGTGTACCACGTGGGCAGATCTCCGCCCCGGAAACGTGTCAGGATGGGGAACCTACGCCGCCGGTGTGGCCTGGGCCCTGCGCGAGGCCGGGCACCAGGTGGGCGGCTTTGATGCCACGGTGGACTCTGCAGTTCCTCTGGGTGCGTCACTGTCCAGTTCCGCCGCCCTAGAGTGTGCCTTTGCTGTGGCGTTGGATTCCGCTTTCAACCTGGGCCTAGCCGAAACCCCGGAGGGTCGCCGTGAATTGGTAGCCGCGTGCCGCAGAGCAGAGAATGACATGGCGGGCGCACCCACCGGTGGCCTTGACCAGATGGCCTCCATGTTCTGCCAAGCAGGGCACGCGCTCGCCCTGGACTTCCGCGAGGGTATCCCTGACGCCGAGGCCGCACGGCTGGTTCCCTTTGATCTCGCCGCTGCCGGGCTGACCATCCTCGTCGTCGATTCACGCGCTCCCCATGCACTCGTGGACGGTCAATACGCCGAGCGCCGCAACGCGTGTCAATCGGCGGCTGAATCTCTCGGCATCGCATCCCTGAGAGAGATCAACCCTGCATCGCTGGACGCCACGCTGGAGAGCCTGACGGACCCGGTGCAGGTCAAACGCGTCAGGCACGTGGTCACAGAGATTCAACGCACCGCCGAGTTCATTGATGTGGTCCAAGCCGGACTCGTCACCAACGGCGCGGCCGATCAGGACCGCATCACACACGCGGGCGCCCTGATGAACGCCTCCCATGATTCTCTGAGGGATGATTACCAGGTCACGGTTCCGCAGACGGACTTGGCCGTGGACGCCTCGCGCGCTGCCGGAGCCATCGGAGCGCGGATGACCGGTGGCGGATTTGGTGGCGCCACCATTGCGCTGGTTCGCCAGGAGGACGTGGAGCGCGTAGCCGCCACGGTGGCTCAGGAGTTCGCCTCAGCGGGCTATACCGCACCAGCCTTCCTAGAATCACCACCATCAGGTTCTGCCGGAAGGGACCTCGTTGTCAATGATCGAGCCATGAGGAGAGTGACCCCATGAGTCAGCACGGATTAGCCGCCGCCCAAGAGAAAATGCGCGAGGGCGGGGTTGCCGAAGCCGCCATCAACACCTTCACGCGCCTCTACGGACTCCTTGAAGGCGGAGCGTCCGGCTTCATCCGCGAGTCTGACATTGCGCCCCTGCCTGATTTGCCGAGCGAGACCGCGTTGGAGATTTCGAGCGACGAAGCCGCTCAGGCTCTCGCACAGACGGCCATCATCAAACTCAATGGCGGGCTCGGAACGTCCATGGGGTTGGACAAAGCGAAGTCCCTCCTGCCGGTCCGGGAAACCCCCAGCGGCCCGTTAGCCTTCCTGGACATCACCATCCGCCAAGTGTTGGCTGCCCGGGAAGCCACGGGGGCGCGCCTGCCGCTGATCTTTATGAACTCGTTCTCCACCCAGGAGGACACCCTGGCCAAGGTGGCTGAGTATCCTGGCCTCGCTGTGGACGGGTTGCCAGTGGACTTCCTGCAAAACCGCGAGCCGAAGTTGCGCGCGGACACCTTGGAACCTGTGGAATGGCCTGCTAACCCTGCTATGGAATGGTGTCCGCCGGGACATGGTGACTTGTATCCAGCCCTCCACGCCTCGGGTGTGGTGCGGGACTTGCTGGCGCAGGGATTCCGCTACGCCAGCGTGTCCAATAGTGACAACCTGGGCGCGGCCCCCAACGGGAGGATCGCTGCCTGGTTTGCTGCCAGCGGCGCCCCGTACGCTGCGGAAATGTCCGCCAAGACCCCCGCAGACGTCAAGGGCGGACAGTTAGTGGTGCGCACGGCTGACAACCAGATTGTGCAGCGGGAAACCGCGCAGACCCATCCCAGCGATCTTGAGGTTTCCCTGGATCCCACGCGTCATCGGTACTTCCACACCAACAACCTGTGGTTCAACCTGGAAGCACTGAATGCCGAGTTGGAGCGCACCGGGGGAGCACTGGAGTTGCCGCTCATTGTCAACGAGAAAACCGTGGACCCTGCCGATCCCACGTCCACGCCGGTGATTCAGCTCGAATCCGCCATGGGGGCCGCCGTGGCCGTGTTCCAGGGCGCGCTCGCCATTGTCGTGGAACGCGAACGATTCCTTCCGGTCAAAACCACCAACGATCTCCTGCTGCTGCGCAGTGACGTATTTGCTCTGCAGGACGATTATCGGCTTGTGGCGCAGGTGCCTGCGCCGTTGGTCAACCTGTCAGGGTCCTACAAGAAGATTGCCGATTTCCAGGAGCGCTTTGCTCAGGGTGTGCCCTCCATTGCGGGAGCGGAATCCCTGACGGTCAACGGCGATTGGACGTTCAGTTCCGGTGTCACGGCCACGGGCGCTGCCACCCTTCCGGACCCGGGAACCCCGTCTACGGTGCCTGCCGGTGCCACCATCACGGAGTCCGGCATCACCGAATAAGCGCACAAGCCACCCTCGTCGAACGTTGAGATTGGGACAAACGCCCTTGTGACCCCACGGGCTCGGGATATTCTCACGCCCGTGACTGTTCCTGTTGCTGACCCGTTGCTCACCGGCTCCCTTGCCGATGTTGATCCGGAGATTGCCGCCGTGCTGGATGGTGAGTTGGCTCGCCAACGCACCACGTTGGAGATGATCGCTTCGGAGAACTTTGTTCCGAACGCCATTTTGCAGGCGCAGGGCTCCGTGCTCACCAACAAGTACGCCGAGGGATATCCCGGACGCCGCTATTACGGTGGCTGCGAACAAGTGGACATCGCTGAGAATCTGGCCATTGACCGCGCCACCAGCCTTTTTGGCGCCGAACACGCCAACGTTCAACCACACTCGGGTGCCCAAGCCAACGCGGCCGTGCTGCACGCCCTGGCCACGGCGGGGGATCGTATCCTTGGTCTGGAACTCGCTCACGGTGGGCACCTCACGCACGGCATGAAGATCAACTTCTCCGGGCGCCTGTATGACGTGTCCTCCTACGGGGTGGACCCCAGTTCCATGTGGATTCACATGGATGTGGTGCGCGAGACGGCGCTGCGGACCCGTCCCGAAGTCATCATCGCTGGGTGGTCGGCGTATCCACGTCAGTTGGATTTCCCCGCCTTTCGTGCCATTGCCGACGAGGTTGGCGCTAAACTCTGGGTGGACATGGCCCACTTTGCGGGCTTGGTGGCCACGGGTCTGCATCCCAGTCCGGTGCCCTATGCTGACGTCACCTCCACTACCGTTCACAAGACTCTGGGCGGGCCGCGTTCAGGCTTGATTCTCAGCCGGAGCAAGTGGGCCAAGAAAATTGATTCCGCCGTCTTCCCTGGTCAGCAGGGCGGGCCGCTCATGCATGTCATTGCCGCCAAGGCCACGGCGTTGAAGATTGCAGGCACTGCTGGATTCAAGGATCGGCAAGAACGCACCCTGCGTGGTGCTCGCATCATTGCTGACCGTCTGCATTCGGATGAACTGCGTCACGCCGGGGTGGATGTGCTGACCGGTGGCACGGATGTCCACCTGGTCCTGGTGGACCTTCGCCAGAGCCAACTTGATGGCCAGCAAGGCGAGGACCTGCTGCATGACGTGGGCATCACCGTCAACCGCAATGCTGTTCCCTTTGACCCCCGGCCGCCACGCATTACGTCAGGGCTACGAATTGGGACGCCCGCCTTGGCCACCCGCGGATTTGGCGATACCGAGTTTGCCGAGGTGGCGGACATCATTGCCATTGCCCTGCGGGACGGTCGCAGCACCGATGTGGAGGCACTGAAAGCCCGCGTCAACCGTCTGACGGAAAACTTCCCGCTGTACTCCGGACTGGAGCAATACTAAATGGGCGCGATGATCCTCGACGGCAAGGCCACCGCAGCACAGGTGAAAGCGGAACTCAAGGAGCGCGTCACCGCCCTGCGCGCCCAAGGAACCCTGCCGGGCCTCGGCACCCTCCTGGTAGGCGCTGACCCGGCCTCACAGATGTATGTTGCCGGAAAACATCGCGATTGCCGCGAGGTGGGCATCGAGTCCATTCGCATTGACCTGCCCGCCTCGGCCAGCCAGAAGGACGTGGAACGCGCCATCCACTCCCTCAACGAGAATCCCACCTGCACGGCGTTCATAGTCCAACTTCCCCTCCCTGAGGGCATTGACAAGTTCCGCATGTTGGAACTGGTGGATCCGGACAAGGACGCGGACGGCCTCCACCCCACCAACCTGGGCCGCCTGGTGCTTCGCGCGCACGAACCCATGACGTCACCTCTCCCGTGTACTCCCCGCGGAATCGTCGAACTCTGTCAGCGCAACGGGATCAACCTGGCCGGAATGAACGTGGCGGTGCTAGGCCGCGGCACCACCGTAGGCCGTCCCATGAGCCTGGTGCTCTCGCGCATGGCCGTGAACTCCACCGTGACCATGGTCCACACGGGCACCAAGAATCCCGAGGAGATTTTCCGCAACTCGGACATGATTGTTGCCGCCGTAGGCGATCCGGGCCACATCACCGCCGATATGGTGAAGCCGGGTGCCGTGCTGATTGACGTGGGAGTTTCTCGCGTCACTGATCCGGAGACGGGCAAGTCCCGCATCGCCGGAGATATTGACCCTGCCGCGCGTGAACTCGCCGGTTGGTACACGCCCAATCCAGGTGGTGTGGGTCCGATGACCCGCGCCATGCTGTTGAGCAATGTTGTTGACGCGGCGGAGTGTCGCGCCCATGAATAAGGAGGCAAGTTTACTGTGCCCACCATGACAGATAACTCACTGCAGGCTCTCCTGCCTGAGGAAGAAATCCCTACCCAGTGGTACAACATTGCGGCTGATCTCCCTGACATCCCGCCGCACCTGCACCCCGGAACCAAGGAACCGATCACCGCTGAGGATTTGGCTCCGTTGTTCCCCGCAGCGCTCATTGAGCAGGAACTCACCAAGGAACGGTGGATTGACATTCCTGACCCGGTGCGTGACATCTACAAACTGTGGCGTCCGGCCCCCTTCCACCGCGCCAAGCGGTTTGAAGAGGCTCTGGGCACCAACGCGCGTATCTATTACAAGTATGAGGGCGGCAGCCCCATCGGTTCCCACAAGACCAACTCCGCCGTGGCCCAGGCTTACTTCAACATGATTGATGGCCGCATGAAGGTCACCACGGAAACGGGCGCCGGCCAGTGGGGTGCCGCACTGGCGTTCGCCACGCAGATTTGGGACATGTCCTGTGAAATCTGGCAGGTTCGGTCCTCTTATGAGGGCAAGCCGTACCGCCACGCGCAGATGGAAGCCTTTGGCGCCACCTGTCACTCCTCGCCCTCGGACCTTACCGATGCCGGGCGCGCGCTGCGCGAGAAGTACCCGGACACCACCGGCTCGCTGGGCATGGCCATTGCTGAGGCCGTGGAAGCAGCAGCCAAGGACCCTGCGGCCTCGTACTCGCTGGGTTCCGTGCTGAACCACGTGGTGATTCACCAGTCCATCATCGGTCAAGAGATGCTCAAGCAGCTTGCCATGTTTGACGAGCCTCAGATTGACTACCTCTTCGGCTGTGCCGGCGGTGGCTCCAACCTGGCTGGTCTGGCGTTCCCCGTGCTGCGTGAGAATCTTGAAGGCCGCATGAACGCCAAGATTGTGGCGTGCGAGCCTAAGGCCGCGCCGTCCATGACCGAGGGTGTGTATGACTATGACTTCGGCGATTCCGTGGGCCTCACCCCGCTGCTGAAGATGTACACCCTGGGCCACGAGTTCATTCCGGACCCCGTCCACGCTGGTGGCCTGCGGTTCCACGGCATGGCGCCCTCAGTGTCCTACGCCAAGCACGAGGGCCTGCTGGACGCCATTGCGGTGGGTCAGGTTGAGGCGTTTGAGGCCGGCGTGACCTTTGCCAGGGCTGAAGGCATCATCCCCGCCTCCGAGTCCAACCACGCCATTGCCGGTGCCGTGCGCCAAGCCAAGGCTGCTGCGGCGGCAGGCGAGGACCCCGTGATTGTGATCGGCGTGTCCGGTTCCGGTCAGCTGGACCTTCCGGCCTACACCGAGTTCCTCGAAGGGAAGATGGCTGACTCCTAGGCTGGCATTGACAGTTGAGTAAGTGATCCTGCGCGGGTCGTCCCAGGGCGGCCCGCGCAGTGCTGTATTCACCTTTGGTCATTCTGCGCGGAGCGGAGCGGAGTCGCAGAATCTCTCTCTGGCATTCCCCTGTGAATTCCCGACGACGATATTCCCCCCACATTCCGCCTGATAACTGAACTAACCCCCTGGTGAACCGTGATACGGATACAGGCCACCAGCGGATAGCGGACGCGCGGCGTGTCTGCTTGCCTACGCAGTTTTCGCCGTGCCTATCGTAAGGCGCTACGCGCAGAGTGTGCGCCGCAGAACTTCAATCCCAAGGAGACCCCATGTCCCTGAAACGTACGCTGGCCGGTGTAGCTGCTGCCGCCCTCGCTCTTACCCTTGCCGCTTGCGCCGGCACCTCATCCAATGAAGCCGACTCCGCCATCAGTGGCACGGACGAGTACACCATTGGTGTTGCTGTCATCGTTGCCCACCCGGCACTCCAGGCTGCTCAGGATGGCTTTGTTGCTGTTCTGGAAGAAGAAGGCATCCCCTTCAAACTGGTGGAGCAGAACGCCCAGGGTGACGCAGCCAACGCTGCAACCATCGCTTCCGGCTTTGCCGCCAACGAGGATTTGGACCTAATCCTGGCCATCTCCACGCCCATCGCCACCGCTATTGCCGCTGCGGAACACGAGCGTCCCATCCTGTTCACGGCAGTGACGGACCCGGTGGATGCCGGTCTGGTTCCCTCCTGGGATGAAGCAGGCCCCAACATCTCCGGTACCTCTGACCTCAACCCGGGCGCCAAGCCGATTGGTCTGATCCAGGAAGCCATCCCCAACGTGGGCACCGTGGGTGTTCTGTACAACTCCTCCGAGGCCAACTCCCTCCCGCAGGTAGCAGCCTTCCAAGAGGAAGCCGCCACCCTGGGCGTGAATGTCAAGGCACAGGCCATCACCTCCGCCGCCGAAATCACCGCTGGTCTGGAAGCGCTCAAGGGCGTTGACGCCATCCTGGTCCCCACGGACAACACTGTGGTAGCCGCACTGGCCACCGTCATTGGATTCGGTCAGGAAAACCAGATCCCCGTGTTCACCGCTGATGCATCCTCCGTGGAGGACGGCACCGTGGCCACCCGCGGCCTGAGCTACCTGGACCTCGGCCGCGCCACGGGTCAGATGGCCGTGGAAATCCTGCGTGACGGCACCCCCGTCTCCTCGATTACCCCGCAGGCACCGGACAGCACGGATCTGTTCATCAACATCCAGGCCGCCGAGTCCTTTGGTCTGACCTTGCCGCAGAGTCTGATTGACGATGCCGCAGAAATCTTTGGCCAATAGTCCGTCATCAGCATTGACGTCCGTTGGACACCCTGCCTAGGCACCGCCCCCTGGGAATGCGTGTGACACCACGTTTCCCCGGAGGGCGGTGCTCCGGCATGGAGAACCGTCAGGACATCACGCAACCAGGAGTAGGGAGGGACCATGCTCGGCGCCATTGACCAGGGCCTGATATTCGCCTTCATGGCACTCGGCGTCTTCATGACGTTCCGAATCCTGAACTTTGCCGATCTCACTGTGGATGGTTCGTTTGTCACCGGGGGAGCCACGGCAGCCATCCTGATCTTCAACGGACAATCGCCTATCCTCGCCACCGCCATGGGGTTTGTAGTGGGAGCGGGTGCCGGTGTGATCACCGGATTGCTGCACACCAAACTGCGGATTGACCCCCTGCTCTCCTCCATTCTGGTGATGCTCGCGCTCTACTCGGTCAACACCCGCATCATGTGGGCGGGCGATGATGGCGTAGAGCGCGCCAACGTCCCTTTACTGGGACGCCACACCATCTTTTCTTGGTTGGTGCAACCACAAGAGGACGGCACCATGCGGGTCCTGCGCGGTACGTGGGTGTCGATAGCCTTCATTGCCGCCGGAGTCATAGTGGCCGTGGTGGCGGTTAACTGGCTCATGTCCACCAATTTTGGCTTAGCCATCTGGGCTACGGGTGACAACCCGGCCATGGCCGCCTCGATGGGTATCTCCACGGACTTCACCAAGATTGTCACGCTTGCGATATCCAACGGATTGGTGGGGATTTCTGGAGCGCTCATGGCCCAGTACCAAGGAGTGTCCAATCTGGCTGACGGGGCCGGAACTATCCTCATTGGGTTAGCCTCGGTGATTTTAGGGAACGCCATTTTTGGCACCCGGTTCTTGTGGCTGGCCACCATTGGCGTGGTAGCAGGGTCCGTGTTGTACCGCGT
>JAIRQO010000086.1 GCA_031256435.1 Cellulomonadaceae bacterium
GGTCCGTTTGCTTCTCACGGCGCGGGCTCCTTTGCTGCGTCCATTAGTGCGATTCGGGCATAACCACCCAAATCTCCATTAAATACTGTACTCCGGTGTGGAGTGACGTACCACAGAAACTGCGGATTCCATCAGGGAGTGTCTTCCACGAGGTTGGGATGCTGCTGCGGCTTCGGCGGCTTGGGCTGCTTCGGCAGCCTCGCGCT
Source organism: Cellulomonadaceae bacterium (assembly GCA_031256435.1). Lineage (GTDB taxonomy): Bacteria > Actinomycetota > Actinomycetes > Actinomycetales > Cellulomonadaceae > Xylanimonas. The sequence goes on from JAIRQO010000086.1 coordinate 207, forward strand.
CCACGCGGGCCTTTTCCTTCTTGTCATGGCCTGAGGCAAAGATTTGCCAGGCGGCAAAGAGTGCCAACGCTCCGGCGATGACGTACACCATGAGTTCCCGAGTGTTGCTGTGAATGGCCACCGAGACGCGTCCGAGGAGGGGAATGGCGTACCAGAGTTTCCCCCGGATCTGTTGCGGCTGAACAGGTTTGGCATCGGCAATGCTGTTGTTATCACCTTGGGTGATGAACTGGGGATCGCCCGCTACGGTGAATCCCATCCCGACGATGCGGTGGGTCACCACCTCAGGCTTACCGGATTCCAGTTGGTACGTGACCACATCACCGATTTTCAGGTCACCAGTATCAATCGGCTTGCTGACTATGAGCGTCCCTGGGGGGTAATGCGGCTTCATGGAGCCCGTGAGGACCGTGTATGGCGTGGCTCCACCAATGCGGGGGACAACGACGCCAAAGGCGAGTGCTGCAATCCCAAAGATGACCACGAGCCAGGCAACGCCGTGCGCTCCTGCGGTCATGAACTGCTTGAATGTCCGTGGCATTGTCAGCTCCCTTGCTGAGATGGCGGATAAGTGTGGGGTTGTGCTGGATTGTGCTTGGCCGTGTTGTTTAGTGGCCGCTGAGTGTTGCCGGGTCTTGCAGATATCAGGTCAGACGTGATGCCCGGACAAGCCGGGCATCACGTCTGGTTGAGTTGGTGAGGATCAGGCGTTGGGGTCAACCTGAGTGGCAGTGATAGTTACGGCCTGGTCAAGAGCAACAACCGTCACTTGAGCATCAGGTGCGGTTTCACCGTCGGTGGGAACAGTACCGTAGGGGTAGGTGATGTTCAGCGGAACAGTCAGGGTGACTGCATCCGTGGCAGTTGACATGTCAATCGTCTGGTTGTCCGTACCGAGAGTTGCGCCATTGGCAGTTGTCAATGTGGGGGTCCCCGTCGTAGCAGTAAGACCGGTGACCTTTCCGTTGGCAGCGGCGGTCAACGCGGTGGCATCTACGAGAGCTTGAACCTTCAGGTGGTCACCCTGGCCGGTAATCGTTACGGTACAGGTGGTTTGCACGTAGTCACCGGGGACGATGCCCTGTTCAACACTCTCAGCCGGAGTCAGTGGTGCAAACGAGGCATCCGTGTAGGCCCAAGTATCGCTGCAGGTGGAAGTCACGGACATGTCACCGGACATCAGGGCTCCGACTTGACCTGAGCCATTTGCGGTCCAGTAGGCGAGGGTGCCGGCTCCACCGAGGAGGAGAACGGCGGCGCCGCCGGTGGCGATGGCTGCTTTGGTGATGCGCTTCATGGTGGGAACTCCTTAGTTCCTTGGGCGGTGCCTCTGGTTTGGACCGCGTCAGTAATACGAGACTAGGGCGGTTCGCCTCGGATTACTAGAGGTTTTTACTGTGACCTGCGCCACCCCTGCTTTCCATTGTAGAAATCCGGCACCAAACCCGTGACCCAGACCACAGAATTGTCCCATTTCCGCTGAATTCTGTGACCTGGACCTCGGATTCACCCCTTCTCGCCCCTCCCAGAGTGGCCCAGCCCACACCCCCTTGGGGCTATCCCGCAGTGACCCAGCCCACACCTCCCCTCCAACAACCCCAGCTGGTTGAGCCAGACGCACCAGCGCCGCCGGTCGAAACCACCCCACCCAGTGACCCACCCCACAAAACCTCCCCGCCCACCTCGCGGTCCCCACTCAACGGCGCGACCCAGCAACCCGGCTGGTTGAGCCAGGCGCACCAGCACCGACGGTCGAAACCACCCCTACGCGGTGCCCCACCCGACACTTCCGCTCCAACAACCCCGGCTGGTTTAGCCAGGCGCACCAGCGCCGACGGTCGAAACCACCCCACCCCAACCCCCAAACGGCATGAGACACCACCCCCCTCGTCGGGCATTGCGACGGCAGGGGTCAGGTGAGGCTAGAACGATGAGTCTCCGGCCCACGCATCTGAATCCTGGGAGCCAGTTGAGTTGGCACATCCGGACTGATACCCGGAAAGAGGTGCGCCTTTGCCCTGACAAGTTGTGGATGAAGCCTGCCCCCAGCACCGTGGACATCGGAGGCAGATCGCTGTGGATTGCGTGAGTTCGTCGAGAGTGCCGAAACGGCAGCAAGATAGCCAGCATCCGACAGGTATTGCGAAAGGAACACATCCGGATGGATCGCTGTCACTCCGGCAATCGCGAGGTCGCCCTCATCGAAATCGTCGATATCTTCCGTGACAAGGAACCGAGCTCCGGCTGCAACTGCATCGGCGAGCACCTTGCGATCCGATGCCGAGGTGGCTGTGAAACGTTGCGCGCCATCACCGTCAGCACTGAGAACCTGCCCAAAACGCTCACGGAGAACTCCCAACCCCATGGCGTGAGGCCGAAGGTGACGGCTCGCCTCATCCTCTACATACCTACTCCACGTGACTGAGAACCCGGAGTGTTTCGAGCCGGCCCACATGAGTGAGCGCGTGAATGGCTTTGCCAGCACATTCGCATCCAAGAAAACAATGAAACTCATTCGTTGCCAAAGAGTTCATCTTCAACGTCAGGTGTCACGGCTGCCCAGTGGTCCGAAACAAGCGCCGCGCGAAAGCGGTCCACCTCGGACTCCGAAATCCGATGCCTCGTTCCGCGGCGCGTTGAGGTCAATGCACCTGATTTTAGTTTCTGCATCACGAATGCTCGCGAGGCACCTATCGATTCAGCCACTTCCTGTGGAGTCATGAACGGCTCCGTAGCCGTGATCTGAACTCGTTCACCTGCCGCAAGGCGGTTTCGGATGAATGACAGCACGGTGTCATCGGTCATCTCAGGAGAAAGAGTCAACGTTGCCATGTCCCCAGCATAACAGTTGTGACAGTAATTGTCACGAATGCTATTTCCGGATCACGCACTCACAGTTGAGCATTGGTCCTATGCGGCCACGAGTCGCTTACTCACCTACCTGTTGAGGGAAATGCCCTGCTCGGCGGCTTCGGTCACCAGTTCACGGTGGGCTTCCGGCGGGATACGGACGTTGAACCGCCCGGAGTATTCACGCTCACCAATTGGTACTGGAACAGGTTCCCCGTGCGCGCTCAAATCACGTATTACTTCAGAAACCAGATTCAGGATTCCCGAGAACGCATCGGCAGGGTTTTCTGCCAGCCATGACAAGGAAGGGAACTCAACTACGGTTGCCACATGTTCGTTGTCCTCAGCAGAAAACCGAATACGATATGTGTAATGTTCAGCGCTCATCATCGTCTGACACCTTCCGAGATTCTATCGATAGCCTTGAGAACTTGACGCACCTGATATGACTTTGCTTTGCCCTTGGCGTTTTGAATATTCACGCGAGGGTCGCCCTGCCACGGCGTCTTGAACACTGCATGGGACGATCCGCTCTGTCTCGGCTGGCCAAAGAAATGAATGCAGACCGCCAGGAGGTCTGATTAGGAAATATTGGCAGGATTCTTCCGCATTGCGACGAGAACCTTGCTCACTTTCACCCCATAATAGTACCACTATGAGCACCACATTGGGTAGTGCTCGGCAGGAGCGCAGTCCGTCTCTAGCGAACTACGGTGACGGGGCATTGAGCGTAGTCCACCACTTGGCGGCTGACGGAGCCGAGTAGGAGCCTGTCAAAGCCGCCGAGCCCTCGGGCGCCCAGCCCACAAATCCAGCAACCCGACTGGTTGAGCCAGGCGCGCCAGCGCCGCCGGTCGAAACCACCCCACCCAACCACCTTATTCATGCCCTGAGTTGAAATCGCAATTTGGAAGCACAACAACCCAAACTGCGGTGAAAGCAGCTGGATCGTGCCCTCACGGGCGCAATTTGGAAGCACAACGGCGATATCTGCGCTCACAAAGTCCGCCTCCGCTGCCTGTCACACCCGAGTGGTTCTACGTTACGAGGTCACCTCGGCCACAAGACCCAACGCCCCTACCCCCAAACGGGCAGGACACACCACCCCCCTCGTCGGGCAGAACCACGTTGAGTCAGGCCACGTGGTGCCCGACTGCACCCGTCACTACGCTCGACCAAGCCGAGTCATTTTGTCTGATTGGGGTGCGCGGTGAATACGTCCACAATGTGGACGGTACCAGGCTTGCCATCCTCAACGTAGTACCAAATACGTGCTCCCTTGGGCAGTTCATATTGGCGCCGGACATGATTCTCGCCGCGATGTGTTACTAGCCCGAGGCGACCCTTGAGTGGGTGGAGAGTTGCATTAACGGCCTTCGGATCGCGCGTCAGGATGTCCCATGCGTCCGCGAGTGCGTTCAGCATGGTTGCACGCAGGTCCCGCCACCCTTTGGCGGCTGCAGTACTGGCGAACACGATGACGTACTCGGTCTTCTTTGCTGGTCGCTCCACGCGCTGGTTCTTAGACACCATCTGCACCCGCGGTTGGGCGGTCTACCTGAATGGTTGAGTCAAGCCACGTGTACCGATCCTCAACCCAGCCGGCTGCGTAAGCCTCGGCGGTAGAGCGCCAACCGGCTACGGCACCCACCAACGGGTCAAAACGCATCATTGACGCGCATGCACTGGCAGAATTCACTAACTCCTTGGCGCACTCTTGTTTCTCGGACGCGCTGAGGAACTCAATCCACGGATAAATGATGTGCAAACGTTCAATGAACGCAGCAAGGCCGTCAACGGCTGCCGCGGCAGCGGTGATCTGGGTAGCGATGGTGAGGCCTTCACGGTCAATATCAACGTCCGCCTTGCGAATCAGCAGGAGGTCATCGCCTCCTCGACGAGTAATGGTCACCGGCGCCTTATCGGCAGCCTGAGCAACGGCCTTGGACCTTCTAGACAGATCCGAGAACCGAAAACTCATAGGAAGTGCAACTGTACTCACGGGACGATCTTTGCAGAACTAGTTCTGAATTGCAAGGGGCCCGGGTTCACAGCATCCATGGCCCTTTTCGTAATCAGCAGTCAGCGCGCATTTACCGGACTACGGTGACGGGGCATTGAGCGTAGTCCACCACTTGGCGGCTGACGGAGCCGAGTAGTAGCCTGTCAAAGCCGCCGAGCCCTCGGGCGCCCACTACTACCCGGGCGGCAGTGGCCGAAGCGTCAACGAGGGCCGCCGCTGGGGCCTTATGAACAATCGTGGCAATAAACTGTTCCGACGGTAACCCGAGGTTGGCTTCTTCGATGGCTTCACCCAGGGCCTTGGTGGCGAAGTTCTGATACTCCTCGATGGGCGGAGACCAACCCCAACTCCCCGGCAAAGGCGCGAGGGTGGAAATCTGCCAGGCATACACGGCCTCAAGAACTGCCCCGAGGCGCGTGGCCACCTCCCCGGCATGTTTGAGCGCCTCAATAGATGCGCGCGACGAATCAACCCCCACCACCACCCGGGGGTTGAGGGCACCAATGACGTCCATGGGACGCAGAGGCTCCGTGGCATCCACGGACGCGATGTGTGTGCCGGTGCTGGCCAACGCGGCGGTGTCTCCAGCGTGGCGCATCACGGTGACAGGAATGGTGGCACGTTCTAGGACCTCCCCGGATACGGAACCCAGCACCAATCGGCCGAGTTTCCCCATACGCCTGCGCCCCAGGACCAGCATGTCCGCCGTGTCAGCGGCCCCCAGTAGTGCTTCGCGAGCCGAACCGGGAACAACCAACGCTTCCATGGGGACGGTGGAACCGACTCTGCGGGATGCCGCATCGAGTACCTCAAAGAGGATGTCCTTCCGGCGCTCCACCTCAGCGTTTGCGCCTTGGGAGGATCCCACTTTACTTTCTGACCACGCTAAGACTGCCGTCAAGGGAACTCCGCGCGAATTCGCTTCGGCCAGAGCCCAGTCCAGCGCTTCACGCGCCTCTGCTGTCTCGTTGACTCCCACAACAACGCCGTTCATGGTGACCTCCCTTGGCAATGCGAGCGTTTTCCACGCTCCTCACTGCCCTCACCTTATCGAACCCGCAGGAATTCCCCAACATCCTGGGTGTGGCAGGCGGCTTTCATCCCCGGTACGCCGAGTGCCTGCGGGGCGCGTAGGTACAGCTTGCGCCAGAGGGATCGAAAGATCCCTCAGTGCCGCAGGAATATCACTCGCTTATCACTCATTCACCGCCTCAGAAGAAGCCTCACGCTCCAGGGCATCGTTGACAGCCCCGTATGCAAGCCCAGCACCGTATCCTCGGCGCGCGAGCGCCGACACGGCCTTACGCACCCGTGCCGAATGGTCCTGTCCTCGGGTCCGAGCCAGCAAACGGGCAGCCAGCACCGCGCAGGCATCCTGCTCACCGGCGTCATCTACCTGCTCCAACGCCTGCGTAGCAATCTCCTCCGGTATGCCTTTCCGGCGAAGTTCCTGCGCAATGGCTCGCCGAGACAAACCACGCTCGGTATGCCGGGTTCGAACAATGGAGGACGCCAACGCAGCGTCATCAATCAGACCCACCTCAGTGAGCCGATCCAACACCGCCTCGGCAACCTCCTGTGGATACCCTTTCAATGCCAGGGAGCGCTCCAGATCACTACGACTCTTGGCCGTGCGATCCAAGGTTCTCAACACTGCTTCACGGGTTTTCTCCACCGCGTCGGTGTGCGTGATCTCCCCGGCTTCCAGACACTCGGTCACGGTGCGCCGTGGTGGCCGCTCCTTGCGGGATCGCTTGGGCGCGGCGTCCCAATGATCTTCGGAGTAGCCATGGTGGCGGCTTCGGGGGTTTCGACCGTCGTTCGCTACGCTCACTGGCTCAACCGCCCGAAACCCACCCGAAGACCCGCCGCACCCTTGGCCTCAACCATCCGAAGACCCGCTGCACCCTTGGCCTCAACCGCCCGAAGGCCCGCCACACCCCCAGGCTCAACCGCCCGAAGACCCGCCGCACCCACTGGCTCAGCCACCTAGAACGGCGCCTTGGCCTTGGCGGTCACGCCGCGCGGTTTGGTGGAACTCGCGGCGGCAACCTTCAGTTCCGTCACCGTGGCAGTCCCTTCAGTACCAGCCGCCTCGCCAGCATTCGGATCTGCAACAATGCCCAACTTCACCAGGATCTTCTGCTCAATCTCGTTGGCCAAATCCGGGTTGTCCTTCAGGAAGGACCGCGCGTTTTCCTTACCCTGACCCAGTTGGTCACTGCCATAGGTGAACCAGGAACCTGACTTCCGCACAATGCCGTGCTCCACCCCCATGTCAATCAGGCCACCCTCGCGGGAAATGCCCACACCGTAGAGAATGTCAAACTCGGCCTGCTTGAAGGGCGGAGCCATCTTGTTCTTGACCACCTTGACGCGTGTCCGGTTCCCCACCGGGTTGGTGCCGTCCTTCAAGGTTTCAATGCGACGAATATCCATACGAACAGATGCGTAGAACTTCAGGGCTTTACCACCCGTCGTCGTCTCTGGAGAACCAAAGAACACGCCGATCTTCTCACGCAACTGGTTGATGAAAATGGCGGTTGTCCCTGATGAGGCAAGGGCTCCAGTGATCTTTCGCAGGGCTTGAGACATCAAGCGAGCCTGCAAACCCACGTGGCTATCCCCCATCTCGCCTTCAATCTCGGCCTTGGGAACAAGGGCAGCCACGGAGTCAATGACAATCAGATCCAACGCTCCCGAGCGGATCAGCATGTCCGCAATCTCCAGCGCCTGCTCCCCCGTGTCCGGCTGCGAAACCAACAGGGCATCCGTATCCACGCCGAGTTTCTTGGCGTATTCCGGATCCAGCGCATGTTCCGCGTCAATGAATGCAGCAATGCCCCCTTGACGCTGAGCTGACGCCACCGCATGCAGCGCCACCGTGGTTTTACCGGAGGACTCCGGACCATAAATCTCCACCACGCGTCCGCGCGGGATCCCTCCAATCCCCAGCGCCACATCCAGCGCAATGGATCCCGTAGGAATAATTTCCACGGGTAAGCGCGTCTCGTCCCCGAGGCGCATCACGGAACCCTTGCCAAAGTTCCTGTCGATCTGGGCTAAAGCGGCTTCAAGGGCCTTGTCGCGGTCTGCTGCAGCGGGCATGGTATTCGCCTTTACTGGTTGGGGCACATGATGTACCGGGATGGATCAGCCGAGTTGCGGATCTGAACGAACCATAGAACAGGGCTGTGACACGAACGCCTTCTCCGGGTTATACCATGGGTACAACTTCCGAAATCCGTGCCCTGTGAATTACTGTACTCGTACATTTGTTCGATTGGCGCCAACACGCCGTGCAATCGTCCATGTTCTGGCGGTTGACGGTGCCACCGAATGTTTCGTGTCACACCCCACCGCTACGGTGTGCTTCATGGATACTCCTCTGGATCTCTTCGGTGCGGCCACTGCCACGTGGTTCACCGAGAGTTTCAGCGCGCCCACTGAAGCACAGACCGGCACGTGGAGTGCCATAGCGAATAATCACCACGCCCTCGTCGTAGCCCCCACAGGCTCAGGAAAAACCCTCGCCGCGTTCCTGTGGGCCATTGACCGCTTGCATCATGAGCCGGTGCCAGCGCCGAATCTGCGATGCCGCATCCTGTATATATCTCCGCTCAAAGCACTCGCCGCAGACGTGCAGCGCAACCTCCGCGCTCCCCTGGCGGGCATCCGCTCCGAGGCTCACCGCGCAGGCAGGGATGTTCCGCCTACTACTGTGGGGATGCGCACGGGAGACACTCCCGCCAGCGAGCGCCGACGGTTTGCCACCAAGCCGCCGGACATCCTGGTGACCACGCCGGAGTCGCTCTTTCTCATCCTCACCTCGGCCGCCCGCGCCGGACTCGCCGGCGTGGAAACGGTCATCATTGATGAGATTCACGCAGTAGCGGGAACCAAACGGGGAGCCCACATGGCGGTGTCCCTCGAACGCTTGGACGCCCTCCTCGTTGCCAGCGGCTCCCAACCCGCTCAACGGGTGGGCCTGTCCGCCACGGTGAGTCCTGTGGAGGAGGTGGCCGCTTTCCTCGGCGGACATCGTTTGCCCGACGATGGAGGTAGGCCCGTCACCATCGTTCAGCCGCGTTCACAGAAGCAATGGCAGATTGACGTGGTGGTGCCCGTTCCGGACATGGCCGAACCGGAAAGTGCTGAACTGGAGAGTGCGGCGGCGCCGGGAAACCGAGAAGCAGCGGGGTCAACCACCAATCAACCCACCGAAGCCCTCACCAATAACCCCACGCCGAGTCAATCCATGTGGCCCCACGTGGAGGAACGGATGGTGGACCTCATCACGGCCCACACCTCCACCTTGGTGTTCACCAACTCGCGGCGCCAAGCCGAGCGGCTCACCTCCAAAATCAACGAGATTTGGGCGCGCCGCAATGGTGTGGACGTCCATGATCCGGGGGCTGTGTGGCCTGCCTACGAGCCTGGCGGTTCCGGAACCGCCTCAGGAATTCCCCAGGGTACGGAAATCCTGGCCATGGCTCATCACGGTTCGATGAGCCGAGCAGCGCGCACGCACACGGAAACGGAACTCAAGGCGGGTCGCCTTCCCGCCGTGGTGGCCACCAGTTCCCTGGAACTCGGGATTGACATGGGTGCGGTGGATCTGGTCATTCAAGTGGGGGCTCCGCCCACCGTGGCCAGCGGACTCCAGCGCGTGGGCCGTGCCGGACACCAGGTGGGTGCGGTGAGCCATGGCGTCATGTTCCCCACACATCGGGGAGACCTGGTGGCTACTACCGTGGTAGCAAAGCGCATGAGGGAAGCGAAAATCGAGGCGCTACGCGTGCCCCGGACCCCGCTTGATGTGTTGGCACAGCAGGTCATCGCAGCCCTGGCCGTTCAAGAATGGCAGGCTGAGGATCTCAAGAATCTCATCCGCAACGCCCACCCCTTTGTGCATCTCGGCGAGGCTACATGGACGGCATTGCTGGAGATGCTCGCAGGGAAATACCCGTCCGAAGAATTCGGTGACCTTCGGCCTCGCATCGTGTGGAATCGTGACACGGGGGCGCTGACCGCACGGCCCGGCGCCCTGCGCTTGGCTGTCACCTCGGGCGGCACCATCCCGGATCGGGGAATGTACGGCGTGTTCCTGACGGGCAACGCTAATACTCCGGCGCTGGATCCCGGGGTGAAAGAACGTGGCGGAAAGCGCGTGGGAGAACTCGACGAGGAAATGGTGTATGAAACCCGCGTGGGTGACACCATCACCCTGGGTTCGTCCACATGGCGCGTGCGTGAAATCACCTCGGACCGCGTCCTGGTCACGCCCGCCCCCGGCCTCCCAGGGCGGTTGCCGTTCTGGAAAGGCGAGGCCCAGGGACGCCCGGCGGAACTGGGGCGCGCCTTTGGGGCCTTTGTTCGCGAGGTGGACACCAGCCTCCAAGCGAATCCTGACGCGGGAATGGAGCAGCTCCGAGCAGCCGGGCTTGACGATTGGGCGGCCGACAATCTGGCCCACTACCTCGCTGACCAGCGCGAATCCACGGGCAGAGTGCCTGATGACCACACCATCGTCGTCGAGCGATTCCATGATGAACTCGGCGATTGGCGCGTTGTCATTCACTCCCCGTTTGGCGGACGCGTTCATGCGCCGTGGGCGCTCGCCATTGCCGGAGGGGTGCGGGACAGGTTGGGGCTTGATATCTCCGCTAGTCCGTTCGACGACGGAATTGTGCTCAGGCTCCCGGATTTAGCCACATCCTGGGATGGGCCAACCGCAAACGCACCGCCCTTGACCGGCGCTGACCTGGTGCTGGAGGCGGACGAGGTAGCCACCGTGGTGCGCGCGGAATTGGGTTCCTCCGTGATGTTTGCCGCCCGTTTCCGCGAGGCGGCTGCGCGGGCGCTGATCCTTCCACGCACCCGGCCTGATAAACGCCAGCCCCTGTGGCAGCAGCGTCAGCGCTCGGCCCAACTGTTGCAGATGGCGGCGCGTCATCCTGACTTCCCCATCATGCTGGAGGCGGCTCGCGAGTGCCTCCAGGATGAGTTTGACATTGACGCCTTGACAGCGGTGATGGGTGACCTGGCCACGGGTCAGATTCAGATGGTGGAGGTGGCTACCCCGCAGCCGTCCCCCTTTGCCCGGTCACTCCTCATGGGATACAACGCGAGTTTCCTGTATAACGATGACGCTCCGTTGGCCGAACGCAAGGCCGCCGCCTTGGCCTTGGACCCGGAACTGCTCGCCGAACTGCTCGGAGATCAGGGTGCCGCCACCATTGCCGAACTGCTCGATCCTGAGGCGGTGGAACGCACCGAGGCGGAACTGGGATGTGTGGCGGAGTCTCGCCAAGCGCGTGATGCGGAAGGTCTGTGGGACGTTCTTCGGCGAACGGGGCCTCATGGTTTCGAGGAGCTACAGCGGCGGGTGCGTGCTGACCACCGCGCGGAGGTGGCTGACTGGCTGGAGGCGTTGTTAGGTGACCAACGGGTGATCTGCGTGAGCCTTGCCGGTGTTGATCACTGGGCCGTGGCGGAGGACGCCGGGCGGCTTCGAGACGCCTTGGGGGTGGCGTTGCCTTCAGGAATTCCCGATGCCTTCCTGACGAACGAACCCGAAGCGCTTGACGCCCTGGTGCGCCGTCACCTGCGGACCCACGGGCCCGTCACGGCGGCGTCCATCGCCACGCGGTTTGGCTTGGGCACCTCGGTGGTCATGCAGGGCTTGGCGCGCCTCGAGGAAAGCCGGATGGTAGTCCGGGGAGCGCTTCGGCCATTGAGCCTGGGAGGAACGGGTGACGAGTGGTGTGACGCCGAGGTGCTCCGTATTCTGCGACGACGAAGCTTCGCCGCGCTGCGTGCCGAGGTGGAATCCGTGGATCCTCCCACGCTAGGGATCTTCCTTCCCCGCTGGCAGGGAGTTGGCACGGGAGTACTCCGAGGAATCGACGGAGTGTTGCGCGTGGTGGAGCAGCTATCCGGCGCAGTGGTTCCGGCAAGCGCGCTGGAAACCCTGATTTTGCCTTCTCGCGTGGGCGATTACCGCCCCGAGATGCTTGACGAACTCACCACCACTGGCGAAGTACTGTGGTGTGGGCATAGCCGAGTGTCCGGCTCGGGCGGTGGTGACGGGATGGTCTCCTTGCATCTGGCCGAATCGGCACCGTTGACGCTACGTGTTCCCTGCGAGATGGAGGCGGACAGTGCTGCCGCGAAGGTGTTGGAGATTCTTCAGGGCTCCGGCGGATTCTTCCTGCCGCGCATTGCCGAACTCGCCGGGTTGACTGTTGCTGAGGCGCTTGACGCCGTGTGGGATCTAGTGTGGGCGGGTTGGGTGACCAATGATTCGCTGACACCCTTACGGGAGGCTGTGTCCGGGGCCGGTGCGCATCGAGCGCCGAAGGCGGCGGCCAGAGCGCGGCCCGTGCGGTTCCGTGCGGGGAGGCTGAATGCGGGCAGGCTGAACGCTGGCAGCCTGAGTGCTGGCAGGCTGAGCGCTGGCAGGCTGAGTGCTGGCAATCTGAGCGGACCGGCGTTGGCGAGTGCTGCAACGGGAGATGGCGGTATGGGTGCCGGGTCAATGCGAACGGGCGGGGGCCGTTGGTCCGTCCTGCCGGGCAGGGACCTCAACCCCACACTGCGCATGCACGAACTCGCACAGATCCTCCTGGATCGGCACGGCGTGGTGACCCGAGCGCTCGGGCCGTCCGAAGGAATCGCCACGGAGTTCAGCGAAGTGTACCGGGTGTTGCGGCAACTCGAAGAACGCGGCGCCATCCGCCGTGGATACTTTGTGGAACACCTGGGTGGTTCGCAGTTTGCCCTGCCCGGGGTGGTGGATCAACTACGCGACGATGCCGCCGAGCGCGCTCGGCTGTGTGATGAGCGCGTGAGTGGTGCGCGTTGGGGTGGCGCTGAAGGCCATGCCGTTCTCCTCGCAGCAACGGATCCCGCCAACCCCTATGGCGCCGCGCTGCCGTGGCCGGGACTGTCGGAACATCGCCCGGGGCGGAAAGCCGGTGCGGTGGTGGTGCTGGTCAACGGGGATTTGGTGCTCTTCATGGAACGTGGAGGGAAAACCGTGCTGTCCTTTGGTAGTGAACTCACGGATGATGCGCTCCAGGGTGCCGAAACCCCAGGTGACGTACTTCTAGGTGACGCGCTCACAGGGGATGCACTCTCTGGGGATGCCCTCTCAGTATCTGATCCCGCATCCCTCCAGGCGGTGCACCTGCGGGAAGCGGCGCGAATACTCGCGGAAACCGCCCGGGAAGGGAAACTCGGCAAGGTCATCATCAAGAAGGTTGACGGAAAACCGGCATTCACTGCGGTGGCGGAGAAAAACTCTGTTGCCGTTGCGCTTCAGAGTGCCGGGTTTGTGGTCACCCCGCAAGGCCTGCGCGTGGGCGGCTTCAACCAGTTTTCCGCCGTTTAGCGTACAGCGGCGTATTCCCGCACCGGTGATGCCCACGTGCCCACAGCCGTACGGGACTCCAACAAGGAATCCGTCCGCAGCGTGTCCGAGCGCAACGCGTCCGTTCGCATCGCATCTGTGCGCAGGCCGCCCACGGCCAGTCCGTCCAGCAGGCTGGCGGGAATAGTGTCCGGGCACACGTCCGATTCCAAGCAGGCCACGCGATCCGACACCTCACCCAGCACCACGGACAGGGGTACGTCCAGCGCTTCGCAAATGGAGGAGAGGAGTTCCGAGGACGCTTCCTTCTGTCCACGCTCCACTTCACTGAGGTAGCCCAAGGACACGCGCGCTGCGGTGGAAACCTCGCGCAGGGTGCGGCCTTGCCTCAGGCGAGTGCTGCGCAGAACATCGCCAATTTCGGAACGTAGGATAATCATGGTGCCCCTATGGTAGTACATCGTGTCAACTGACTATCGCTCCGGGGTCAATTCCGCGCGGTTTCAGCGGTGTTCCGTGTGAATCTTCCAGCCCTTGAGCGCGTAATCCACGCCCGTGATCACCGTGAGCGCCACGGCGAGGATCATCACCACCCAGGCCAGCACGTGGAACCACGTGAAACTGTGGAAGGGAAGGAGGAACAGACCAATGGCAATCGTCTGGAGGACGGTTTTCAACTTGCCACCGCGCCCCGCTGGCATGACCTCATAGCGCTTCAGGCCCATCCGCATGAAGGTGATGCCGAACTCTCGGACCAACACCAGCAGCGGAACCCAGAACGGCAACTCGCGCAACGGGAACCACAGCAACACCAGAGAAACGCCCACCAGAGCCTTGTCAGCAATGGGATCCAGCAGTTTCCCTAGATCAGTGATGAGCCCGCGGCTTCGCGCCAAAGAGCCATCAACCTTGTCCGTACACGCTGCTACGACGAAGATCACTACGGCAATCCAGCGCTTGGGAAGCGACTCAATAGGTTGCCAACCCGCAGCCAGAAGCGCCCAAGCAAAGAACGGCACCAGGGCAATGCGAGCCATCGTGATGATGTTCGCAATGTTCAGCCGGGATACAGGCTGGGCAGGCTCGGGTGCGGTCACCCCATAAGCCTAGGCTTTCAGAAGCGATGATGCGGCAGGCACGCTGATCCCAGCCACCGGACGCCCCGGAACCTACGCACCCTAGAACGGTATTTCCTCGTAACCGGCATCGTTCAACACCTTGGTTTCACCAACAAACGGTTCAACGCCACCATAGTCCGGCTCACACATACCCTGCCCACTGACAGGTACCTCGCGCGCCTGCGCAGGTGGTTCGTCCTGGTCAAATACTTCATCCCGGTCCCCGCGAATCAGCGCTAACGCGCCAGGCAAACCATCCGGAGGCACAAGGACCTCGCGGGCCTTGGATCCCTCGGACGGCCCCACAATCTCACGTGACTCCAGCAGGTCCATCAAACGTCCCGCCTTGGCAAAGCCCACGCGCAACTTGCGTTGCAACATGGAGGTGGATCCAAACTGGGTGGTGATGACCAACTCTGCAGCCTGGAGCAGCACGTCCATATCGTCGCCAATGTCGGCATCAACCTCACGCTTGGCCGCTCCCCCGGCCACCGTGACGTCCTCGCGATAACTGGGCTTCAACTGGGCTTTGACGTGTTCCACCACTGCCTGCGTCTCGGCTTCGGTGACCCACGCCCCTTGAACACGCAACGGTTTGGAGGCACCCATGGGCACAAAGAGGGCGTCTCCTTGACCAATGAGCTTTTCGGCCCCGGGTTGATCCAACACCACGCGCGAGTCCGTCACCGATGACGTAGCAAACCCCAACCGTGAGGGCACGTTGGCCTTGATCAAACCCGTCACCACGTCCACAGACGGACGCTGTGTAGCCAGCACCAAGTGAATGCCGGCGGCGCGCGCTAACTGGGTGATGCGCTGAATGGAGGCTTCCACATCTCGGGGTGCCACCATCATGAGGTCGGCCAACTCGTCGATCACTACCAGCAGGTAGGGGTAGGTTTTCATGACGCGCTCAGAACCGGGCAGCGCCTTGGCCTTCCCGTGGCGGACGGCCTCGTTGAAATCGTCGATGTGCTTGAACCCGAACGCCTGGAGATCGTCATACCGTGCGTCCATCTCGCGGACCACCCATTCCAGGGCTTCGGCCGCCTTCTTGGCATCCGTGATGATCGGCGTGATGAGATGCGGGATGCCCTCATAACTGGTCAACTCCACGCGCTTGGGATCCACCAGCACCAAACGCACTTCCTCCGGGGTGGACCGCATCATGATGGACACAATCATGGAGTTGATGAAACTGGATTTACCGGAACCCGTGGCACCGGCCACCAGAATGTGGGGCATCTTGGCCAGGTTGGCCACCACGTAGCCGCCCTCCACGTCCTTGCCAATACCCACAGACAATGGGTGGTGAGATTTCCGCGCTGCGGCGGACCGCAACACGTCACCCAGCACCACAATCTCGCGGTCCGAGTTGGGAATCTCAATACCAATGGCAGATTTCCCGGGAATAGGAGACAAAATCCGCACGTCAGCACTGGCCACGGCGTAGGCAATATTGGCGCTCAGGCTGGTGATTCGCTCCACCTTGACCTTCTGCCCCACTTCCACCTCGTAGCGCGTGACCGTGGGTCCCCGCGTGAAGCCGGTGACTGTGGCATCCACATCAAACTGGTCAAAAACGTGCGTCAACGCTTCCACCACGCGATCATTCGCGGCAGACCGCAGTTTGTGCGGAGGACCCTCCACCAGAAGCGATTCGTCCGGCATCATGTAGACCGTGTCACCCTCGAGCATCCCCTGAACCGGAGTTCCCATGGGTCGCTCTATCTCATCGGCAAGGCCGTGGCCGGTCCCGCCGGCGCCTGAATCAGGAAGAACAGTGGTGAGTGCTCCGGTATCCACGGCCTCCAGAACGGTGGTCTCGGCCGAGGCTGCTCCGCTGCGCTTCACGCTTGATGCGGGTGCTACGCCTGCGCCACCAACCCCAGCGCCACCAGCACCGGCACCACCAGCCCCTACACCGCCCCCTGGCATTGCGCTACCACTCGGCATGGCGCTGTGGGTACCACTGACCGGCTCCACGGTTGCCGCTTGCTCGTACGCAACATTGCCGTTGAGTGAGGTCGCCTGGGCGCGCGCGTCCGCGCTGCGCTCTGCTGCGGCTTTGCGTTCAGCGCGTTTGAGGGCACGTTTCTCGGCCCGGCTAAGGCGCCGCTGACCTGGCGCGGCGTTCACACCAGCATCATGGCCATCATGTGTGGGGACACCTTCGGCAAACTTGAGTCCATCGGCCGATTCCACAGGATAGTCCTCCCCCGTGGCCTGCTCTGCCGCCCAGGAATCCTGGCCCCACGCGGGAATTATCCGCTCCACCACTTCCCGGACACGCTCAGGAATGCGATTCACCGGGGTAGCAGTAATCACCAGCAGGGCAAACAGCCCCAGAAGTACAAAGAGAATCGCCGCCACCGGTGCCGTGAGACCGGCGGCTACGGGGGTAGACAGCGCATATCCGACGATTCCTCCGGCGTCCTTGATCGCCTCGAATCCCAGGTCAAACCCGGGCCTGCCGTGAGAAATGGCGGCCAGGGAACTAGCGGAGAGGGTCAAGAATCCCACGCCGATGGCCACCCTGCCGTCACCCTTACGCCCTTCAATGTGGCGGAACATCCGTACGCCGAGGCCCAGCAGCACCACCGGAACGGCCACACCAATGACGCCCACCAGTCCGGCCACCATGTAGTCCACCGCCGTTCCAAACGGACCGGGAATCCCAAACCATTGGGTGGCAGCGGTGATGATGGCCAGCGCAATGAGGATGAAAGCAAGCCCGTCCCGGCGGTGTGCTTGGGGAAGGTGGCCTACGCGTTGCTGATCGCCTGTGGAGGGTGCTTGCGGGGAAGCAGAGCGTGAGGAGCCAGTGCTTGTGGACGCAGCGCGCTTGGTGGCAGCGTTACCCGCAGAACGCTTACTCGCGGAACGCGCAGAAGCGCCCTTGCGTGATGAGGGTGCGGTACGAGCCGGAGCGCGCGTCGTTGCTGCCATACGCTTACGATACCGAGCAGGCCACACCGCTCAGCGGAGGCGCGGCGAGTTTCACCCCGCTCTGCCTGTCAACGCTCTGCCAATCAGCACCGTGCGCACTGGGCCTTACTCACAACGCCGAGCACTCTCGTCGCCAGAACCGTGCGTGTCAGCGCCGCGCGCTCCGCGTGACGGCCGCGGGTGCGTCAGCACTATCCACCACCACGGGCACAATCATGGGCCTGCGTCGCAGACGCTTGGCCACCCACTGACCGATGGTTCGTCGAATAGTCTGCTGTAGCGCCATGACATCCGTGACCCCTTGGGTCAACTGTGCCGTGAGCACGGCGGTGACGTCCTCCGTGAGTTGATCGAATACCGAAGGTTCCTCGGCCATCCCGCGAGCCTGGAAGTGCGGCCCGGCCGTGACGCGCCTGGCTTTCACGTCCACAGCCGCAAAGCAGGAGACAAAGCCTTCCTCGCCAAGAATCCTGCGCTCGGTGAGTTCGGCCTCCGTGATCTCGCCCACGGACTTGCCGTCCACGTAGATGTATTCGCAGGGAATCTCCCCCACCACGCGCGCCACACCATCCACCAGGTCCACCACCACGCCGTCCTCAGCGAGGATCACGCGTTCCGGAGGCACACCCGTTTTCACCGCGAGCGCGCCGTTAGCCACCAGGTGCCGGACTTCCCCGTGTACGGGCATCACGTTGCCAGGCTTCACAATGTTGTAGCAATACAGCAACTCGCCAGCGGCACAGTGCCCAGACACATGCACCTTGGCGTTGCCCGAATGCACCACGCGCGCGCCGAGTCGCGTCAAGCCGTTGATCACCCGGAACACCGAATTCTCGTTGCCTGGAATCAGTGAGGACGCCAAAATCACGGTGTCCCCGGGGCCAATCTCCACCTGAGAATGAGACCCGTTGGCCATGCGCGCCAACGCCGCCATGGGTTCACCCTGGGAACCGGTGGACATGTACACCAGTTCATGGTCCGGCAGGCCGCTGGCCTTCTTCACGTCAATCAGGATTCCCTCGGGAACGCGGAGATAACCCAAATCTTCAGCAATGGCCATGTTTCGAATCATGGACCGCCCGACGAAAGCCACCCGGCGTCCGTGATGGTCAGCGGCATCCAGCACTTGCTGAACGCGGTGCACATGCGAGGCAAAGGATGCCACAATGATGTGCCCCGTGGCCTGGGCAAATACGGAATCCAGTACGGGCCCAATCTCGGCTTCCGGTGCCACAAATCCCGGAATCTCGGCGTTGGTGGAGTCCACCATGAACAAGTCCACACCCTGCTCTCCCAAACGGGCAAAGGCGCGCAGGTCCGTGATTCGGCCGTCCAGTGGAAGTTGGTCCATCTTGAAATCGCCCGTGTGGAGCACGGTTCCGGCGGGGGTGGTGACGGCCACGGCCAAGGCATCCGGGATGGAGTGATTGACGGCCACAAACTCCAGATCAAACGCACCCAACCGTTCCTTCTGGCCTTCTTTGACGGCCAGGCACAGCGGGGTGATCTTATGTTCTTCCAATTTGCGTTCCACAAAGGCGAGCGTGAGTTGCGAGCCGATGAGGGGGATGTCTGGCTTCAACCGCAGCAGATAGGGCACGGCGCCAATGTGGTCCTCGTGCCCGTGGGTGAGCACAATGCCTTCCACATCGTCGAGCCGATCAGCAATGTAACTGAAGTCCGGGAGGATGACATCCACGCCCGGCTGGCTGTCCTCCGGGAAGAGGACGCCACAATCGATCACCAGGAGTCTGCCAGCAAACTCCAGTACTGCCATATTGCGGCCAATGTCACCCAGACCTCCCAAGGGCACAATGCGTAAGGCGCCACGGCGAAGTTTGGGCAGGGAAGCGCGATCCGTTGCGGTCATGGGTTCAGCCTTTCAGAACGCCTGCGGCAACAAGGCCCGCACGGACCGCTGCGGCCTCGTCATCCGTGGCGGTGACCAAAGGACCGCGGACGGTACGGCCTGGAATCTTGCCCAGTGCTTCCACGGCGGCCTTGGCCATGACAGCTTGCATTCCGGCGCCGTTGACGGCGCTGATGGCCGGAATGGTGGAGCGGAAGGCGGCCAAGGCACCGGCGTGATCGCCCGCGTCCCAGCACCGCACCATCGTCGCAAATGCTGCGGGAACAGCCTGAGCCACCACAGACACCACGCCTACTCCCCCGTGGGCCAGGAAGGGCAACACCATGCCGTCATCCCCGGAATACCAGGCCAGGCCGGTGCTTTCGGACAGCGCTGCGGCAGCGCCGATGTCCCCCGTAGCGTCCTTGGTGGCGATGATCAACGGGTGCTGGGCGAGGCGGTGGTAGGTGTCCGCTTGCACGCGCACGCCGGTTCGCGCTGGGACGTCATAAATCATGGCGGGGATGCCGCCGGCTTCCGCTACGGCTTCAATGTGGCGCTCCACGCCGAGTTGCGAGGGCCGCGAGTAGTACGGGGTCACAATGAGGACACCATCGGCGCCGGCCTCGGCGGCCTGAGCAGCCATCCGTGAAGCGTGCGCCGTGTCATTGGAGCCGGCACCGGCGATGACGGGAACCGTGGCACCCACTTCCTCCACCACAGCAGCTACAAGTTCTTGCTTCTCGGCCGAGTGGGTGGTGGGTGATTCGCCCGTGGTGCCGTTGACGAGGATGCCGTCACACCCTTGTGCGACGAGCCAGGCGGCCAGAGTGCGCGTGGATTCCACGTTCACTACGCCTTCAGCGGTCATGGGGGTCACCATGGCGGGGATGACGGAGCCGAACGGCCTGTCAGGATTGTTGCAAAGAACCATGCGGCATACCGTACCCGCCACGGAGGCGTTTGGCTGGAACACTGGATGATGCCACTCGTAGTCAGGCGCTGTTGCTACCATGAAGGCGGTGAGAAATTCACTTGTGTGAGTTGTTGCTGAGTTGTGGCTGAGTTATTGCTGAACTGTGGCTATGTTGTTGGTGTGTTGTTGTGTTGTGGCGAATCGGAGCGTGTCATGTCAAAGAAAAATATCCGCACCCTAGCGCTGGTGTGCGCCCTCGGTTTGATGGTCACCGGTTGCGGTGGTGGAGATGATTCTGGTGCTACCGGTAGCCCCTCGCCCACAGTGGAGGCTACGGATACGGCTGCCCCTGCCGAAACTCCCACCGAGGAAGTCAGCCCGGACGCGAGCCCTGCCGACGAAAGCACGCCCGAGGCGAGTCCCACCGACGACGCTGGATCGTCTGACGCTGGATCGTCGGCTGATGACGCGTCCACACTGGCCACCTTTGTGGCGCTCACTCAGACCTTGATTCCGCAGATGAAGCAGGAACTGGGAGACGAGTTTTCTGATGTGGCCGTCAAGGGCGTGGAGCCGGGGACCATTGAGTTTGTGTTCACGCTGGCCACCAAGGTGAATCCGGATGACGTGAAAGAGGACATGGACGCGGCGATTCCCAAGCACGCCGAAGATGCCGAGCAGTTCTTCACCTCCATGGCAGACATGGGAATCCAGGACCCCCAAGTGACCTACACCTTCCTCAACCCCGACGAAACCACCGTGTGGACGCATACGTTCAGTAAGTAGGGGGTGGGCGGCGCCTCGTAGTACTGGGCAGCCCCTAGCGGGTGTGGTAGCCCCTGATCGGCCTGGGTAGCCCCGTGGCCAATTTAGGAGGCTAAAAGTGGCCACACGGCTACCCAGGGGCGCGAGAGTGGGCACACAAGGTATGCCCGTTGCGGCAACTACACTTACCAAGAGTTGCCACTGATAGCGTCTGCGCATGATCCTCTCGCAGCCAGCCCAAACCGTATGGGCTAAGAGTTGGCCGATGCATGGGCAGCCGGAGAGTTGGCTTCCGCTGTGGCAGCATCTACACGATGCCGCAGGAGTTGCCCTGAAACTGTGGGATGAGTGGCTACCTCCCCAGGTCACACAGCGCATCATTCAAGACACAGGCAGCGAAGGTGCTGCCAGAACCCTTGTTGCGTTCCTTGCTGGCATTCATGACATCGGCAAGGCATCGCCGGCATTTGCGGTGCAGGTGCGTGTTCTCCGAGACGAGATGCAGCAGGCCGGATTAACAATGCCCCGTGACCTTGCCTCATCGGAACGTTTAACCATGCCCCATGGACTCGCAGGTCAGGTATTCACGGAACGATGGTTGAAGGACACCTATTCCTGGAGTCATGCTTCAGCCCGCAGTATTGCTTCGGTGGTGGGGGGCCACCACGGAATCCCGCCCTCGGAAGACGACGTGAGGAAAGCCAGCCAGAACTGGGCTCGAAATGATGACTTACTCGGTACCGGCGCTTGGCGGGACGTTCAGAATGAGTTGCTGGATCATATGGCGCAGTTCACTGGGGCGCATCAGTACCTAAGCAGCGCATCATGGCGAACAGTGTCAAAGCCGGTACTCGCTCTGGTTCAGGCCTTGGTGGTGGTTGCTGACTGGCTCGCCTCCAACACCAGGCTCTTCCCCATCGAACCTTTTGATGATCGCCGGCCGCTTCCACAGCCAAGTGAACCTGATGGTGTTCGGCTGGAGGCCGCGTGGAAAGCCGTGAACTTCCCCGCACCGTGGAACCCTGAGCACATATGCAGTAGTGCTGACGAGTTCCTGCAGGCACGGTTTGACCTGCCTACCACCTCTGTGGCCCGGCCAGTTCAGGGTGCCGCGCTTGAAGCAGCACGAGCCATGGACCCCGCTGGACTGTTAGTGATTGAAGCGCCCATGGGCGAGGGGAAAACGGAAGCCGCAATGCTGGCCGCCGAGGAATTGGCCTCCCGCACGGGAGCCGGCGGTGTCATGCTCGCCCTCCCCACCCAAGCCACCAGCGACGCCATGTTTCGACGGGTCATGGCATGGATCACCCATCTCTCCGCTCCGGCCGATCATGGTGCGGACCTTGTCAACGATTCCGGCAAAGCCGATCATGCTGAGAGCCGTAGATCCGTTTTCCTCGCGCACGGCAAAGCGTGGTTGAATCAAGATTTCGAGGATCTTCCACGCGCCAACCTTCCTGTGAGAGATGTGGCGCGGGACGTTGATTGCTCGCCTCGGAAATCGAAGTCTGCACCGGGTGGTGCGTACATTGACGGTTGGATGCGGGGACGCCGTAAGGGAGTGCTCGCAGACTTTGTGGTAGGCACCATTGATCAAGTATTATTCGCCTCACTGAAGTCACGTCACGTTGCCCTTCGTCATCTGGCAATGGCTCGCAAGGTGGTCATTCTCGACGAGATTCACTCATTCGATGCCTATATGAACATCTATCTGGAGCGCGCGCTGGAGTGGTTCGGGGCGTACGGGGTACCTGTCATCGCCTTGTCCGCCACCTTGCCGAGCCACCTGAGAACCCGCCTCATGGACGCCTACAAGAAGGGACGGACGTCCGCCACCAATTCACCGAACATCGCCAGCGCGGGAAGACGCCGTAGGCGCCGGAGCGATCCTCCAGCATCGAGCGCCGCTCATGATGCTTCCGATTCCACTCCAGCCATGCTCAACGATGGACATCAGGAGAGCCCCTCCACCGTCCTCACCTATCGAAGCGCAGGCGAGATCCGCCATGTCATACCACCGCCGTCAGATCGTCACTTGTCAGTCACGGTCCAGACCGCCGCCGACGAGGACGTCACCGATATCCTTTCCAAGGCTCTCGTTGATGGTGGCTGCGCCATGGTGGTGCGCAATACCGTGGCACGCGCGCAAGGAACCTACGCAGAACTCAAGGAGCGATTCACGGGCAGCAATGCTGCTGACGTAGTGCTGCTTCATTCGCGTTTTCTGGCCAATGATCGCAAGCGCCGTGAGCTAGAGGTGGTCACGAAACTAGGGAAACCACTGGATGACGGTACCAATCCTCCTGGACGAGATCGGCTCATCGTCGTCGGTACTCAGGTAGTGGAGCAGAGCCTTGATATTGATGTTGACCTCCTCATCACGGACCTCGCCCCCACGGACCTGCTCCTTCAACGGATGGGGCGCCTCCACCGCCACGCCGACCGCCATCCGGAATCCCGACCGTCGCCAATGCGGATCCCTCGAGCAGTGATAGTTGGCGTTGAGGACTGGTCTGCAAGCCCCCCTATGCCAGACAGAGGAAGCGTAGCCGTCTACGGTGAATACCTGCTCATGCGCGCGGCGGCACAGGTTATTGATATCATCGGTACATCGGGAGTCATCACTCTGCCCGACGATATTGCTCCGCTAGTAGAGAGTGCCTATGGGGATGCAGTTCTCGGGCCGCACGAGTGGCAAGGTGCTATAGAACACGCCCAATATGAGCAGCGTGCGGTTCAGAACGAAAAGGAGCAGAAAGCGGCTGTCTTCCGCCTTCCCTCCCCCTCACAGGGAGTGAGTGCGCTGAATGGGCTTGTTGACGGGAGCGTTGGCGAGGCGGACGTTGCGGACGCTCATGCGCAAGTTCGCGATACCGAAGATTCCATTGAGGTCATCGTCGTGCAAACAGACGAAGCCGATCAATGGCAAATCCCCGACTGGATCGACGAGCCACGGTCTGGCCGAGCACTCAGTAGACGCCAACTCCCTCATGCCGACCAAGTACGAATCGTGGCATCCTCTACGGTGCGGTTACCCGCTTCACTTTCTCGGGGAAGACGGGGAAACCAGATCGTCGATCACCTGGAGGGGATGATGAGGGAGTTCGATTTCGAGGCATGGCAGGAGAATCCAGGTCTTGTTGGCCAACTTGTGCTTCCCCTCGATGATCATGGTTCCGCCTCTCTTCCTGGATGCACGGTTCACTATGACAAAGACCTAGGACTCACAGTGGAGTACGCCAAATGACCGAAGAAACAGACGTAGAACGGGAACCCTTCTTCAACCTCGTTGACGAACCATGGATTCCGGTGCTCGATGCTGGCGGTACCACACGCGAGGTCTCGCTGCGTCAGGTTTTTCACCAATCAGGTGATTTGGTCACGCTCACAGGGGAACTCCCTACCCAATCCGTGGCTATTCTGCGAGTGCTCTTAGCGGTTCTCCATCGCGCAGTGCAAGGCCCACGGGATATCGACGAGTGGCGTGAGGTACGAGATCACTGGGAGGACACCCTCGAAGACTGTGATCAGTACCTTGATGAATGGCATGACCGCTTCTGGATGCAACACTCGGTTCATCCGTTCATGCAGGTTCCCGGCCTACACACGGCTAAAGACGAAGTATTCGCTCTCTCGAGGATATTGAGTGACGGATCTGGCTCATCGTCCTTCATGAGTACTCGCCTGAACGAGAACCTCACAACACTCTCTTGGTCAGAGGCCGCACGCTGGCTGATACATGTCCATGCCTATGACGTCTCAGGTATTCATAGTGGCGCTGTGGGCGACCCTCGTGTGCGCGGAGGCAAGGGTTACGCGATTGGAACCGGCTGGGCTGGGCAGTTAGGCGTTGTTTATTTACAAGGGAGCACGCTGAGAGAGACCCTGATTCTCAACCTCATCGCACCCTCATTCGTAGAGATCAACTCTCACGGTGACGGCGATTCTCCCGTGTGGGAACGCGAGGCCCTGAGTGAACTGCCCGAGGGTTGGATCAGTAACGCCGGTGCGAATCAGCACTACCGTCAGCCAACCGGGCCAGTAGACCTCTACACCTGGCCGTCACGACGTATCCGTTTATTCGGTAACTCCTCCGTGGTCACTGGCGTCATCAACGCGCAGGGCGATAAGGCGACCCCTCAAAATCGTCACGTTCTCGAACCCATGACGTCATGGCGCTACTCCGAGCCACAAACAAAGAAACTCGGCACCGCCACCTACATGCCATTAACCCACCAACCCGAGCGTAGTCTGTGGCGCGGAGTCAACTCGCTACTGCCGAACTCGAGCCATAAAGTCCAGTCTAGTGGTCCCGCGCTACGACTTCCGCCGGCACTAACAAAGTGGGCGTCGCTCATCTCGTCCCACAGCGAGGCTCCCATGGTGTGCTACCAAAGTGTGGGCATCTCTTACGGAACCCAGGAATCCGTCATTGAAGAGATTTGGCTCGATTCGCTCGAGATTCCCAGTGCAATACTCACCAACGAACGGCTCTCGGGAACTGTCATTGAGGCAGTGGACATTGCCCAGAAGGCTGTTGCGGCGTTAGGAAACCTCGCTCAGAACGTTGCCCTCGCTTCCGGTGGTTCCGGGGATGATGATTCTCCAAGAACCGAGGCGAACTCCCGTGGATACGCCATGTTGGATATCGCATTCCGGGAGTGGGTTCGCCACCTCACCGATGCAAACAGCGAGAGTGACCAGCGAATACACTGGCAAGAATCCGTGTTGCAACTAGTCACAGAGATGGGAAACGAGATCGTCGACACTGCTGGTCCGGCAGCGCTCGTGGGGCGGACAGCACAAGGTCAATTCCGAGATGCGGGGCTAGCACTCGTGTGGTTCCGCAAGAAACTCCGGGATGTACTTCCCTTGGCATTAGTCAACCAAAAATCATCCACCGAGAAGGAGGAGGTAAGCAAGGAATAATGATGAATTCAACACCACGGGAAAGAGTGTATTCCCACGTCACATCCAAAGTGCTCACTTTCACCACCACCCAAGACACTGCAGCAACTCGGGCAATGCTCGCTCGCCTTCGTGCCAACGTGGGCAAGGAACCAGGATCGGATCCTGCTATCTGGGCAGCCACTATCGAAAACGTCTCCCCCAACGCAACGAATGACACGCCAACGTGGGAAGAGAATGCCGTGCACACTGCACTGACCCTCTACGCTGCGCACCAACAATCTCGCCCTCAGCCTGTCCATACTCAGAAGATTGGTTTTGGACAAGCTGTCAAGCAACTCGATCATCATGTGGGGCGAGGGGACGGCGATGGCCCATCCCCGGTTCGTCGCCGGTTCAATGCTGCTGTCTCATCAGCAACATTCACAGAACTCGCCTACCACCTGCGGGGACTCATCCGCCAGATGCGCGGAGAGAGTATCGCCTTTGATTATGGGAGATTCGCCGTTGACCTATGGGACTTTCAGGTTCCCGGGAAAGCCGATGCCGTCCGGCGCCGATGGGCACGCGAGTACTACCGAATCAACACCGGCGATGCTGACAACACCAGACTTCAGGAAGAAACAACCACCGAGGAGGAAACCTCATGAACCGCACCTACATTGACATCCATCTTGTGCAATCCGTGCCACCGTCAAACCTGAACCGCGATGACACTGGCTCTCCAAAAACAGCGACGTATGGAGGAGTGCGGCGAGCACGGGTATCGTCCCAGGCTTGGAAGCGGGCGGTCCGCCAGGAGTTCGCTGAACTTCTGGACACCACCGAATTAGGGGTCCGCACCAAGCGGGTTGTTGAGGTGCTGGCAGATCGAATCGAATCCACCCACGGCGAGATTGAGCGCGCTCAGGCTCTCGATCTTGCCAAACAAGTACTGACCGCAGCCGGGATCAAAGTTGCCGAACCGAAAGGGAAGAAGGGAGCGCCAGAGGAGTCCGGATATCTCTTGTTCTTGTCCGCACTCCAAATCTCTGCCCTTGCGCGTTTCGCCGTGGAGTCCTGGGAGACTGATGAGCAACCCGACAAGAAGCAGGCAAAGGCGCTTCTTCAACAGGGTAACTCCGTGGATCTTGCGCTCTTCGGCAGGATGGTGGCTGATGTCAGCGATCTCAACGTCGATGCCGCCTGCCAGGTTGCTCACGCGCTGTCCACCCACGCTGTGGAAACCGAATACGATTACTTCACCGCTGTAGATGACCAGAAAGCGGCATCAGAGGACGAAGATGCTGGCGCAGGGATGATCGGCACCGTGGAGTTCAATTCCGCAACACTGTATCGATATGCCACCATCAACGCGAATATGCTGCGAGAGAATCTTGGAGATATCTCGGCAACGGAACGCGCCGTTGACGCCTTTATTCGTGCCTTTATTCACTCAATGCCCACCGGCAAACAGAACACCTTTGCTAACCGCACCCTGCCCGCCGGCGTGGTGATCTCCGTCCGAGGCGATCAGCCCATCTCCTACGTGGGTGCATTTGAGGATCCCGTACGTGTTGCAAACACGGGAGGTAGTATCCTGACATCAGCCGAGAAGCTTGCCGCCTACGCCACAGACATTACTGCTGCGTATGGCAGCGAAGCGCTGCTCACGCGAGTGGTAGGATTGAGTGATGTTGAGAAGAAACTATCCTCGCTCGGCGAGGTCAGTGGTCTTGACAACGCCGTTGCCGCAGTGACTGAATTCATTGTGGAGCGTTTGGGCGAGGCGGCTTCCCCCGGGCAATCATGAGCACTCTTGTCCTCCGGCTGTCCGGACCGATGCAGTCCTGGGGTAGTTCCTCACGGTTTACTCGGCGAGCAACCGATCACGCACCAACAAAAAGCGGCGTGATCGGACTTCTCGCCGCAGCACGAGGTATGCGACGAACCGATCCGCTGGAGGAGTTACTCTCCCTTCGATTCGGTATTCGGATTGATCAACCCGGCCGGATCGAACGGGACTTCCAAACGGCGCGTCAGGAGAACAAAGGGAAAGTGACGTCACTGCCCCTCACGGAACGCTACTTCCTCACTGATGCCACCTTTGTTGCTGCCGTGGAGGGTGATGATTCCCTGATCACCGCTCTCAATGATGCCGTGAAAGACCCCGTGTTTCCGCTCTATCTTGGACGCCGTGCTTTCCCGCCCGCGGGACCCCTGACCCTCGGTGTCAGGGAGAGTGACGTGTGGACGGCGCTGACAAATGTCGAGGAAACGCCATGGCAAGCATCCAACTGGTGGAAACGAAAGCAACACAGTGAGGTCAATTTGGAAATACGAATTGACGCTGACGCAGTGCCCATAGAGTCTCGAAGCGGTGCGATCACTCTGGCTACGCAGAGCGACGCGCCCATCAGTTTCGATCCCACCCTTCGGCAATATGGAATTCGTCGTGTGGCTCAGACGAGCGTCCGTGTTCCGGGTCTCACCAACACTCGTCAAGGGCACGACCCGATGGCCCTACTCGGAGGTGCCTGATGTATCTGTCACGCATACAACTCAACAAGGCGCGGCGAGGAGGAAGGAAACTCCTGGGTTCACCCCAGGCAATGCACGCCGCTGTTCTCTCATCGTTCCCGCAGCCGGATGAGGTGCGAGGACGCGTGCTGTGGCGTGTTGACACCAACGGAAGCCAGGACTGGCTCTACGTAGTGTCCGGTCCCCAACCCGACTTTGCTCACATCGTCGAGCAGGCCGGATGGCCCACAACACAGGAAGGCTGGACAACGCGGTCATACGAACCATTGCTGGAGCGCCTTGCGGAGGGTCAGACATGGGCGTTCCGCCTAACGGCTAATCCGGTCAGAACAAGCCGCGCTACGAAAATCGTCGATGGTCTTCCTCGAGCACAACCAGATGACGCGGAGGTGAAACCAAAACGGTACGCGCACGTTACCGTTGCGCAGCAGATACGGTGGTTAGCCGAACGGTGTCAGCGGTGGGGTTTCACGATTCCGGAGGCTGAAGATACGGGTGATGCCCGTGGTCCCGAGGGCAACATTGTGGTTCATTCCCGGAGGACTGATCGGTTCCAGCGCCAAGGAAACACCGTCACCATCAGCAAAGCCTCGTTCGATGGCCTGCTCGAGGTAACAAACGTTGATTCATTACGTAAGACCCTTATTGACGGGGCTGGGCCGGCAAAAGCGTATGGCTGCGGGCTGCTCACTCTTGCTCCGGTGACCTGACGTGATCCCAGGCGCGCGTCCCCCGTCAATCAAGGAACTGGTCCGTGCCCAAGATCGTCTTTCATTTGTCTATCTAGAACGGTGCAAGATCAATCGCGATGCAAGTGCCATCACCGCTACGGATGAGCGTGGGACCGTACATATCCCAGCCGCTACCCTTGGTGCTCTGCTGCTCGGACCAGGGACAACCGTCACTCAGCAAGCGATGGTCCTCGTGGCGGAAAGCGGATCAACAGTCGTGTGGGTTGGGGAGCGTGGGGTGCGGTACTACGCCCACGGGCGGTCTCTGGCAAAGTCCTCGCGGCTGCTGGAAGCCCAGGCGAACCTCGTGACGCGCCGCAGTTCCCGATTATCCGTGGCTCGCAAGATGTATGCCCTGCGTTTTCCCGACGAGGATGTCGCCGGGTTGACCATGCAGCAACTTCGAGGCAGGGAGGGTGCCCGCGTCCGGCGTGTGTATCGATCCGAATCGCAACGAACAGGTGTTCCGTGGAACGGCCGAGACTACCGTCCCGATGATTACTTTGCTTCTGATCCAGTCAATCAGGCGATTTCCGCAGCAACAACGTGCCTGTACGGCATAGTGCATGCCGTCGTTGTGGCTCTGGGCTGCTCTCCTGGGCTGGGATTTGTCCATACGGGCCATGAACGATCCTTCGTCTATGATCTGGCAGATCTCTATAAGGCGGAGATTGCCATTCCCGTGGCTTTCGAAGCAGCGGCGCTCGACCTCGCAGATATTGCTGGTCATTGCCGGCGAACCATGCGTGATCGCATCGTCGAATCGAGATTGCTAGAGCGATGCGTACGAGACATTCGCGCACTACTCCTCGACGATCTTCATGCCACACCTGGGGAGTCTGAGGTAGTAAACGAAGATGACTGGGCCGATGTGGTGATGTTATGGGATGACAAGGATCGCGCTGTGGCGTCTGGGCAATCCTATGGATCGGAGCCTCCATTTTGATCGTTGTTGTCCTCTCTGTCACGCCCGAGAAACTGCGTGGTGAGTTAACTCGGTGGTTGCTGGAAATCAGCGCTGGTGTGTATGTAGGTCATCTCACTGCGCGAGTGCGTGAGCGACTGTGGGATCGGATCACCGAAGATGTGGCCCGAGGACGTGCGCTGATGGTGTGGTCTGCTCGCACAGAGCAGAGATTGGCTTTTCGGGTCCATAACCATGCATGGAGCGTTGAGGACTTTGACGGAGTCTCCCTCATGCGACGGGTGACGGCTGAGTCCAGAGCGCTGGCGGCGAGATCCAAGGACGTCATCGATCATTCCGATGAGGGCTCAGAGCGCGGACTGAACAGTGCCCGAGCATCCTGGAGTTACGCGGGACGTCGGCGGAAGTACAGGAATGCCGTAGAGAAAAGACGACACGTAGACGGAGTTGGTTCAGAGTGATGCGAATTCGGTCTGCACTCGGGTAAAGTCGCAGATCAGCAAGTGTGCTCCCCGCGAGAGCGGGGATGATCCCCAGTCCATGATGTCAGACCTGAGGACTGCCTTGTGCTCCCCGCGAGAGCGGGGATGATCCCCGTTTCAACCCGCCGCACCGCGCAGACGCAGAAGTGCTCCCCGCGAGAGCGGGGATGATCCCGCCGCGATTAGCATGAG
>JAIRQO010000088.1 GCA_031256435.1 Cellulomonadaceae bacterium
CTGGGCTCAGTGACTCTTGACGGAGGCACCAGCGCGTAGTAGAATCTACTACGTGAGGCAGATTCCAGATTGGTCCCATCGCGCATGGCACATTCGAACGCGATCATCTAGGAAGCAAAGTGTTGGTGAAACGAATTTTGAACCTTCCTGGGCGAATGAAGCCTATCTCGACGATGAGCGGGTTGAATTCATACCTGATCCCGCATCTCAATCCGGGAAGAGTGATCGCACAATTGGATGGTCCCCTTCAGCAGGCATTGTGATTTCAGTCATCACCATTACAGAGGAAAACCATGTGTGGGGTATCAACGCATGGAAGTCAAACGAACGGGACCAGCGATTCTACGAGAAGGGAAGACCATGAACATTGAAGAGATCATTGCCACGGAGGCTGAGTACTCGGAGCAACATCGCCACGATCCGTTACCGGAAGGCGTGTCTCCATCGCGGACCGGCGCTGGGGCCACGGTCTTGTCGGTGCGGCTGACAAAGAACCAGTATTCGGAGTTGAGAGATCGAGCCATCCATGAAGGCTTACCCACCTCTACGTTTGCAAAAACTTTGATTCTTTCAGGGTTAGGTGACAAGACAGAGCCAGGAGTGGTTGAGGCGGTAGAGCAAGCGATCCGGCACATTCTCAAACCAGAATTATTGGCAGCGCCTGCATAGCCCACACTACGAATTGTCGGCTTGATACCTGGGCGGCAATTGCCCACTCCCACCCGCATTGTTGGTGATGGAGTCACAAGGCGAGATCGTTATTGCCTTTGTTGGTGAAGGGTTTGGGTAGCGGTTCGCTGTGGTCTTGTGATGAGTTGGCGACGTTCCATTTCGCGCATCCGCATTGTCTTGTTGAAGTGTGCGATCGACATTAAGAAAACTCGCTACGATGAAAGTGCATTTATTTGGTAGTGAGCCCAAAGTCAAACGTCAGGAATTTGTCTAGCCACACCTCGAAACCGGGTCCGTCTTTGAGATTGCGGGTCATCGAGAAGAACATGATGGTATCCCGAATTTCACCTGTGGATCGTCGCACACTCATGAAGATAACCCTGGACTCAGGACGGGAATGCCGAGGCTGTGGGCAGCGTCGATCATTCGGATGTCATAGGTGACCACGGCGTCAACGGCGAGTTTCTGGGCCATGCGCAGGTGCAGCGCATCGAGGCTGCGAAGGTGCGGACCGGCAAGCCTGCCGGCCGCAAAATAGTCACGACGATCAATCGGTTCGACGATAATCATAGCGAGCACTGCCAGCACATCGGTCTGACCTATGCGCGGATTCCTGACCTGGAATCGGTTCAACTCAGCAACGAGCAGGTCCGACGACACCATGACGACGTCCGGTTGTTCCTCCCACCGTGTCAACGCATTGGATTCTCGTTCATCAACAAGGAACTTCACCGCCGCAGAGGTATCCACATAGGCGATCACCGGTCACCTCGAAGCTCATCAAGAACCACGTCCGTCGGTTCTGAAAGGGTGACGCGTGTGATTTTTCTGGCTTCTCCTGGAGGTTGTGCGCGCACATAGGAGGGCGACGATGCTGGAAGGATCCGGGCAACGGGAACATCGCGATCAGTGACCACAAACGTTGTCCCAGCCCGCACATCACGCAGAATCTGGGCATAGTCATTACGGAGCCGACGTTGAGGGATAGTGACAGTGGCCATAACCCTAGTGTAGCCTAGTGGCTACGCAGGAGCCACAGACCCCAACCCATAGTCCAGGAGGTGAAGACCATGCAACGATCGGATCGAAGGAAACTTGAATACCACCGTGTTGTTGTTGACCACCTCAACCGTGACGAAGCCCGCGTCCGAAGGATCGGATTGGAAAATGTTGCCAAGATTCGTTCTCTCTACTTAGCACCGAATCGAGCAAATGAGTGGATTGACGAGTGGGAGGAACTACTCTGCGGTCCACGTGAGGCTCTCGCTACTGCATGTCTGGAACCCGGAGAACACGGAAACGATATGCGTCAAATGACGCCCTTTGCTGGAGTTATCACACAGGACGAGCGAATGATCGCCGTTGCGCGAGCAAGGGAGTGTTCCGAATGGTGTGACGTTTTCACTTTACCCAAACCACGTTCCAGTAATGAAAACACGCTGATGCACCGCTGGTGCAGCAGAGTTACACCGCTAGTGCTACTCTGGGTGTATGCCTACTTTGAAGGAACGCGCACACGTGACCATCACGGATGATGTGCGCCATGCACTCGAAGTAGGGGAACGGCGGTGGCCTCGATACGTCAACAAACCAGCCTCATTGCTTGCAGCGCTGGCAGTGGAAGGTGCTCGGAGTATCGAAGCGGAGCCTTCCCCTATCCGAGCGCCCGTCCAGGGAATACGAGTGTTGTCGAACGGTGGCATCCCACTTGATGTGGCAGCAATTGAGGAGGCGCTTGCTCATGACTACTGATCTGCCTGACATCAACGTTCTCTTTGCATTGAGCTTCAAGGAGCATCCCGCCCACGAAACCGTGACTGACTGGTTTGCCACCGCAGATCGCGTGCTTTCAACACCCATCTCTGAGATCGGCTTACTGAGGCTCTTGCTCAATTCCACAGTGACGAAGCGGCGAACCGGCGGCGATGAAGCCAGAGCCGTATTATCCGATTTTCGGAAACTAGAGAATACGAGTTTCCTTCCCGATTCGACCAGTCTTGACTCACCACATATCAGACTGACACAACTTCAAGGCCCCAAACAGGTCACAGACTTACACCTGTTCAATCTGGCTGTAGCGAATAAGGCCCGGTTCGTCACGCTAGACACAAAGTTTGAGGCCACATTACGGGCTGTGGAACGCCCCCACGTCTTGACTTTGACCTATGCAACGCCGCACCAAGGAGACACCCCATGACCACCACTGACATGGTTCACGGAACCCGCACAGCAACCGTGGACAGGCCCGTCAAACACATCAAACCCGTGGTGAAGGCCGGCACAGGTAGCAGCGTCGATGACACCACCTATGGCCGAACTTGTCTGGACTTCGGCGACGTCTTTGGGCAGCCTGTCCCCGAGTTGGCAGTGGCGTCCATGGCAGAACAGCATGACATGGTGCATCGTCGCGCTGGAAAGTATCACCGCCGGAAGGTGGGCTGGTGGGCCACTCGTGAACGCATTGTGACCGCAA
Source organism: Cellulomonadaceae bacterium (assembly GCA_031256435.1). GTDB lineage: Bacteria > Actinomycetota > Actinomycetes > Actinomycetales > Cellulomonadaceae > Xylanimonas. Next base: position 3,146 of record JAIRQO010000088.1, read on the forward strand.
CAATGGAGCAAGAACTTGTTCCCCAACCCAACGGATCATTCAAGCCGTCTGGCTCGTGGAGCAACCCCGTCTTTGAGCACCACGTACCAATGAAGCCACCTGTGAGACGTATCGGCGATGTTCGCCACGACCCCTCATTTACCGGTACTGGCAATGTCCCCATTGGTCCACCCATCCCCACCAATCCTTCCCATGACGCCAGGAACACGGAACCCACAGCCGCGCAAAAGGCCGCTGAACTGACGGTCAGGAAACTCAAGAAGCGGTACTCCAATGCCCTCAATCAGACGTCATATCTGCCCGCAGCAATCCGCCAATCGGTAGCAGCACGCGCTCCCATCCCCACGTTCTATGAGGCAGAACTCCTTGGTCACGGTCAGAGACCCACCAAAGACCGATTCACCGTACGGGTATGCAAGATGGATGAATACGAAGCCATCGTCATCATGGCCGCGCGCATAGCAGGAGCCTCCACCTGGCAAACCGAACAACTCGTCTTCACATTCAAAGACAAACCCACCACCAATGCGAGCCAGCGCCTCACCACAACGTCACGCAAGAACCAGATTCGGGGATAGTCACCATGACAAGCGAACACGACCCCAGCAACATCGGGGAGTTTACCGACGAACAAGTTGATGCCATCATCGACGAACTTGAAGCACAGGCTCTCCGTGAGCAGTCCCTGGCTGCCCAGCGTCGCAGTAAGAACCGTCTCGTCCTCGCGATGACATACCTTGCACTGTCCATCGTGATAGTGATGGTTGCGGGTTCTAACCCCGTGTTGATGGTCGTCCTCACCGTTGGCTTCGCGGCAATCATGGCGGACATGACCCTAGGGAACCTCAAAGCCATGCGCTCCAGGCAAGCACCGCGTGACCCGGACGGGAGCCCTCAATGACCGCCACCGCCACCATCAAAGACCACTACCTGACGTTGGGTGTGCCCAAAGACGCGGACATCACCGAAATCAAGCGGGTCTACCGGCAACTCAGCCGCACCTGCCACCCCGACATGCCAGGCGGATCCGAAGCACGCATGAAGGAAATCACCGAAGCTTACGCAGAACTCTCCGATCCGGCGAAGCGCGCCGACCACGACACGCAGCTACGGTACGGAACCACTGAACGCGGCCCCATCATCGTAGACGACTACACCGACGAACAAGTCAATGACATCATCGACGAATTCGAAGACGAATGGGGCACCGAAACTTTGCTCGACGATGACATCATCGAAGAGGCCATCATCGACGACGAACCCCCACCCGCTCCTCCACACCAGCCGTCACTCGCCGAACAGCATCAACAGCACTACGACCAGGCCCTGGCCAACGCGAAAGCGGAATTCTGCCGTCGGCGTCGCATTGGGGTGGAGACAATTCCGCTATGCGTTTTCTTGTCCGCCTTAGTGATGTATTTCGCGGCGGGCTTCGGTGAATGGCTGATGCTTGCCGTACCGGTAGGAATCTTCGTGACTGTTCCATTCATCGCGCTCAGTTGGCTCATGATCCGGCGCCGCTACCTCAAAGGTCTGAAGAAGCCACCTCGCACTTCAAACTAGGGTCGTCGCCCTGGCCTGGGTCTTCCAGATCACTTGGTCTCAGTGGGGTAGAGCGAACGCACAGTTTGCCGTCACCTAAGAATCGTTCTCACGGTGCCCGTCTCCCGATATCGGGAGGCGGGCCTATTTGTGTCTTCGTGAAGTGTGAGCAGAGTCTTCCAACCAAGGGAGATTTGAGCCAAGCGAGGGGAGTGATGAGACATGCTTCACTTCCTTGCAGCCCGAATCACCACATTCGCATTATCGGCGGCCACTGCTGCGGCTTGTAGAGATAACTGGTGTATCGAGGGGAGCCGTCGTCACCCAAATCCCTTCAATGCGAAGTTCGGGATCAGATGCGTTGAAGGGCAAGTCTGCCCGATCGACTATTCGTGGCTGACCACGAGACCCAAGGGCCACTATGTCAACACTGGTGCCCACACGTATCTGCAATCCCTTGCGGGCGGAATCCTCACCGTCGGATTAGTGATTTGCGGTGTCGTATTTCTGGTGGGCATTGCAGGGTGGGCGTCGGCACGAACGGGCAACGGGTTCGGCGATAAGGACCAGTCCTTTTGGGCAGGCCGCGCTGGCCTCGCGCTATTCGCGGCAGCGCTCATTTCGGCGCTGTGGGCGGCTTTCACCTGGGGGGTGAGCAGCATCGGACCCAGCGCTTGGAAATTCTAGACCCCATTCACACCCAATAATCACCCAGTCCTGACCACATTGAGAGAAGAAAATCCCATGTTCAATCCCGCACTGGTCCTCCCCATGGAGCCAACAATCACTATCGACGTCACGCCGAATCGTAGCCTGCCATTCATTAGGACACTAGAAACTTACGCCGGATCCTTGCAGACCGTTATGCTCATCATCCTGGGAATCTGCCTTCTCTTGGGCATCGGGGCATGGATCGTTGGTCGTGTCACGAGTTCGCCAAATATGCAGCGGGTCACAGGCACCGTGATTGTCACCTGCCTGGTTGCTGCCGCGTTGACCGGAAGCGCGTTCACGGGAGTGATGTGGGCCACCGGAATCTCCATCTTCGATGCGGCCTAGGCGCCTTTCTTCAGAAATCTGCGTGCTCCCCGCGAGAGCGGGGATGATCCCTGCTCATTGGCGCCGCGTTAGTTCGAGCGAGTGTGCTCCCCGCGAGAGCGGGGATGATCCCTGGCGGTACGGAGACAGTGAAGCTGACGGCTGCGTGCTCCCCGCGAGAGCGGGGATGATCCCAAGAAGGTCATCGGCTCCAACCCGAACCTGATTGTACTCCCCGCGAGAGCGGGGATGATACCTTGGCTGGCGAGGCCGCGAGCGCCTCGCGTGCCGCTGTGGCTTGGTTGCGTGCATACGGCCTGCCGGTGCGTGATGTTGCCACTTTGATGGGTATCAGCCCTCAACGTGTCGCCGCACTCGCTACCAGGTGAGCCAGATGCGGACGCGGCGATTCAACCGTCCCTGCACCGACCTCATCGTCGTCGATGACGAACATGCGGGTGTGCGAGTAATGGCTACGCGTCAATCAGTTCACACGATGCTGGCTGGATGACGAGTTCGGAGCGCTCTGCCGTCTTTGCTAGGCGCCATCCGTGGGTGTATCCGCCGGCGGCGTGAATCGCGGTACGAATAGTGGAACTCGCGTAGGCAACAGCATCGTCAAAATTCTCAGCGTAGGCAGTGAGTTCGATCTCAACAATTCCTTGAGAAAGGTCGATTCCCATGCCTGCTGAGTCCGCTTGTTCGCTCTCAATAGCAAGGAGTTCATTCATCACATCGTCAAGGTGAGCCTCGAGGTCTGCCGGACCATCCGAGGTTACGTGGAACACGCCTGTGACGGCAACTGCTGTGGTCATTGTTCCTCCTTATGTGCGGGGCAGTCCAGTTTATCAAGCCATCGAAGGGCTTGCTGGGCGTACCGTGGATTACTCGGCGTCAGGTGAATCATACGCATGTGGGCTCCGCACGGACACCTCAGTTTGTAGTAGGTGGTTTTCGAGATGCGCCAGCCGCGCCGATCGAACTCCACAAGCACAGCTTGGAGTTCTTTCTTTTGGTGGCGAGGCCACGTCTGATTCATCCACGAACCGTACCATGGTGCTGGGGAATTCCCGGCGGGGTGAGCACTGTGGAACCTCTGCCAACGGGTGCCACATGGCTTGATCAACCCACAAGTTCTGATCGCGTACCTCAGGCGTGAGCCTTGGCAGTGATCCCCGCGAGAGCGGGGATCATCCCAGGGGCGTGCCGGATCTCGGCTGCGCGGGAAGGTGCTCCCCCGACGGCGCCACATTCCTGGAAATCGCGCAAAGTGCTCCTTGCGAGAGCGGGGATGATCCCAACGAGGACATGGATGCCACGGCAACGCTGACGTGCTCCCCGCGAGAGCGGGGATGATCCTCACGGACGCAATCTACGAGGCGTCCGACGCCACGAGCAGCGCGACCAGGCCGCAAGCACTACTCCACCCGCCCATCATCGAACCGTGGGGGACACCGCAAGGCTAACTGGATTCTCCGGATGGCCATCGGATCGCCTTGGCTTGCGAATCGTGCAAGTGTTCTGAGAACGCAACCCACTCAGCACGACGTTCCTCATGGTCAGCCTCGCGTTCCGACTTACGTGTGGCGCGCCTCCATATTCCGTTGGCTACCCAGAGTGCAAAAAACACTAACATCAGGCCAACAACGCCAATAACGCCGATCCCGGCCGCTGGAATCACATACACGTCGCCATCATGCGCGCAACTCGTGCGCAAAGTCAAGAGCACCAAGGAGGTGCGCCATGAGCCTGGAACGTACCGTCGTCATCGCCCTAGACATCGACGCACAAGTCGCCATTTCCGAGATGCGTCAGTGCCCCCGCGAGAGCGGGGATGATCCCATCTCGGCCCTTGCCGCCGAAGTGGGACGGGATGCCCGTCTCGTGAAGCGACTGGAAAACTGACGTATCCTCCACCGCCTACCTCCACCCACCCATCAAGCAGACCCCCTGCGTAGGTTGTGGCCTCGCAGTGCTACGCTCAGTATGCACGGGCACGGTGACCTTCCAGCCGATCGCTCACCCACGCTGGGCGCGCGTCGGTTCGCTGTCGCAAAGCCTACGCCGACTCATTACGTCCCGCTGCCCCGGTTGCGGGTGTGACCAAGTGTACGACGTGGCGACTGAGGAATCCTGGGCGCTGGACGAATCAGACTATGGACCACACGGCACCGTGGATGCGCAACCGGCGTGGTTCTAGGCATGATAAGACCAGCCCGGAGGCCGGTTGATTGCCAGTATTTTATTGACGGGAATCAGCGCGCCATGGTGACGAGGGAGACCTGCCAGTAGCAGAGTCAAAGAACGGCCCCATAGCCCACTTCATGAAGATGATAAATCCCCTTGCCGAGCCATAGATGAAAACAGCCAGAGCAATCACTACGAGAATCCACATATTCAAGCACCCTATCGCATGGTGCTCACCAACGGCTGCCCAGAAATCGTCAGCATCCCCGTGAATGCTATGGCCAACAACCTTCAGCACAATACCGGATCCACACCTGGCGGTGGAGTCGCGCTAGAACCACTCGAGCGGCTCGTGCTCCCCGCGAGAGCGGAGATGATCCCGCCCGCTTCGGCTCATAACCGATAGGTCTCGGGTGATCCCCGCGAGAGTGGGGATGATCAGTGTCATGCAGTGCGTTTACGTAAGGGCTGAATCGTGGGTTATCGGCCTTTTGTCCTCTAACCCCTGATCGTGCGCTAGACTTATGGAAACGAGCGGCACTGTCACCAAACTATGGCTAGCGGTTATAGGAGATCTGAAAACTATGGTCTGCACGTCGCTCCCCGGATGGCTCGCTAGTCAACCATCCACCACACAGAATGGCCACCCGTGCTGGGTGGCCATTCGCTTCACCGCCAAGTGGGGCTTATCGACGAGAACCACCTACTAGCGCTGAACGAGTTTCTGGAAATACGCTTCGGCGATGAGGCTGTGACCTGCCCTAGTGGGGTGGACGCCGTCCTCTGCTAACTGTGCGGAGGTGAAGCCTTCAACAGTGGCTTGGGCAAAGAGTCCGTCCAAGGGAATGTAGAAGTCCGCAAACTCTTGAGCAAGGTTCCTGACCACCTGAATCTTGGGGTCGAGGTCCTCCCGCCACTGGGCTCGGTCCGGCAGAGAGTTCAGCAAGAACGGCTCCATCATCAGGATGCGGCAGGCCGGGAAATCGCTGGATATTCGCGTCAAAATCTCGCGGTAATGCTCCTCAAACCGCTGGGCGGACATGAGGTTGCCTTCGTCGTACCTACGCCATGTGTCATTGATACCGATCAGCAAGGAGATGAGATCTGGCTTCACTGCGCGGATGTCCTGCTCGTAGCGGTTCAGGACGTCCACTGAACGGTCACCGCTGACGCCGCGGTTGGTCCAGGTGATGTTGACTTTGGGGAAGAGTTGCGTGAATCGTCGCGCCACCATGCTGGCGTAGCCGATCCCGAGGTCCCCGGTGCGGCGGTTTCTTTCGCAATCCGTGACGCTATCGCCTTGGAATAGCACGGTGTTGCCGGGCTTCAGGAATGTGTCCATGGGTGCTCCTGGGGTGTGGTGCCGTGGTTTCGACCGACGCGCCTGGCGGCGCTGGCTCAACCATCCGATCTTAGGTGTACCGGTGGCCAGAGCGAGGATCATACGGCACCGAAACCGGGGTTTTTGTCCTGGTATTTGTCCTGGGAGGCTTTGCTGGTAACGTTTCCGCAGTTCAGAGACGTGCCCCGTGTTCCTCGCTGCGCTCGTCAACGGGACACTCCTCCTCGGTCACGTGAGAGCGTGAACGCTCCCACGGACGCTCGTCGTTGTGCCCCGTCCAGGACTTGAACCCGGGGCCGATCGGTTATGAGCCGACTGCTCTAACCAACTGAGCTAACGGGGCGCGCGGCCTAGTGTAGCGAGCCGGGGAGCACTGTGCGGCGTCATGCCCGACGAGCCGTGGTGGAGTGTCGCTGTCGGCGCGAGTATCACCCGTCCTTGGTGTCACCACGCCGGCACATGGCTACGAGCCCTACTCGTTATCTGCACCGCGGAGAATTCGGCGATGCGATTCCAGGGTGACCAGTTGCGCGGTGAGAGCCTGGTACGCCTCAAAGTCCTGAGCCGGATCAAGTCTCTGCACCTGGCTCCGAATCTGCCCGATGATGCGCGTGAGTTCCAACTCGCGCACGGCGTCCACGGCAGCGGCCACCAACGCAGGATCCTCGCCCATCCCGCCGGGTATGGGCGCAACCGCCAAATCCCCTACTACAGGAGCAAGCGCATCCCCGGCGGCCTCGGACACGCGAGCCACCCAGGTGGCTAACGGCAACGAAGCCCCCGCCACCGCTCCCCCAGCGGCCCGGATGGCGTGGTGGATGGCGCGCCACACAGGAACCACAAAAACGGATTCGCGGAGTTGGTCAAACGTTGCAGGGAGCAACCCGGGGAATTGCATTGCGGCAGCGAGCGCCACGCGTTCAGTCCGCACTACGGGGTCATGTGGATCGGGCATGACGATGCCGCCAGCAAATCCACCGCCCGTTGGTACCCCGGCAGGTCCCCCGCCCGCGAATCCACCGGCGTGTCCCCCACCAGCAGCAACTCCGCCCCCAACAAACCCACCACCAACAGGCGCCCCACCAGCACCTCCACCACTCATCGCCACTCGTTGTGCCCGCTGCTCCGCCTGGTGTGCCTGGCGGTTTCGTTGTCCCTCCGCTAGCGAAGCCTCACGCAAAACGTCCGCCACGTCCATCCCTACGCGATGAGCAATCTGTTCGGCCAACAAGCGCAACAGAGACTGGTCCTGCAACCCCGCAATCACGGGAGCGCACGCACGCAACGCCCCCAAGCGTCCCTCCACGGACACCAGATCAAAGGGCTCAATCGCGGCACCAATCACAAAGGAAGCCAGGGATCCCGCTCCGTCCACCAACGCCCGCACGGCTTCCGGTCCCTGCGCCACCCTGAGGTCACACGGGTCCATGCCGTCTGGAACCAGGGCTGCTTGGAGTTGCAACGGCACGGACCGTACCACCTCGTACGCCCGCACCGCTGCCTTTTTCCCGGCAGCGTCCCCGTCAAAGGTGAAGGTGAGTTTGCCTGCGGCTGACCCGGCAAGGAATCGCTGAATGATCTTGGCGTGATCCTGCCCAAACGCGGTCCCGCAGGTGGCCACGGCGGTCTCCACACCGGATAAATGCGCAGCCATCACGTCCGTGTACCCTTCCACCACTACCACGTGGCCGGTACTGCGGATGGGGTTCTTGGCCAGGTCAATGCCGTACAGCACCTGTGATTTCTTGTACACCAGAGTCTCTGGCGTGTTGAGGAACTTGGCTTGTACATGATCATCGTCGAACAATCGCCGTGCCCCAAAACCCACCACTGCACCTGTGGCATCCCTGATGGGCCACAGGAGCCGGCCCCGGAAATAGTCATACACGCCACCGCGGCCGTTGTCCTTGACCACCCCGGCCCCCAGAAGTTCGGCCCGCGTGAACCCGCGTTCCGTCAGGAATCGTGTGAGGTGATCCCACCCCTTGGGAGCGTAGCCCACCCCAAACTTCTCGGTGTCCGCCCGAGTGAACGCTCGCTCTTGGAGATACCTTCGCCCTGCTTCGGCCTCGGGTTGCAGTAGTTGGCTCGCGTAAAACGTAGCCGTGGCGCGGTTCACCTCTAGAATCCGCTGCCGGGCTCCGGGCTTCTGCACCGGCCCGCTCGTAGCGCCGCCGCGGGCGTCCTCATAGTGCAGGTGGACCCCTGTTTGTGAGGCGAGTAATTCCACCGCTTCGGCAAAGGTGAGGCCGTCCATTTTCTGGAGATAGGTGAACACATCTCCGGATTCGCCACACCCAAAGCACGTGTACCGGCCCATGGCGGGGCGCACGTTGAAGGACGGGGTTTTCTCGTTGTGGAACGGACACAGCCCTTTGAGCGCACCGATCCCGGCGGGTTTGAGAATCACCTGAGCGCCAATGATGTCCTCAATCCGGGCACGCTCACGGACGGCGTCTACATCGTCGCGTCTGATCAGGCCCGGCACGGGCTCAGGCTACCGCTGCGCGGACCCAAAAAACCGCGCGTGCCACGCATTGGCCGATTGATCGGTCAAGGATGCCACTTGGTCAATGACGGCTCGCAACCGCGCACCGTCATCCCGCGCCGCATGCCAATCCTCGGCAAACTGCGTCTCCAACTCATCCGGTGCGCGATCTGACAATATCCCGACGAGATTCGTGAGGATTTCCCGCTGGCGCGCTGCCATGGGTTCGCCTTCACGCGGTGCCATCACAAAGTGCCAGGCCAACCCTTTGAGAGCTTGAATTTCCATCACGGTATCGGCAGGAACCACCAGTTCGGCGGAAAATCGCGTGTGGGTTCCTGATCCGTAGGCGGTGCGGGTGGCCTTCAACGCGGCCGCAGAGAATCGGCCGATGAGGTCCGAGGTGCGGTTCTTCAACTCGGAGAGCCCTCGGCGCGTGTTGTCATACGTGCTCTGCAAGAAGCCCGCGCTCCGGAGCCGATCAAAGGCGGCTTCCAACTCGTTGCTCTCCACCCAGGACCCGTAAGCCTCCTGCGTGGAGGCGATGACCTCAGCCATCACAGCGCTTGATCTCAGCACTCCCAAGTCCACACGTCCGGACACAATGGCATCTTCCACGTCATGGACGCTATAGGCAATGTCATCGGCAAGGTCCATGATTTGCGCCTCAATGGGCTTCTTCCCCTCGGGAGCCCCGGCGCGTAGCCACGTGAAGATCGGCTCATCATCCGGGTACACGCCAAATTTCCCGGTCCGGCTCCCATCCGGATTGCAGGGCCTGTCAGCGTACGTCCACGGGTATTTCACTGAGGCGTCCAAGGATGCGCGGGTCAGATTCAACCCAGCGGACAGCCCGGTGGAGGCGCTCAATACTTTGGGTTCCAACCGGCTCAATACCCTGAGTGTTTGGGCGTTTCCTTCAAATCCGCCAATCTCTGTGGCGAGTGCTGCCAGCGCGGTTTCGCCGTTGTGCCCAAAGGGAGGGTGGCCCAGGTCATGGACCAGGCAGGCCGTGTCTACCAAATCCGGATCGGCACCCAGGGCCCTGCCCATCTCACGGCCAATCTGAGCCACTTCCAAACTGTGTGTCAGCCGCGTCCGCGAGTAGTCATCCGTTCCTGGCGTCAACACTTGAGTTTTCGCGCCGAGCCGTCGCATGGCCGACGAATGCACCACACGCGCCCTGTCGCGAGCAAAAGCAGTGCGATCCTGACGCTTGGGAGCCTCGGGGCAGTAGCGCTCCACATCAAAGTCCCCATACGCTCCCGGTCCGTACTCGCCGGGCAACGGGGCAGGCGCGCGTCCCACCACGTCTGGGTCTAATGACCCTTGGCGGAAATGCTGTTGGTGCAGGTCAGGCACATCTGAGACACTACCCGCACACCCTCTACCCTGCAACGGCCGCCGCGCGGATGTCCTCCACCATCTGGTCCCACGCATCTCCCGGATCTGCTACATCCCCAGAGATGATCTGGGCCTCGGTCACTCCCCAGAACGGCCACACCGCCGCCATCATTGAGTTGGACGGGGTGGGAACACCCTGGCGGGCCACAGCATGGAACGCGGAAATAGCGTTGTCTTCAGGCAAGCCGTCCAGCGCAGGCGTGTAGACGGGAATGCGCGCGGTAGCGCTCGCCAGCGCACTGTGGACGCGGGGATCCTCCATAATGTGCTGGATGAGGTCAGCCGATTCGGCAACTTGCACCGTCTGCGCGGAGAGGTAGAAACCCTGCACGTCAACAAATGGTTGAGCAGGGTTGGGCCCCACGGGCGGGATGGCATCCACCGCGGTGTCCACGTGACCCAAGGTGCCGAGCATCGCTTCCGTTCCCACCACGTAGGGAACCTCTCCTCCGGCAAATGCTTCCACGGCATCGTGGTAACTCACCGAGGTATCAAAGGTTCCTGCGGCCCCTTCGGCAGCGAGCCACTGGGCAAAGAGGCGGCCCGGTTCGGCACCCATGGCGAGCGTGTCAGCATAGGTTCCGTCATCACTGCGGTCAAAAACGGGTGCTCCAAAGGACGTTTGGAAGGAGTAGTACGTGTAAGGGTCTCCACCAGATCCGGTCTGAATGGGGAAGGGCATGGCCACCCCGGAATCGAGATGTGCTTGGCGAACCTCGTCCCAGGTGGTGGGCGCGTGGGCGGCGAGCCTCGTGTTGCGAATCAAGGCCACGGCGTCCATGGCAAAGGGCGCCCCAAAGAGTTGACCTTCATGGGAAAACGCCTCGAGTGCCACGGGTGCGTAGAGCGCTTGTTCCTCCAGCGGCACCGGACTGATGGCACCGGCGTGGAGCAAACCACCTAACCAGGAATGCTCCCCCATGACCACATCCGGAGCGGTTCCCAACTGCGAGTACTTCAGAAAATCGTCCCGCATGGTGCCGCCATCACGAGCAACCAGATTCACCCGCTGCCCCGTCTCTTCGCTGAAGGCGCGCACTGGCCCCGTGAGCGCGTCAAAGTGAGTCTCATTGACCCAGAGTGTTAAGGCAGGCTGGCCAGCAGAACGCGATCCCTCCGGCGATGCCACGGTCCCTGTGGACGCCAGCGGAGGTGGGGTGCAAGAGCCGACCACAAAGAGCACCATGAGTGCCGTGATGGCCACAACGCATCGTCGCATCATGAAACCCGTCCCCGTGATCGATCTGAACGATGCTGACGCTACGGTGTCCATGCCGCTGCCACAACCGCTAACGCAGCGTTTTGTGAAACCGTTGTGAAGGTGAAACATTCCAGTGCCATTGCAGGTCAGCGCCGGAGGCTGGACAATAGAAACGTGGAGTTTTCCCCCGTGATTCACCAGCCCCCGGCCAGCCACGAGTGGTGGCGGACCGCCGTGATCTACCAGGTGTATCCGCGCTCATTTTCCGATAGTAATGGGGATGGGTACGGAGACCTTCCGGGCATCACGTCTCGGCTCGATCACCTGGTGAGCCTCGGTGTAGACGCCCTGTGGCTCTCCCCGTTCTACCGCTCTCCGCAGAAGGACGGCGGCTATGACGTGAGCGACTACCGAGACGTGGACCCCCTCTTTGGGACCCTGGCGGACGCGGACGCATTGATTGAGGCGGCTCACACCCGCGGCCTGAAGGTGATCATTGACCTAGTCCCTAACCACACCTCGGCTGATCATCCGTGGTTTGCTGCTGCTCTGGCCTCCCCGGAGGGCTCGCCGGAACGTGCTCGCTACATTTTCCGCGAGGGGCGCGGCGTGGACGGCTCTGAGCCACCCAACAACTGGACCTCCATTTTTGGTAAATCGGCGTGGACGCGCCTGGCCAACGCCGATGGCACCGGCGGCCAGTGGTATTTGCACCTGTTTGACTCGTCGCAACCGGATCTGGATTGGACTAACCCGGAGGTGGCTACGGAACTGGAGTCCATTCTGCGGTTCTGGTTGGACCGTGGCGTGGACGGATTCCGCGTGGATGTGGCCCACGGGCTCGTCAAAGCGCCTGGTCTGCCCGATTGGGTGGGGCACGTGGAGATGGTGGGCGGCACGGCTGATGGGGCTGGGGGTCAGCCAGATGGTGCAGGGGGTCAGGCTGACAGCGAAAGCGGCACGGCTGATACGGACGCCGCGCCTTCCTCTGCCGGTCAGGCTCCTCCCGTGGACGCGCCCATGTTTGATCAAGAGGGCGTCCATGAGATTTATCGCCAATGGCGCGCAGTTCTGGATGAATATGACGTGCCCGACGAGAATGGAGTGCCAGGTGAACGCTACAGCCGGGCCCTGGTTGCTGAAGCGTGGGTCCAGCCGGCCACGCGCATCGCCCGGTATGTGCGTGCCGACGAGATGCAGCAGGCGTTCAACTTTGAATACCTGGACACGCCGTGGGATGCCCAGGCGTACCGGGAGGTCATTGAACGCTCCTATACCGCCTTTGACGCCGTGGGCGCGCCCACCACCTGGGTGTTGTCCAACCATGACGTGATCCGGCACCCGTCTCGCTTCGGCTACCCACCCGGACATCACCGCACCAATGGCATCTACCCCACGGATCCCCAGCCTGATGAAGCGCTCGGCCTGGCCCGGGGCCGCGCTGCCACACTGTTTACGCTGGCCCTCCCCGGCTCCATGTACCTCTACAACGGCGAAGAAACGGGCCTTCCCGAGCATTCCACGTTGCCCAACGAGGTGCGCCAAGCACCGGAGTTCTTCCGGACCAACGGCGGCGAGGCGGGCCGCGACGGCTGCCGTGTTCCGCTGCCCTGGGAGGCCGCAGCGCCCGGATTCGGCTTCTCTCCCTCGGGACGCACCTGGTTGCCCCAGCCGGAATCCTGGGCCGCCTACGCCGTGGACGCCCAACGGGATGTCCCCGGTTCCACCCTGGAGATGTACCGCAGCGCGTTGCGACTGCGGCGCGAACATGCCCTCGGTGAGGGAAGCCTGCAATGGGTGGACGGCCTCCCTGACGGGGTACTGGCCTTCCGGGTCTGCGGCGCTGGGGACCCGGTGATCGTTCTGGCAAACCTTGGCGCGGACCCCGTAGGCTTACCGGAAGGAACCCGCGTTGTGCTGGCGTCCTGTGACCTGGTTCCCGGGGACACGCTGCCCCCCAACGCGGCGATGTGGCTCGCATGACCGCGCTGCAGGTAGAACCGCGCGGAACGCTCCTTGCCGTGCATGCCCATCCCGACGACGAAACTCTCTGGACGGGAGCCCTCTTGGCAACCTGGGCCGTGGCGGGGCAACCCGTGTGGGTGGTGACCTGTACCGGAGGTGAACGCGGCGAAGTCCTGGCGCTCACCGGAACGGCCTCGGAAGGAATGGAGCGCCTTGAGGGTGACGGGCCAGCCCTGGCAGCGTGGCGGGCGGAGGAATTGCGCGGTGCCTTGGTGGCACTGGCCGGAGGCTCTGGCAGCGGCAGTGCTGACGCTGGGGATCAGCAGGGTGATGCTGCCGCTGGGGATCAGCGGGGCGGCGATCCCGCCGGGGACCAGCAGGGCTGCGATGCCAGCGAGGATGAGGCTGGTAGGTCTCACCCCGGTACCGCGATTCAGCATCGCTTCTTGGGGTACGAGGACTCCGGCATGACCTGGATTTCCCCGGGGGTTGCCGGACCTGACCCGTCGGTGACCAGCGGATTTGCTAATATCCCGCTGAGCGAAGCGGCGAGTGCGCTGGCTCGTATCATCACCGAGATTCAACCCACCGTTGTGGTGACGTATGACAACCACGGGGGCTACGGTCACCCGGACCACGTCCGCGCCCATGACGCCACGCTCGCCGCAGTGGAGTTGGTGGCAGACCGTCCCGAGGTGTGGACAGCCATGACCGCTGAATCCGAGGGTGAGGGTGATAGGTGGGTAGACGTTGCTCCGGTGCTGGACAGGGTCATGGCGGCCATGCGCTGCCACGCCACGCAGATTCAGGGGATCACCGCGGAGAGTTTTGCCCTCTCCAACCACGTGGTGCAACCGATTCCGGCGCAGGAACGGTATTGCGTGGTGCCCTAGTGGGGCTCCCGTTCCACCAGCACGGCCACCGTCCGTGCGGGGACGCGTGCCGTACCACCATGGGCTGACCAGGTTGTTTGGCGCACAATATCGTCGTACCCATGGACCTGCACGGCAGATAACCCAAAGACCCTCGCGGACAGGCTGGGGACCGTTTGGGTCACGGGCCACGGTGAGGCGTTGACCACCATGAGGACGGCGGGCGTGCCCTCAATGAGCATGGTGATGACTCCCGGGGTAGCCCCCGGGCCTGCCACGGGGAACGTCACGCGCTCGCGAATCGCGGTACTGGAGCCGAGCCTCAGTTGCGGGAGCGAAGACCTCAGCCGCAGCACATCCAGCGCTTGCTGGTACGCCGCAGCGATGTCCTCTGGGGCGGGTTTGAGCGTAGGGTTGGCCAGGAGTTCCCGCTGGTATTGCCACCTGGCGCTGTTCTCCGTGGATGGCGGTAGGCCGCGACCAAACCCGTTGTCCTGCTGGGAGAAGTCCAGGAAGTTGAACCAATCACCGGAATCAAACGAGTTGCGATCCAGGGATTTGGACCTCAACAACTCGGTACCCGCGTGCCAGAATCCTGGAGTTTGAGCCAGCGCCACCAGCGCGAGCATCAGGGTGTTGATGCGCACGCGATCCTCCATGGTGGTGTCCACCGGGAGTTTGAGAATTCCCTGGTCAAAGAGGGTTTCATTGTCATGAGCGTCCACGTAACTCATGACATCACTCGGTTCATCGGCGTATCCGGCTTGGCGAACGTCCCTCCCTGGCCGTGTCACGCGGTCCGTGCAGGGCACCGGGAAGTCACGCAGGTTCCCCGCGAGCCCCAGCATCACCACATCCGTGAGTTCGGCGAGGTTGTGGTGGTCATCCCAGCCGCCGTCATGCACGGGACTCCACGGAACGCCTTCCACCACGGGACGCCAGTTGGGAGTGGTGGCCAGTCCCGTTCCATACCCTTGCTGGAACACCGAATGTCCGTCCGTGGGATTGCCCCCCAGTACGGCATCACGCAAGCGATCCGAGAACGTGGCAATCTCGGTTCCGCCCAGGTTGCCCTGCGTGGCCTGCTCAAAGAGTGCGTTACCCGCCACTTCGCCAAAGTTCCAGCCCTCGCCGTAAAGGTACACGCGTGTGCCGTCCACCCCGTCATTGTCCACCGTGAGAATGTTCAAGGCGGCCCGGACGTCCAGCATGTTCTGCTTGGTGTGATGGCCCATCAGGTCAAATCGGAACCCGTCAACGTGATAGTTCTTCACCCAATGCACCACGCAATCCACCATCATCTTGCCTGCCATCACATGCTCGGTGGCGGTGTTAGCGCAGCAGGTGGAATCAAACACTGCTGCCGAATCGCGGCATTGGCGGTGATAGTATCCCGGCACAATGCGGTCCAGAACGGAGCGGGGATCCTGCCCAGACGCCGAGGTGTGGTTGAACACCTGGTCCAAAATGACCCGCAGACCCATCCCGTGGAGCGCCGCCACCATGGTGCGGAACTGTGCGGTGCGCGGTCCCCCCTCGGCGTTGGTGGTGTAGGAACCTTCCGGGACAAACCATTGCAGCGGGTCATAACCCCAGTTGAAGGCATCAAAGGCCCGCACCGCATGAATGCGAGCTTGCTGATGCGGCGAATCTGCCGGGAGGGACTGGAGTTCCGGGGGCTCCGATTGCTCCCCGCGTGACGGAATGGAGGCAATGGAGTACGTGGGCAGCAGGTGCACAGAGGTCACCCCGGCCTCGCTGAGGGCTCTCAGGTGGGACGTTCCCCTGCTGGTATCTTCTCCAAAAGCCAGGTAGGTACCGCGCTTCTCAGCGGGCACGGTGGCGTCATCGCGAGAGAAATCCCGCACATGCAACTCATAGACCATCTGATCCACGGCTCTGATGGGTTCTGGGGTGACTGTGGTACGCCAGGAATCCGGCGTCCACGGGGGGCTTGTCATATCGACGACGATGGAGTGGGTGGCATAGGTGTTCAGTCCGGTTCCGTAGGGGTCCAGAACGATATTCGTCTCGATGCGCCGAGTGCTGGGGGCGTACACCTGCACTTCATACTGGTAGCGGAGATCAGCGGCGTTGCCGATGGCCTCGGTGACCCACGAGCCGTCCTGTTCCCGCTTAGTGGGGATACGGAGGGGTTCGTTGGAAAGGCTCTCGTGTTCCGGCCACGCCAGGACGGTGACGCACTGCGCCGTGGGCGCCCACACGGCCAGGGTTGCTGCTCCCTGCGCGTCCAGCACCGGGCCGAAGGTTCTCTGACGGGCTTGTGGCGCGTACACATCGTCGAGCACGCCGGGTATTTGGACGGCGGTGGCGGGGCCGTTCTCCAAGCCCACCACGAGTTGGCCGGTGATGACGGAATCGACGGTTTGGCTGGTCATGGCAGCCTCGCCGCTGGCGAAGGTCATGGGCTGGAAGCCTGTCAGGGCGGGGAACTGTGCTGTAACGTCGGCAGGAATGTCCGCGAGTGGTTGAAGGCGGTAGCCCGTGGTGTCCGATGGGATCACGCATTGGTGGTGGTTGAACTGAATCCCGGCGTTCGGAGCGCTCCACAGATGCCACGGTCCGGTTGAGGTTTGCGGAGTGGGCTCCGGTGATGTGGGGTCTAGTTGCGTGGATGTTGGGGGGGTGCGATGCTGCGCCTCGTCAAACAGCGTCTTGCTCAAGAGGATCAGGTCAGCGCGGACCCAATGCGCCGCAGCGGAACCGGGTGCAGCAACGGAGCCGCGCGCGGGCGTATCTAATCCCTGACCTGCCATGACACTAGTGTGACGGGTAGGCGGGGCCTCGCACCTCCAGGCGCGCCGCGCTCCCCGAGGCCATAGCAGGATTGTAATCATTACCGTGACCAGTGCTGGATCATGGCAGCGTTCATGGCAACCACCCCACCTCCAGAAACCCCGTCCGTATCCGGGAGACCCGGTGTTTTCCTGAGAGACCTAGTGTTGACCTGAGCGACCCAGTGTTTATCCACCGTCCACGGAAAGTTCCGCTTCGCGGAGTTTCTCCTCCCACTCTGGCGTGAGATCCCGGGAATCCAACCAGCCATACGGCAGGTGCGGCGGCTTAGGTGAACCCGCTCTGCCACGCGGGCCATCGGCGGCCTCAGGATACGGAGCATCCCCTAGCGCGTCGAGGCGCTCCCGCAACTCCTCCAACGTGCTCACGAGTGCGAGTTCTCGGCGTTTCTCGCCGCCCACAGGAAATCCGCGAAGGTACCACGCGATGTGTTTCCGCAGGTCACGCATACCCCGCAGTTCCGCGCTCTGCGGAGTCCGGGTGGTTGCGCTTGCCTCGAGAGCGCCCAACTCTAGGCCCCGGTCTGGTTCGTGTTCTGGGTCCGGTTCAGATGTAGACCGGAAGTGCTCAATCATGAGTTCCCCGTGCCGGTAAATAGTCTGTGCCACCTGGGCGAGCGTGGGCTGAACTCGAACCGTGGTGCCGTGGAAGGCGGCGGCCAAGTCGGCAAAGAGCCACGGACGGCCTTGGCACCCTCGTCCAATGACCACACCGTCACAGCCCGTTTCAGCCACCATGCGCAGGGCGTCTTCAGCACACCAGATGTCGCCATTGCCGAGGACCGGAATGGAGGTCACTGCCTCCTTGAGCCTGGCAATGTAGCTCCAGTCTGCGAATCCCGAATACCGTTGGTCCACGGTGCGCGCGTGCAGGGTGATGGCGGCCACCCCCTCGGCTTCCGCTATCCGGCCTGCATCCAGATACGTGTGGTGAGAATCATCAATCCCAATGCGTGTCTTGATGGTGACCGGGATGCCGTAAGGTTCGGCAGCGGTGACGGCTGCCCTCACAATGCGCGTGAACAGTTCCGTTTTCCAGGGAAGCGCCCCTCCCCCACCTCTGCGCGTGACTTTGGGTACGGGGCACCCAAAGTTGAGGTCCACGTGGTCAGCCCTGTTCTCCTCGCAGATGATCTGCACCGCGCGTCCAACCGTGGCCGGATCCACGCCGTACACCTGGGCGGAGCGCGGAATCTCATCCGCGTCAAAAGTCACAATGCGCACCGCTGTGGGGTTGCGTTCCACCAGGGATCTACTGGTGACCATCTCAGCAACATACAAACCTGGATCAAACCCCGTGGAGGCGGCCGCCTCCCGGCACAAGCGGCGGAATGCCGCATTAGTCACGCCCGCCATCGGAGCCAACACCACCGGAGTGTTAATAGTCAAGGGCCCAATGCGCAGCGGACCAGCGCTTGGCAGACATGAATCTGTTGTCATCACCCCAGTATCCCACCCCACTATCCACTGACGCGACGACCCGGCAGTCTCTGCACCCAGCATACCCGCCACGCCCAGCACACCCGCCTCCCAGCGTCCAGCATTCAGGAAAGGCAACAAGGCCCCCAACCGCATTGCGACTGGGGGCCTTGTCGTCGAAGGAGAGTGAGGGATCAACCCTTCACGGCACCTGCCGTGACACCCTTGATGATGTGCTTTTGACCCCACAGGTAGAAGGCGATGATCGGGATGATCGCCAGTACCAGCATGGCCATGAAGCCACCACGGTTGACCTGTCCGTAGGCTCCCACCATCGCGCCTTGGATGACCACGGGGATGGTCTTGACGTTGATGATGTAGGGCAGCAGGAAGTCATTCCATACCCACATGGCGTTGAGCACGGCAATGGTGATAGCCGTGGGCTTCAACACCGGGAAAATCACCTGGAAGAACACGCGCCAAGCGGAGGCGCCGTCAATCATGGCCGCTTCTTCCAACTCAATGGGAATGGCCCGGATGAACCCGGTGAACATGAACACGGAGAGTCCGGCACCAAACCCCAGGTAGAGCAAGATGATGCCTACGCTGTTGGCTATTCCTGCCCATGTTGCTGTGGCTGGCATGGTTTTCTGCACCATCTGGAACGGCACAATCATCGAGAAGATGAACATGTAATACAGCACCGAGGTGTACCAGGTTTTGACGCGCACAATGTACCAAGCGCACATGGAGCAGAAGAGCACAATGACCACCACGGACACAATGGTGATGAAGAAGGACAAGCCGATAGCCTGGAAGAACCCGGCGCCCTGGATGGACGTGGAATAGTTCTGGATTCCCTTGAACGTGTCAGCGTTGGGCAGTGAGAACGGGGAGGTGTTGATCCCGGCTTCGTTCTTGAAGGAGTTCATCAAGATGAAGAGCAACGGGAAGATCCAGAAAATGGATACGAGGGTCAGACCAATACCTGCAATGATCTTGAAGTGCTTGGATACCTTATCCATCAGCCATCAACCTCCTGTGACCGAGTAGCGCGAAGCTGAATGAATGAGATGAGAGCCACCAGGATGAAGAAGATCACCGCTTTAGCCTGGCCCACACTCTGCGTGGGAGCGTTCTCAAAATCACGGAAGATGTTGAGCGCCAACATCTCAGTATTGTCTCCTGGGGCACCACCCGTCAGCGAGAGGTTCTGATCAAACAACTTGAAGCAGTTGGCCAACGTGAGGAACACACAGATGGTGATGGAGGACGCCACCATGGGCAGTGTCACCTTGGTCAGCTTGACCCACCATCCTGCACCATCAATGGCAGCCGCTTCCACCACTTCACCCGGGATGTTCTGGATTCCGGCAATGTAGATGATCATCATGTACCCAATCATCTGCCAGTTGATCACAATCACCAGGCCGATGAATCCGTACGTGGCGCTGTAGGTGATGTCACGCCCCACGGTCCATTGCAGGATAGCGTTGAGAATGTTCTGCCACACAAAACCGAGAACAATTCCACCAATGAGGTTCGGAATGAAGAACACGGCGCGGTAGATGTTGCGGCCCGCAATCGCCTTGGTGAGCAGCATAGCCAGCGTGAAGGCAATCACGTTGACCAGGATCACCGATACCACGGTGAACAGAGCCGTGAACACAAAGGCGTGGAGGAAACTGCCGTCCTGCAAGGCAGCCTTGTAGTTGTCCAAACCCACCCAATGCATGTTTTGGAAGGTCCTGCTATCAAGCCGGAAAACACGCGGGAACTTGTTGAAGGACATGTAGAAGCCGAGGATAAACGGTATCCCAAAGGCAAGAATGAACGCGGCGGTGGTGGGCAACGCGAACAGTGGGAACCACTTTTCCAGTGCCTTAGATACTCGCATAGAAACTCCTTAGATAGCGCCGTGTGGCCCGCCCACGCACGGTGGCGTGGACGGGCCCAGCGGCAGTGTGACTACTGGAGAAGAGCCGCTTCGCTCTTCCACTTGGCAACAACGTTGGTGACCACGGCGGGCCATTCCATCTGACCTTGGGCGTACTGGAGGAGGTCAGAACCGAAGTCATCCTTGAATGCCTGGCTCGGGAACACGGTGAAGTCCCACGGAACCGTCTTCAGGGCGTCATCCGTCATGAGAGCGTTCATGGACTGGACTAGCGGGTCAGCAGGCAACTCGTCTGCACTGAACGAGGTGAACGGCATCACGAATCCAAGGTCATCCATGACGAACTTCTTACCGGCATCAGAGGAGAGAACCCATTCCAGGAAGGCCAAGGAGGCAGCCTGGTCAGCATCGCTGGCTTCAACGTTGATGGACCAGAAGTTCTCCGTACCAGCGCAGATGCCCTGGCTGTCATCTTCGATGCCCATGTACAGGGGCAGGAAGCCTACGTCCTCGGGCTTCACAACGTTGCCGTCAGTGCCGGACACTTGTGCCCAGCCCCAGGTACCGTTTTGGACCATTGCCGTCTTGCCAGAGGCGAACTCGGCCATGGACTCGTCAACCGTCTTGGCACCCAGTTGCTCCTTGGGAACCGTGGAGTTGTTGAGGTACAGGTCAAAGAGGTCCTTGTAGTTGGGGTTGTACTCAAACTTGACTTCGGCGGGAACACCCTCGCCCAGGTTCACGTTGCCCTTGGTCCACTCAAAGTGGAAGGGAACGTTGGCCAGGTGTGTTTGCCAACGCCAGTCCTCGCCCGGCTTCAGGGAGGTGGCGGAGAACACGCCGTCAATGCCCAGATCAGCCTTCTTGGACTGCATGTCCTCGGTCACGGCCTTCAGCGTGGCAAAGTCCTTGATGTCAGTCACGGCGGTGATGCCACCAGCAGGGTTACCGGCTTCAATGTACTTGTTGAAGATGGCTGCGTTGTAGATGATGCCATAGGCTTCCACGGCATAAGGAATGCCGTATACGCCGGAGTCATCCTTGATGGCCAAGCCCTGATCGGACAGGTTCTTGTACAGCCAGGAATCGGTGAGGTCAGCAGTGTAGTCAGACCAGGAGGCATAGCCAACGGGACCGTTGATCTGGAAGATGGTGGGCGGGGTGTTGCCGGCCATTTCCGTTTCCAACTTGGTCTCATAGGTGCCCGCAGCCGCAGTTTCTACCTTCACCGGGGTGCCGGTTTCAGCAGTGTATGCCGCAGCAATCTTGGTCCATACATCGGCAACTTCCGGCTTGAAGTTCAGGAAGTACACGGAACCGTCAGTGGCATCGCCACCGCCGTTGCCGCTGTCTCCGCCACCACACGCTGCCAGGCTGCCCAACGCAAGGGCAACAGCCGCCAGGGATACTAGGGTCTTTCTCATTGAGCTACTCCACTCTGTTGCGCTTCGTTGCGCGATCATCGGTGATCTTGTGAGGTAGAACGAGGTGAATGTGGAGGTGAGCCCTCACCCACTAGGTTCTGCTTGTGACGTTAGCGGAACGGGGCGCGCTAGGCACGGTGGCGCCAGCGTTTATCTGCAACTATTGGGTAACAACTGTGGTAGCAAGTCCGACGACGAGTCAGCCCCTACCCACTCCCACGCATCACGCCAGAGAGCCCGTCAGGTAAAGGCGGAATCAGCCAAGCGAATTCGTCGTCGGAAAAAAAGAGAACTACTTGATGAAACGGAAACACAATGGGTAGCGATACCCCTGGAGGCGGTAGCCAGCCAGGGACGCCTGCACCATGAAGATCAACGCCACAATAGCCACGGCGGGAATCAGCAGGAAGCCAATGAGCACCGTGACGAGCAGCGCGCTGGCCGCCATGGCGATGGTCAGAGTGATCTGGAAATTCAGGGACTCCTTGGCGTGCTCAGCCACAAAGGCACTGCGATCCCGGAACGTCATCCAAATGACCAGCGGTACCACCCACCCCAACCCTCCTGCCGAAGCGAAGGAGGCGAGGAGCGGGTCGAGGTGACTCCACAGGGCCGCCTGCTGCGTGGATTGCTGAGACATGGGCGGCGGCGTGGGTGAGGTGTAATACGGGGGCTGCGGAGGGTAGGTCGTGGTCATCACGCTCCCACGAGGCGCTGAGCGAGATAGCCAGCCACCTGATCCAGGGCCACGCGTTCCTGCGTCATGGAATCGCGCTCACGGATGGTGACGGCCTGGTCCGTGGGCGTGTCAAAGTCCACGGTGACGCAGAACGGGGTGCCAATCTCATCCTGGCGGCGGTACCGCTTGCCAATGGCTTGGGTCACGTCATAGTCCACGTTCCAGTGTTCGCGCAGGTCAGCACTCAGTTTCTGCGCTGTGGGAATCAGGTCCGGACTCTTGGACAGAGGCAACACGGCAGCCTTGAACGGAGCAAGACGAGGATCGAGGCGCAGCACCGTGCGCTTATCCACTCCACCCTTAGTATTGGGGGCTTCGTCCTCTTCATAGGCTTCCACCAGGAAAGCCATCAGGCTGCGCGTGAGGCCAGCACTGGGCTCAATCACATACGGGTAATAACGCTCGTTGGTTACGGGATCGCGATATTGCAGGTCTTTACCCGAGTGTTCTGAGTGGGTCTTGAGGTCAAAGTCCGTGCGGTTAGCAATGCCTTCTAACTCGCCCCATTCGCCACCAGCAAAACCGAAGCGGTATTCAATATCCACCGTGCGCGTGGAATAGTGTGACAATTTCTCAGCCGGGTGCTCGTAATGCCGCAGATTATCCCGGGAAATACCAAGACCCACGTACCAATCAGTCCGATCATTAATCCACTGTTGGTGCAGGTCAGCGTCCGTTCCCGGCTTGACAAAGTATTCCAACTCCATCTGCTCAAACTCGCGCGTGCGGAAAATGAAGTTCCCCGGAGTAATCTCATTACGGAAACTCTTGCCCACCTGGGCAATGCCGAAGGGGGGCTTTTGGCGCGTGGCTTGCACCACGTTAGCAAAGTTTACAAAAATCCCTTGGGCCGTTTCCGGGCGCAAGTAATGCAGCCCGCTCTCGTCCTCCACCGGGCCCAGGTACGTTTTCAACATCATGTTGAAATCACGCGGTTCCGTCCATTTCCCGCGCGTTCCACAATGGGGGCACACAATGTCCGCCAGGGCTATGGAATCAGGATCGTCGATGCCTTTCTTGGCGGCAATCTCCTCCTGCATCTGGTCCACACGCTGGCGTTTATTGCATTGGAGGCACTCCGTGAGCGGGTCCGAGAACACGCCCACGTGTCCGGACGCCACCCACACTTGACGAGGCAGGATGACGCCGGAGTCCAGGCCCACCACGTCATCGCGCCTGGTCATGGCACGCCACCACTGGCGCTTGATGTTCTCCTTGAGTTCCACGCCCAGCGGGCCGTAGTCCCACGCGGAGCGAGAACCGCCGTAAATCTCCCCGGATTGGAACACGAATCCCCGGCGCTTGCACAGAGAGATAACGGCATCCAGCGTGGCGGACTGCTTTGATGCGGCGGGCTTGGCGGCCATGGAGCTCCTTTGGGTTGGTGATGCCCGACGATGGCTTCGCCGGAGTGGACCCACTGTATCCGCTGGAGTGTGGGCCACCCCGGCTTCTGGCCTATTGTCTGCGGTGGGCGTGTTCCTACCAGGCTTCTGCCAAAACCTCGGCAAAGAGCACATCAGGATCCGCGTTCAGGCCGCGCGCGTTGAACCACGTACACATGTTGACGCAATCGCGGTGGAGGAACTGTGTAGCGAAGGGACTCGCAGCGAGATCCACCACTTGGGGAACGTCAATGATGACCAAACGATCCCCGTGGGCCAGCGTGTTGTACGGAGACAGGTCTCCGTGCGCCCATCCAAGGCGGGCAAACACGCCCATGGCCGTGCGCAACTGGTGCCAGTAATCCTGAAGCAACGCTGCGGAGGGCCGTGCCTGGGCAAGACGCGGCGCTGCCACGCCATCCTCACCGATGAACTCCATGAGAATCTCCGTGTCATCGATTTGGACAGGGTAGGGCACAGGCGCTCCTGCGGTGTAGAGGCGGGAGAGCGCGCTGAACTCCGCCCACGCCCATGCGCCCGATTTCACGGCGCGGCCATACTCGGACTTGCGATTGGTGATGGCCCTTTGATCTCGCGACTTCTTGACTTTCCGCCCTTCCGTGTAGGACGAGTCACGCCGGAAGGCGCGGTCATCAGCAGAGCGGTATCGCTTAGCAGCAAGCTGCACTGCCTTGTGGGGGTCGCCTGGAACGGCACGTTCAATCAGGTGGACATCCGCTTCCTTTCCGGTTTTCAGGATGCCGAGTTCGGTGTCAAGCGCGGCGGCTTCGGTGACCAACCATACAGGGTACGGCTGAGGTCCGCGTTGAAGCTTTTCTACAAACGGCCACGTAGACCAACGAATATCGGGGTGCAACTCTGGATCAGCAAAGATGTCAGCGTCACCAAGGGCATCCGCGGCATTCGACGGGTGAGCGTTGGATGAGGGATCAGGATAGTGAGGGGGTTCGTCGTCGAAAAATAAGTACGACGAATGAGGGGTAAAAGTGTCCGTGAAGGACATGATGGGGGCTCCAATGATGGGAGGGGTGAGGACTGCTGCCCTGCCTCCCGGCGTGCGTCAGTGCGCGGAGGTGCGTCAGTGCGCGTGGAGCGGGAGGCAGGAGATGACAATGGCACGCATGGCTGCCTCCTTCCTATGTCATCGAAATCCTGAAGTGTTCGGACGTGACGGGAGTTTGCCAGATCAAGTGCGCGCTGTCAACCCGGTTATCGACGCCGTGGGCCCGGATGGGTGTGTTACGCGACGTCCTGGGCCCGGATCACCTGGCTACGCGACGTCCTGGGCCCGGATGACTCACCCAATAGCGCCCATTAGGTGGGTGATCCGGGCCCACAACCACCGCGAACAATCCTGGGTCCGGATGGGGTGCCCTACTCGACACCCTGGGTCCGGATCAAATGTCCACCCGCCATCCTGGGTCCGGAAAAGTTACCCAATGAGCGCCATTGGGTAAGTAATCCGGACCCAGGAGGGGAAGACGGCACCCGATCCGGACCCACAATCACCGCGCCCATAGCCAACTGCACTCACAGCCAACCGGACCCACGGCGAGAGTGCGCAAAGTTGGTGCGCTGAAACACAGGTGATCGAACCGCGTGAGCAGGGTTGGGGCGCATTCTCGGACGACGAGTGCCGGGTGTTTGACAATGATTCTCAAATAGTATGAGAATAGTTCTCATGTTGAAGCGACGTGTAACTGCTGTTGTTGGGGCCCTGGCGGCTCTCCCCCTTGCTCTTTCTCTGAGTGGTTGTGGCGCGCCGGGTACTGCGTCGGCGCACCCTGCGGACGCGAGCGGCACCCCTGACCTGACGGTCCTCACCTCGTTCTACCCGCTGCAGTTTGTAGCGGAGCAGGTGGCTGGTGACTTGGCCACCGTGGACAACCTCACGCCTCCGGCTGCCGACCCTCACAACCTGGAACTTTCGATGGCTCGGGCGCGGGAGATCTCCACGGCGGATGTGGTGCTGACGCTCTCCGGCTTCTCGGCAGCGGTTGATGAGGCAATTGCCGCGCGCAACCCGGATCGTCTGATTGATGCTGCTGACATTGTGGACCTGCTGTCCGCTGACGTCACCGGCGGCCATGACTGTGCCGATCACGATCACGGCCACAGCGGCTCCGATCACGGCGATGACGAGGATTGCGATCACGCCGAGGCGTCTGGTCACAGCCACGACGATTGTGATGAGCCGGATTGCGATGACACACATGACCACGCCCACGCCCACGGCCACGCCCACGGCCACGCCGAGGACTATGGTCACGCTGAGGAGGTGGCTTACGCGTACAGCGATGCGCACAGCCACGCAGACTCCCACGCCCACAGCCACGCCCATTCCGAGCACAGCCACTCCCATTCCCACGGCGACGATTGTGATGACCCGGACTGTGAGGACAAAGAGACCCATGCTGGCTCGGGCGGTGACGAGACGGACATTGCCACCACCATGGCAGCCACCGATGACCACAGCGACAACACTGACCACAGCGACCACAACCACGCCTCCATGGCAGGCATGGACCCGCACTTCTGGCTGGATCCCACCAAACTGGCCCAACTCGCGGACCCGGTGGCGGAGCAACTCTCTGCGGCCAGCCCGGAGAATGCTGACACCTTCACGTATAACGCCGCCGAACTCGTCGCACGGCTGTTTGATTTGGACCACGAGATCATGACTGCGCTGGCTCCGTTTGAGGGTGCCAAACTGGTGACCAACCACACGGCGTTTGGGTACCTGGCGGTGCGGTACAACCTCGAGCAGGTGGGCATCACGGGGATCGACCACGAGATTGAGCCCTCCCCTGCACGCCTGAGGGAAATCGGCGATGTAGTCCGCGCCAACAATGTGACCACCATCTTCTACGAGACGCTTGTCAGCCCGCGGGTGGTGCAGACGCTCGCCAATGACCTGGGAGTCAACGCGGGCGTGCTCGACACGCTGGAAGGCATCACGCAACCCATGATTGACGCTGGCGACGATTACTTTACGGTGATGGCTCGTAACCTCGACGCCCTGGTCAACGGACTCAACGCACCGAGTTAAGCCCGCCGAGTTAAGCCCGCCGAGCAATGCCCTGTGCGCCGAGCCCAACCGTTCGAGCCGAGTAAAGCCCCAGATTCCCCAGAAGATTGGACGTGTGATGACCGTTCCTGCACAGCCGGGGGCTTCGGCCAACCCCACCGAGGCATCGGCCAACCCACAAGGGGCTTCGACCGACAGCGCTAGCACGCCTGGCTCAACCACGCCTGGCTCAACCACCCCTGGAACAACCACCCGTGACACCACCAACCCCACCCCCCTCATCACCGCGCGTGATCTCCACGTCCACCTGGGCGCGGCGGTGGTTCTCCACGGCGTGAACCTCACAGTCAACGCCGGCGAGGTGGTGGCCATCATGGGCGCCAACGGGTCCGGGAAATCCACGCTCATCCGCTCGTTGGTACGCATCATTCCGCATGCGGAAGGCACCATCACTACGCCGCCTCCGGCCAAGATCGGTTACGTTCCCCAACGCGTTTCTGCTGCTGGAGGTATTGCCGCCACGTCCCTGGAAGTGGTGGCCTCGGGCCTGCTGGGGCCTGGAAAGTGGCGCTTGCCGCGCAACTGGAAGGACGCAGCCCTCTCTGCCCTCACCCAAGTGGACCTGGCCGACAGGGCCAACGAAGCCACCATCCACCTCTCGGGCGGCCAGCAGCAACGCGTCCTCATTGCGCGTGCGCTGGTGCGCAACCCGGAGGTACTCATTCTCGACGAGCCTGTGGCCGGGGTGGACCTTCCCTCCCAGCAACAGTTTGCACAAACGCTCGCTACTCTCATCCAGCAAGGCATCACGGTTTTGGTGGTCCTGCATGAACTGGGGGAACTCGCCCCGCTCATCACGCGCTCCGTGGTGTTGCGTCACGGCAGGGTGATCCATGATGGCGCCCCGCCAACGCCGCGTCCAGGCCATGACGCCGCAGATCATCAGCACGTTCATCCGCACGCCCCGGACGCCGAGGACCCGGATTGCCATGATGAAACCGGCTTTGCTGGTATGGACCACCCGGTAGCAGCCCTCACGGAACATCACACCGATCATCATGTTGATCACCACGGCGACCACCACGCAGGTCACCAACCCACCGGCCAACCCAGTCACCAACCCACCGGCCACCACCACGAGGAGCACTGACATGTGGGACAACATCCAGATGATGCTCTCGGACCCGCTCATGCAACGCGCTCTCGTCGCGGCATTACTGGTGGGAGCGTGCGCCCCCATTGTCGGGACGTATTTGGTGCAACGGCGCCTATCCCTTCTGGGGGACGGCATCGGCCACATCGCGCTGACCGGGGTGGCTCTCGGCTGGCTGATCGGCGTGGGCATGGGCCTGCGCCCGTATGACGTGCTCACAATTCCGGGGGCCGTAGTGACCGCCGTGATCGGCTCGATTCTCATTGAGGTTGTTCGACGACGCGGCAAAACCTCCGGTGACCTGGCCCTCGCGCTGATGTTCTACGGCGGCATTGCCGGCGGGGTGCTCATCATCGGCATTGCGGGGGGAACCTCCGGCAACCTCATGGCGTACCTATTCGGCTCCATCGCTGCGGTGTCCATGGCGGATCTGTGGACCACGGTAGTGCTCTGCGCCATCATCCTTGCCGTGGGCCTCGGCCTGCGAACCGCACTGTTTGCCGTCAGTCACGACGAAGAGTTTGCCATCGCCTCGGGAATGCCCGTGTGGCTGCTCAATATGGCCGTGGCCATCGTGGCAGCGTTGACCGTCACCGTGGCCATGCGCGTAGTGGGCCTGCTCCTGGTATCCGCGCTGATGATTGTTCCCGTGGCCGTGGCGCAGCAACTCACCCACAGTTTCCGCCGCACCATGGCGGTAGCCTGCGTGGTGGGGGTGTTCGTGTGCCTCGGCGGCCTCATCATCACGTACTGGTACCCCGTGTCCCCCGGCGCCACCATTGTGGTACTCGCCATTGTGGTGTATCTCCTCTCCGTAGCCGTCCATCCGCTCATCCATCACCGTTTTGGGCACGACGATGACGCAAGCGATCCGCACCCTGATATTCCCGACGATGTTAACGTGAGCGGGGACGCTGCAGGAGCGTCACCGGTGGTTGAGCCAGGCGCGCCAGCACCCACCCGGACGGTTGAGCCAGGCGCGTCAGCACAGACCCGGATGGTTGAGCCAGCGCCGATCGGCGCGACGGTCGAAACCACCCGTAGCCCGGCGGACCGTCTGGAATCCCCCGCATGACGCTTCGCATGACCAAGAAGCGCGTGTCCGTCATGGCGGCGCTGGCCAACCATCAAGAGTTTGTGTCCGCCCAGCACTTGCACGAGTGCATGGCAGAATCCGGCGACGCTGTGGGTTTGGCCACGGTGTATCGAACACTCACCGCCTTGGCTGAAGCCCACGAGATTGATTCCCTGCGTGATTCCGATGGCGAGACCCTGTACCGCCTGTGTGAAAGCGAAGCCCACCATCATCACCTGATCTGCCGCGAGTGTGGTGCCACCGTGGAGATTGACGGCCCCAGCGTGGAAACCTGGGCGGAAGCAATGGGCAGCGATCACGGCTACACGTCCATCAGCCACACCATTGAACTCTGGGGCATCTGCCCGACCTGCAGCAACGCTGCCGCGCACACCGTCGGTTGACCCGCCTACCCGGGTGGTTGAGCCAGCACCGTCGGTTGACCCGCCTACCCGGGTGGTTGAGCCAGCACCGTCGGTTGACCCGCCTACCCGGGTGGTTGAGCCAGCGCCGTCGGTTGACCCGCCTACCCGGGTGGTTGAGCCAGCGCCGCAAGGCGCGACGGTCGAAACCACTGCGCCTCACCCCGTCATCCTGCGGGCGCGCAGCGCCTCGCAGGATCTCGCCTCACGCCTCCCTACCGCACGTTGCCACTGGACATCCCTGCCGTGGGGGCATCAAGCGGCAGCCACTCCAGCACATCCGCAATGGTGGTATCCCAGTAATCCCAATCGTGGCCACCGGGAGTCTCGCTGTACGTCACATTCAACGCCGTCCCGGCCACGGCATCACGGAACTCCCGGTTAGATGGAAGCAACCGATCCTCCGCGCCGCACGCCAGATACACGTCTGGTAACAGGAGTCTTTCTCCGGAGGCTCGTCGTCGTAACAATTGCCGTGCCGTGAACAGCGGGTTGTTGTCCGTGTTGACCGCCGAATCCACCGGGCCCAGGTACATCTGATACGGAACGTGCGCGCCGGGTCCCTGCCGCGCCGGGTCAAAGAGGTCCAGCGGAGCGGACAGGGAGGCGATGGCCCCAAAGGTGGTGTGGTACTTCAAACCGTTGCGCAGCGCCCCAAATCCGCCCATGGACAGCCCGGCAATGAAGGTGTCCTCGCGCGCGGAGGACAGCGGGAACATGCGCCTGGTCAGAGCCACCAGTTCTTCTCCCACAAACGCGCCGTAGTTGGCATATGGGCCAGAGTCCACGTAGAAGGCGTTATCGCCCGAGGGCATGATGACGGCCAGGTTCCGATCCTCCGCCCAGCGCTGGATGCGCGTGCCCGTGACCCAATCCACGCTGGAACCCACCAAACCGTGGAGGAGATAGAGCGTTTTCAGGGGCTGAGTGCTGCCCATCAGGGTCCCGTCATGGGCGTATTTGTCCACGGGCAACACCACGTGGAGGGGAACGGTCCGCCCCAAAGCGTTGGACATGACGGTGGCGTGGATCAAAGCCATGGGATTACGCTCCTGCAGGTTCGTCGGGGATCATCTTGTCCACAGCGCCGCCGTAGCGCCGGTCTCGCTGCGCATAGGATTCGCACGCGCGCCACAGGTGACGGCGGTCCACATCCGGCCAGAGTTCGGGGATGAACATGAGTTCAGCGTAGGCGGATTGCCAGATCATGAAGTTGCTGAGGCGTTGTTCGCCGGAACTGCGCAGGAAGAGGTCTACATCAGGGAGGTCTGGCTCATCCAGATAGCGCTGGATGGTCTTCTCTGTGATCCGAGCCGGGTTGAGTTTCCCGCGTTTGACCTGCTCAGCAATGGCGGCAGCGGCGTCTGCTATCTCAGCGCGCCCGCCATAGTTCACGCACATGGTCAAGGTGGTGCCGGTGTTGTGCCGGGTCATTTCCTCGGCCACCTCGAGTTCGCGAATGACTGATCCCCACAGGCGCGGGCGGCGCCCCGCCCAGCGGATGCGCACCCCCCAGGAGGACATCTCATCACGACGAGACCTGATGATGTCCCGGCAAAACCCCAGCAAGAACCGCACTTCTTCTGGGGATCGCCTCCAGTTTTCTGTGCTGAAAGCGTAGGCGGAGATGTGCTGAATCCCGAGTTCCACCGCGCCGGCCACCACATCCAGGAGGCGCTTTTCCCCCTCTTTGTGCCCTTCAATCCTGCTCAGGCCGCGCTCGTTGGCCCACCGGCCGTTGCCGTCCATCACCACGGCAATGTGCTTCGGCAGGCGATCCGCAGGGATCCTGGGCGGCATGGCACCAGACGGGTGCGCGGGAGGGTTGACGTATCCGGCCGGGTTGGTACCAAGCAGGGTGGTACCGGACGGGGTGGTACCGGACGGGTTGGTACCAAGCAGGGTGGTACCGGACGGGGTGGCTGAAGCGGGCACGGTCACACTGTACCTGCGCCGCCTAGGCTTTTTGTGCCCCCACCTAGTTGTGGGGGTGTGGACGTACGCGTACGGGCACTCATACGCGTACCGGCGCACCCCCACGGCAATCTGCATGCGCTTGGGTGAGTGGGTGGTTGAATGTGGGGCACTCATACGCGTACCGGCGCACCCCCACGGCGGTATGGTCAGGTACGGTCCACGTGTTTGAGGGAGCGCAGCGAGCGTTCCAAGTGATACTGCGTGAAGGCGGCAATGAGTCCGCTGGCTTCCGCGCGCGTGCGCGTGTTCTGCGATTCTGCCGTCGGCCAATCGCCGGAAATCAGCGCCCCCAGCAGGGTGAACGCATCGGGCGAAAGCGCTGCGGAACCTGGCGGCCTGCAAGCGGGACACACGGCCCCACCCAGAGGGACGGAAAACGCCGCGTGCGGTCCTGGCGCTCCACACCGGGCGCAATTCAGCAGGCTCGGTGCCCACCCTGCCACCCCAAAGGCGCGCATCAGGTACGAGTCCAACACCAACGGAGCCGGGTGTTCCCCGTCCGCGAGCGCCTTAAGCGCACCCTTGAGCAGCCAGAACTGTTGCACGGCTGGCTGACCTTCATCCACCAACCGATCCGCCGCTTCACACATCGCTGCCGCGGCCGTGTAGGCCGCGTAGTCGTCGCAAATGGGACGCGCATATGGGCCGGTGGTCTCTACCTGCGAGACAGTGTCCAGCGTGCGTCCCGTGTAACACTGCACGTCAACCACCATGAACGGTTCGAGCCGTGCCCCAATGCGCGACGATGTTCGCCGCACCCCGCGTCCTACGGCGCGAAATTTCCCGTGGGTGTACCCGAGCATCGTGATGATGCGGTCCGCCTCGCCCAACTTATGCGTGCGCAACACCACCGCCTCGTCACGATACGTGGGCATGGTGCTCCTTTGGCGTTGCGCGGACTGTTCGTCGGTAGAGCAGGGCCGCTGGCCCGTGTCGAAACCACGAACACCACCTGGAAATCCGTGGTTTCGAGACGCCCTGCGGGCTCCTCAACCGACGGTGGGGGGAAGGCTTGTGGGGTAACTTGTCGGGGTCCCCGCAAAGTATTCGCAGCGTAGCAGCGAAACTTTGTGGGGTGACTTAAGGATGTTCGGCGCGGTTGATGGCGCTGATGATGGCTTTCAGGGAGGCGGTGGTGATGGACGGGTGGATGCCCACGCCCCAGAGGGCGTCATCCCCCACCAGGCATTGCACATAGGCCGCCGCCATGGCGTCCCCGCCCTCGGACAGGGCGTGCTCGGCGTAATCCAGTACGCGCACGTTGGCGTCAATGGCGTTGATGGCATCGGCAAAAGCATCAATGGGTCCGTTACCGGTGCCTTCCAAGGTCAGCGCCTTGCCGTAGTTCACCACGTCCACGGAGAGTGTGGTAGCACCATCGGTAGCGGCCACGGTCCGCGTTTGCAGGAGTTGCAGGCGGCCCCACGGTTGCAGTCCTTCCACCTCGCTGCGCTCGGCGGCGGGGAGGTACTCGTCCGTGAAGATGCGCCAAATGTCGTCGCCCGTGACCTCGTGGCCCTCGGTGTCAGTGACGTTTTGCACCACTTTGGAGAACTCGATGAGTAGGCCCTTGGGGAGGTCCAGATTGTGGTCCGTTTTCAGCAAGTAGGAAATCCCGCCCTTGCCGGATTGCGAGTTCACGCGCACCACGGCGTCATAAGAGCGGCCAATGTCATGCGGATCGATGGGCAGGTACGGCACTCCCCACACCAGGTCCTCCGTGCTGACGCCAGCGGCATTGGCACGCTCGGCCATGTGCTCAAAGCCCTTCTTGATGGCGTCCTGGTGGGAACCGCTGAAGGCGGTGAAGACTAACTCGCCTACGTATGGATGGCGCTCGTGAACTCCCAGCTGATTGCAGTACTCCACGGCTCGTCGGATACCGTCAATGCCCCCTTCCACCGTGAAGTCAATCTGCGGATCAATCCCTTGGGAGAAAAGATTCATTCCCAGCGTGACAAGGTCCACGTTTCCGGTGCGTTCGCCGTTGCCAAACAGGCACCCTTCAATGCGGTCCGCTCCGGCTTGGTACCCGAGTTCTGCGGCGGCCACCGCCGTGCCGCGGTCATTGTGGGGGTGCAGGGACAGCACCACGTTCTCGCGATACTTGAGGTTCCGGCTCATCCATTCAATGGAATCGGCGTACACATTGGGCGTGGCCATCTCTACCGTGGCGGGCAGGTTGATGATGACGGGTCGCTCGGACGTGGGCTCCAGGATGTCCAGGATCTCGTTGCAGATCCGCGCGGCAAACTCCAATTCCGTTCCGGTGTAACTCTCCGGCGAGTACTCGTAGTACACGGCGGTTTCCGGGATGGTCTCTTCCAGTTTCCGGCACAAACGGGCGCCTTGGAGCGCAATATCTATCACGCCTTCCTGGTCCGTGCGGAACACCACTTCACGCTGCAGGATGGACGTGGAGTTGTAGATGTGGACAATCGCCTGCTTGGCACCGCGAATCGCGTCATACGTGCGCTCAATGAGGTGGTCCCGGCATTGAGTGAGAACCTGGATGACAACATCGTCGGGGATACGATTCTGGTCAATCAGCATACGGACAAAATCAAAGTCCGTTTGTGACGCGGAGGGGAAACCTACCTCAATCTCCTTGTAGCCCATGGAGCACAGGAGTTCAAACATGCGCAGTTTGCGCGTGGAATCCATCGGTTCAATGAGCGCTTGGTTGCCATCGCGGAGATCTACGGCACACCACCGTGGTGCCGTGGTGATGGTGTGATCCGGCCAGGTGCGGTCCGGAAGCGACACCAGAATCTGACTGCCAAAGGGCACATATTTGTGCGTAGGCATTCCGGAGGTGTGTTGCGGATTCATCCGGGCAATGCCCGTGGCGCGGGGGGCAAAGGTGTTGCTGTCAGAGGGTACGTGCACCCGCACACCCTACCGGCGCGCGTTCGCTGGGGTGGGCAACAGTGCCGAGGGCTGCATCGTGGTGGCGCTCGTCATGGGTTGATGCGGGAAATTTCACGCCCTGCGGCGTATCGGCGGGCATGACGGCAGGCGGCGGACTACTCTCTGGCTTATCCCGTTGTTCCAAAATGAAGGATGAAACCGTGGCTAACACCGCTGGTGATGCACCAAAAAAGAAGTCTGCCAACAAAGCCCCGCTGACGGAAGAGGAAGCGGCCGCCAAGAAGGCTGCCGCAGCCGCCGCTCGGAAGGCCAAAGCGGCCGAGGCCAAGGCCGCTAAGGCTGTGGAGGCGGCATCGGCTGATGTGGCTGACGCGTCTGATTCGACGACGGCTGCCGAGGCAGCCGAGGTGGGTGCCGGCGCGGTTGCCGCAGCGCCGAAGAAGGCACGTGCTGCCAAGGCAACCGTTGCCAAAGCGAGCAAGGAACCCAAGGAGCGGATTTTCACTCCCACTCCTGAGGCCAAAGCAAAGGCCACCCGGAACCGGATCATTGCGTGGATCTGCTGGGCGCTGGCGATTGCTGGCGAGGCCGTGGCCATCTTTGTGGTGTTGCGGCCTTCTGCCGACGACGTGGTGGCGCACCAGGGCTTCCCGCAGAACCGCTGGTGGGTGCTCATTGCCATGATCGTGGTGATTGGTGCGTTGGCTGTGGCTGGCTCGCTCTTGTGGAAGAAGGCCAACCGCTTAGATCCCGCCTCCCGCAAGGACACGGTGCGCTTCTTTGTGCAGAACCAGTTGGGCGCCATTGTGACGATTATTGCGTTCCTGCCGCTGATTATTCTGATATTCCTCAACAAGGACATGGACCAGAAGCAGAAAACTATTGCCGGAATCATCGGCATTGTGGTGGCGCTGGGCGCTACCGCTGCGGGCGTGGACACCAAGCCGTTCAGCCAGGAACAGGCCGCCGTGGAATCTCAGGTGGTCACCTCCTTGACAGGCAAGGACGAGGTTTTCTTCACTGCTGGTGGCAAGGTCATGCACTTGTGCGAGGGCGTTTCTGACTTAGCCAACTCCACGGTGGAGTCTGGGACCACCGCCGAAGCGTTTGCCGAGGGCAAGCAGGGCATCACCCTGAAGCTCACCCAAGAGTTGAACCAGTGCGGCTTGGCCGTGCCCGCCAACATTGACGAGATCACGGACTGGGTCCGCACCGCTCGCGGCGAGCGCGCCGGCACCGACACCGGTACGGACACTGGCACCACGGACACTGGCACAGACACTACGGATGACACGAGCACCGAGGACAACTAACTCGGGCGGTTGAGCCAGCGCCTTCCGGCGCGTCGGTCGAAACCCTGTGGGCAACATCCCCACCCACCACCATCCTGGGTCCGGATCACATCCCCACCCACCATCCTGGGTCCGGAAAAGTTACCCAATGAGCCCCATTAGGTAAGATATCCGGACCCAGGACGTAAAAACCACCCTCAATCCGGACCCACAACCACTACATAAAGCCAACCGGAATCTCGTCGGTCGAAACCCCTGCGGACGCAGGGACCACACGTCATTCTGCGAGCGCCAAAGGCGCCTCGCAGAATCTCGTCTCGGCGCTTGTCCCGTTCCTTTTCTCGGGACTCTTAGTCCGTGCGGCGGCGGAGGGTGAGGATGCCTAGGGCTATGGAGCCGATGATCCAGAGCACTACCACCACCAGGTCCGTGGCGATCTCCCCTAGGCCCTGCCCTGCGGTGACTTTCTGCATGGCATCCACGGAATAGGTCAATGGCAGCACGTTGGCAATCCATTGCAGAGCCGTGGGCATGGCCTCGCGCGGCAGGAAGATTCCCGCAGTGAAGATCTGCGGCACAATCACCAGCGGCAACATCTGGACTGCTTGGAATTCGGTGCGGGCCACAGCGGACGCAGCCAACCCCAGCGCGCAGCCGAGCACGGCACTCAGCATGGCCACCAGGATCATCAGCGGCACGGAACCCGCCATGTCCATCCCCACAGCGAGCGCAAAACCCGTCACCACCAACGCCTGAATCACGGAGAGCGAACCGAACGCCAGCACGTACCCGCCCATCAGGTCCCCCTTCCGCAAAGGGGTGGTCATCAGACGCTCCAACGTCCCGGAGGACCGTTCCCGCTGCGTGGTGATGGACGTAATCAGGAACATCACAAACAGCGGAAAGAAGCCAATCAGCACGGGCCCAAACCGATCCAACGTGTCCGTCCCGTGGAACATCCACGCAATCAGACCCACAATGAGGCACGGCAACACCATAATCATGGCGATGGTGCGCGGATCGCTCCGCAGTTGAGTGAGCACGCGCTTGGCGGTCACCAGAGTGAGCCTCATGAGGCGCTCCCTTCGCGGTCAATCAGGGCGAGGAACGCGGACTCAGCGTCCGTGGTTCCCGTGTCCGCCAGCAAGTCATCCGGCGTGGTGCTCGCCATAACTCGGCCGTCACGCATCAAAATCAGGCGGTCGCACCGGCTCGCCTCGTCCATCACGTGGCTGGACACCACGAGGGTTCGGCCATCATCGGCTAACCGTCGGAACAACTCCCACAATGCTCTGCGAAGCACGGGGTCAAGCCCCACGGTGGGTTCGTCGAGGATGATGAGTTCTGGATTCCCGACGAATGTGGCGGCCAGGGACGCGCGCGAACGTTCACCACCACTGAGAGACGCGATGCGCTGTGCCGCATGGAACGTGAGGTCCACGGATGTGAGCGCTGCATCCACGGCGTCTTTGGCGTCGGAGCCGCGTAGTCCCGCAAGGGACGCGAAGTACTCCACGTTGGCGCGAACCGTGAGATCGGCGTACACCGAGGCCGCCTGGGTGTCATACCCCACGCGTCGCCTGAGGGCTGCTGCGCCCGCTGGTTCGCCGAGCACCGTTAACTCGCCGGTGACGTTGTCCTGAACGCCCACCATGGCACGCATGAGGGTTGTTTTCCCGGAGCCCGATGGGCCGAGGAGTCCAGTCACGTGCCCGGCTGGGATGTCCAGATCCACGCCGTGCAGGATGTCCTTGCCGCCGCGTACAACGGACAAGCCTCGGGCCCGAACGGCGCTAGTTGGTGCTGCTGTCACGCGGGAATCGTAGCGCAGACAAGGCTTCGGGTTGTGGACAATCACTCAACTCACCGTCATACTGCACGGAGGATCGCGTGAGCGATTCGCAGTTGCAGTATCTTTCTTGCCTCAGGAGAGATTCTGCGATTCCGCTCCGCTCCACGCAGAATGACGGGTGGGGTGGGGCCGCCGGGGTCCCCGCGAAGTATTCCGAGTGGAGCGAGGAAACTTCGTGGGGTGGAACCGCCGGGGGTGTCCTAGAACCCCAGCTTGCGTAACTGTTTGGGGTCGCGTTGCCAGTCTTTGGCTACTTTGACGTGCAGGTTCAGGTACACGCGGGTGCCGAGCAGTTTCTCAATGCCGTGCCTTGCCGTGGTCCCAATCTCCCTCAGCCTGGACCCACCGCGTCCAATGATGATGGCCTTCTGGGAATCGCGTTCCACATACACGGACACGTGGACGTCCAACAGTTCAGGCACGCCGTCTGCTTCATCCCCGGAACCCGGACGCGGCAGAATCTCATCCACCACAACCGCCAACGAGTGTGGCAACTCGTCCCGCACGCCTTCCAGCGCAGCCTCGCGCACTAACTCGGCCACCATCAACTGTTCCGGCTCGTCCGTCAACTCGCCGCCGGGATACAGTTCGGGACCCTCGGGCAGGTACCCAATCAGCAGGTTTTCCAACTCGTCCACTTGGTACCCGTCCTTGGCCGATACGGGAATGATGGCACTCCAGTTCCGATCCAAGGATACGGCCAGGTTGTCCACGGCAATCAGGTGTTCGGCCAGCCGTTCGCGGTCCACCACGTCAGCCTTGGTCACCACGGCCACCACGGGAATGGACCGACGCCCAATCATCAGGGGAGCCAACTGTTCGGCAATGAATCGATCCCCCGGCCCCACCTTCTGATCGGCGGGCATGCAAAAAGCGATCACGTCCACCTCGCCCAAGGTCCCGGCCACTAGGTCATTCAGCCTCTGCCCCAGCAGCGTTTTGGGCCGGTGTAATCCGGGGGTGTCCACCAGAATCAACTGCGCGTTCTCGCGGTGAACAATCCCACGGATCGTGTGGCGCGTAGTCTGGGGACGGGCGGACATGATGGCCACCTTCTCCCCCACCATAGCGTTGGTCAGCGTGGACTTGCCCACGTTGGGGCGCCCCACCACGCAGGCGAACCCGGACCGGTGTGCAGGCGTGTCTGTCATGATTCCATCCTTGCCGTCTCGGCCTCAGTTCGCTCACTGTGCGGGTGTTTACCCTGGTCATTGTCAGAATTCACGCGGCTCACCAACACGGTTTCCACTTGCTTGCGGCGCCCGCCCACGCGCTCAGCCGCCAAATTGACACCTTCATAGGTGGCCTGTGAACCGGCGAGTGGCACTTTGCCCAAGGCCTTGGCCAGCAAACCGCCCACCGTGTCCACATCATCGTCGTCGAGGCGAAGCCCAAACAAATCACCCAACTCGTCCACGGGCAAACGCGCGGGAACCCGGTACACGCCGGCTTTGACTTCCTCAGGCTCGGCAAAACGAGCCACGTCATGCTCGTCCGTCAACTCTCCCACAAGTTCTTCCAGAATGTCCTCAATGGTGACAAGCCCAGCAATCCCGCCGTATTCATCCACGACGACGGCAATGTGTGACGCCCGCGTCTGCATGTCACGCAGGAGGTCATCAATGGGCTTGGATTCCGGGACAAAAGCGCAGGGGCGCACGGTACCGCGCACCGCTCTGTCCCCGGCGAGCGGGTCAGCCTCCAACGTCCGCGCGATATCCTTCAGGTAAGCAATGCCTACCATGTCATCCAAGTCACTGCCGGTCACAGGAACGCGCGAATATCCGGAGCGCAGGAATAAGCGCATCGCGTTGCGCAGCGTGGCGTCTCCGGCAATGGTGACCATCTCCGTGCGGGGCACCATGATCTCGCGGACGTAGGTGTCACCCAGGTCAAACACGTTGGTGATGAGTTCACGTTCGTCAGACTCAATCACCTCATTGTCCCCCGCTCGGTCCACCATCTCCCGGAGATATTCCTCTTGGTGGCCATCAGGATCGTCGCCCGTGTGGTCATGCTTGGCCGCCCACCCTGTCAAAGCCGTCACGGCACTAATCAGGCCGGTGAGCCGGAGAATCACGTTGGTGGGGCGCCGGAAGCCGAGTTGCCTGGGGCTCACCTGAGCCATGAACAATCCAGCAATCAGGCCCACGGCTGCTACTACCAGCAGGACGTGCCACCAGTGCGGAAGCCACCGAGCAATCAGGAGCGTCAGAG
Organism: Cellulomonadaceae bacterium; assembly: GCA_031256435.1. Taxonomy (GTDB): domain Bacteria; phylum Actinomycetota; class Actinomycetes; order Actinomycetales; family Cellulomonadaceae; genus Xylanimonas. Next base: position 42,773 of record JAIRQO010000088.1, read on the forward strand.
ATGCCGCGCCAATCAACTCGGCGGTGGTACGGATCACGGAGAGGGACGCCACCGTGGCGGTGGGGTCCACGGACAACTGCTTGGCGCGCCGAATCCGCGCCGCACGCGCCTTTGCCGAGTGGCCCGTGGTGCGCTCGGCTTCCGCTAACTCGTCAGCCAGGGAGGTGCGCGTCACGCGCAGCACGGCAGCGGCGGCGGCGGACACTAACCCGGCCAATACCCAAGCAAGCAGGGCAACAACTATCAGGGCCACGGTGGTTCCAGACATCATGCCCCCTGACTTGCCAGGAAGGTGAGCAGGAGTTGACGTTGCAACGTGAACATCTCGCGCTCCTCCTCCGGTTCGGCGTGGTCAAAGCCCAGCAAATGCAGGATGCCGTGCGTGGTCAGGAGCAAGAGTTCATCCACTTGCGAGTGTCCCGCTGCGCGGGCTTGCTGCGCCGCCACTTCCGGGCAGAGCACAATGTCCCCCAAGGTCCCTGGCCCAGAAAGCGCATTAGCGCTGCCGGGACGCAGTTCATCCATGGGGAAACTGAGCACGTCCGTGGGGCCGGGCTCATCCATCCAGCGCACATGCAGGTCCGTCATGGTGGGGACATCCACCAACAGGATGGCCAACTCGGCAGCGGGGTGAACGTGCAGGGAATCCAGCACAAAGCGCGCGAGTTCTGACAACTCGGCTTCCTTCAACCCTTCCACCGGAAAGCCGGACTCGTTATTGACGTCAATACTCATGTGTTGTCCTCCCACCGCGCGTACGCGTCCACAATTTCCCCCACCAATCGGTGCCGCACCACATCGGCCGAACTCAGATCACAAAACTCTATGTCCTCCACGGCGCCGAGTACATCCCGCACTACCCTCAAGCCGGATCTGGTGCCACCAGGTAGATCGATTTGGGTTTCATCCCCCGTGATCACCATGGTGGAGCCGAATCCCAACCGCGTGAGGAACATCTTCATCTGCTCGGGCGTGGTGTTTTGCGCTTCATCCAGAATGACAAAGGCGTTGGACAGCGAGCGCCCCCGCAAGAACGCCAGCGGGGCCACCTCAATGGTGCCGTTCTCAATCAGTTTGGCAATGCTGGCCGCATCCATCATGTCATGCAGAGCGTCATAGAGCGGGCGCAGGTACGGGTCAATCTTGTCGCTCAGCGTGCCTGGCAGAAAGCCGAGTTTCTCCCCTGCCTCTACTGCGGGCCGGGACAGGATCAGGCGTGACACCTGCTGCTCGCTCAATGCTTGGACCGCTTTGGCCATGGCTAGGTAGGTTTTCCCCGTCCCGGCAGGTCCGATGCCAAAGGTGATGGTGTTGGCGTCAATGGCGTCCACGTAATGCTTTTGGCCCAAGGACTTGGGGCGGATTGCACGGCCCCGGTGGGTCACGATGGCCTCGGTAAACACCTCGGCGGGACGTTGTTGTACGACGGCGCTGCGCGCGTCTGCCAGCATGGCTGCGGATTTGTGGACCACGTCCTGGGTGAGCGGCGTACCCGTGTGGGCAATCTCTACTAACTCATCAATGAGCGTTCCCACAATGGCAAGGTCTGACGACGATCCTGACGCGCTCACCTGGTTTCCGCGAGCGTGAATCTCCACCTGGGGAAAGGCGTCCTCCACGGCTTTCAACACAGCGTCACCCGGGCCGAATACGGCTGCGGGATCTACGGAGGACGGGATGACCGTGCGATACATGGACACCTAGGCGGGAGTCCAGCCAAGATCCGCCCCGGCCAGCACGTGGCCGTGAACGTGATACACGGATTGCCCAGCACGCGGTCCCGAGTTGAAAATCAAGCGGAACTGGCCGTCAGCCAAATCTCCGGCCACCTGCGCAGCAAGGTCCACCATCTCGGCCATGAGTTGCGGATTGGTGGCGGCGAGTTCGGACACGTCACCGTAGTGCTCACGGGGAATCACCAGCAGGTGGACGGGCGCTTGCGGGTTGATGTCCTTGAACGCCACGGCGCCCGGGGATTCGTCCACAAACTCGGCGGGGACGTCACCGGCCACAATCTTGCAGAAGATGCAATCCGGGTCTTTACGGCCTTCAGTCATGCGTACATACGTGTTCATGGGCTCAGCCTACTGCCTGGGGTGCGCGTGCTGGCGCGGAGCACTGGCTCGTGTCTGCGTGGTTGGTTCTGTGTGCTCGGTGCCGTGCGCCCGGTTCTGCGTGCTGGTGTCTGCGTGCTTGTGCCTGCGCATCCTCACCACCGGCCTAGGCGCTGGGCGAGCATGGCGATGGCTACGGGGCCTGCGGTGGAGGTGCGCATCACGTGGGGTCCGAGGCGAACCGCCTGGGCTCCGGCGGCAGAGAATGCCGCGAGTTCCGCGTCCGAAATGCCACCTTCTGGGCCCACGATCACCAGTACATCGCCGTGGTCCGGCAGCACGGCGTCACTCAGAGGCACCTCGGCTTCCTCGTGGAGGACAATGGCACCACGGGGACTTGTCGCAGCACCAGCGTCAGCAATGGCACCACCGGCCATGCTGTCTGAACCGGCAATCCTCCGAGCTAGGACCTTGCTGGTCACCACCGATTCCACTCCGGGAAGCCAGGCTCGCCGTGACTGTTTGGTGGCGGCTCGCACCACGGATTCCCATCCCCGGTGCGCCTTCAGGCCGCGTTCGCCTCGCCACTGCACAATGCTGCGGTCGGCCTGCCAGGGAATGATCCCGTCCACCCCGCACTCCACGGCGGCCTCGATGGCTTGGTCATCCCGCGTTCCCTTGGCGAGCGCCTGCACCAGCACCAACCGCGGATGAGCAGCGGCTTCCCGCACCACCGCGTGCACGGTCAACGGAAGAACGCCGTCTGCATATCCGGCGCTCACCACGCATTCCAACCGCAGTCCGCTGCCATCTACCACGTCAATCCGCTCGCCTACCGAGCGCCGCTGCACAACACCGGCATGCTTGCCTTCCGGCCCACCCAGAACGTACCGCGCGCCGGGGCGCACCACGTCCTCGGCAAAGCCGTCGTCGCAGATGAAGACCGGAGCAGTCATGGTCAGCGTGCGTGGAAGGAGTCCCGCAAACGGGAGAAGAAGCCGGGATGGGCGGGCGCGAGGCGCGGTTCTGGGCTCTCCTCACCGCGCAACTCGGCCAGGTGATGCAACAACTTAGTTTGCTCATCGGTGAGGTTCTTGGGGATGGCCACGTTGACGGTGACCACCAAGTCACCGCGACCGTTGCCGTTGAGGTGGCCCACGCCCAGCCCGGACAGGGTGACCTTCTCCCCTGGTTGGGTCCCGGTGCGCAAGTCCACATCCTGCGGACCGTCAAGGGTGTCCAGTGTCAGCACCGTGCCTAAGGCGGCGGCGGTCATGGGCACTTCCAGGGTGCAGTGGATGTCATCGCCATGGCGGATAAACACCTCGTGTTGGCGTTCGCGGATTTCCACGTAGAGGTCACCGGCAGGTCCACCTCCAGGACCCACTTCACCTTGGGCACTGAGCCGAATCCGGGTTCCCGTCTCCACCCCGGCGGGCACCTTCACGGACACGGTGCGATGCTCCCGAACCCTGCCTTCACCGTGACAATCGGGGCACGGGTCCGGGATGACGGTGCCGTACCCGCCACACACGTTGCAGGGTTGGGTGGTCATCACTTGGCCTAGGAAACTGCGCTGGACGCGCTGCACGGATCCGCGGCCCTGGCACGCAGTACACGTGTGGAGTGTGGTGCCTGGCTTGGCGCCCTTGCCCGTACAGGTGGTGCACGTGATGGCGGTGTCCACGCTGAGGGACTTGGTGGCGCCAAATGCCGCCTCGGACAAGTCCACGTCCAGGCGCACCAGGGAATCCTGCCCGCGGCGCGCACGGGGAACGGGACCTTGCTGCGAGGAGCCTCCGCCAAAGAAGGTCTCGAAGATGTCCTGGAAGCCGAATCCTCCGGCTCCGCCGGGGAAACCTCCGCCGCCGGGAGCCAGGGGATCTACGCCCATGTCAAACTGTTGGCGTTTGTCCGGGTTGGACAGGACCTCGTACGCCGCCGAGACTTCCTTGAACCGCTCTTCGCCCGCTTCTCCCGCCACGTCCGGGTGGAGTTCTCGCGCGAGTTTGCGATACGCCTTTTTGATTTCCTCGGCGGTGGCGTTGCGCGCTACGCCGAGAGTTTGGTAATAGTCAGCCACTGTTCCTCGTTTGTTCCTCTGATGGGCTTGGGTTTGGTGTCATCTCATTGGCGTCCTGACTACCCTGGCAGGGCCCGGGAGAGATACCGTGCTACGGCACGGACGGCGGCAATGGTACCGGGATAGTCCATGCGGGTGGGGCCAAGCGACCCCAGAACGGCCACGGAATCAGGCAAACCGTACCCGGAGGTCACCACCGAGGTTTCGGTGAGACCATCTCGGCCTATTTCATGGCCGATGCGCACCGCTACGGACTCCACGGGGCCCTGGGCGGGATCACCATCATGGGCCATCTCTGTGAGCAAGCCCAAGAGCACCATTTGCTCTTCCAGTGCCTCCAACACGGGTTGAATTCCTTGCTCAAAGCGCACATCTGTGGAGGCCAAGTTAGCGGTGCCTGCCAAAACGATGCGGGGATCCGGTTCCTCGGTGAGGGCATCGGCCACGGCGGCCATGATGCGGGTCACCAACTCCTGATGCTCAGGAGCGGTAGTGGCCAACACAGCGGGGAGCGCCTCGGCCAAGGTGGCCTGGGACCTCCCGTCCGCAGCGGCATTCAAGCGAGCACGGAGTTCACCTACCAGGGCGTCATCCAGCGCCGCATCGTCGTCGAACATAGCGGCACCATCCAGAGCCGCAGCGCCACTCAGAGCCCCTGTGCCGTCCACAGCAACAGCGCCACCCTGTGCAGCCCTGCCCTGTGGGGCACCGCCAAACGCAGGTACCTCCACAAAACGTTGCTCCACGCGCCCGGATTCCGTGATGACCACCACCAGTAGCCTCTGGGGGGTCACGCGGACCAGTTCCAGGTGCCGTACTGCGCTACTGCGCAGGGACGGGTACTGGACCACGGCTACCTGACCTGTGATGTGCGCTACCAGGCGAGACGCCCGCGCCACCACGTCATCAAGATCCATGGCCTGCCCCAGGAACGCCTCAATGGCGCGCCGCTGAGGGGCGTTCAGGGGCCTCACCTCGCTGAGCCGATCCACAAACACGCGATATCCAGCATCCGTGGGGATGCGACCCGCAGACGTGTGCGGTTGCATGATCAGGCCCGCCTCTTCCAGCGCGGCCATGTCATTGCGCACGGTGGCGGGAGACACGCCAAGGTGGTGGCGCTCCGTGAGCATCCGTGACCCCACCGGTTCCCGGGTGGTCACGTAATCCTCCACGATGGCGCGCAACACCTCCAATCGACGATCCTGATTCACGCGGCTCATCATACCGAGGGGGTGAGAGATGACTTACCTAGGAGGTGAGTTGGAGCACCATGAGGGACAAGGTGGCCGTGCCAATTGCGCCAAGGATGACGCCGAGAATGGCAACCACCTTGCCGCGTTGCGGCTCGCGATCGCTGGCCGAGGTGATCTGGTGAAGAGCCACCAAACCCGTGGGAATAGCGGCTAAGGAGCCGAGTCCCCACAGGGTCACGGCACCGAGCACCAGGGACACCCAGGCCAACCGGTTCCACCGCGGGCGCGCACCCGGACCGTCAGGGTTCCCCAACGGGTGCGGGCGGGCTTCCAGGTGTTCCGAGATGGCCTGCGCCGGGATAACCCGGTCAGCCAGAGTGATCAAGCGGCTCATCAGATGATGGTGCCACCGGTCAAGCGGCGGAACGCGTAACCCATGGCCAGGGTGGACAGCGGCAGGGTGACCAGCACACCAACGCCGAGTGCCAGAGCACCAAGAATGTTGATACCCACCAGGGCCAGCATCAGCAGAATGACGGCGCCGGCGTTCTTAGCCACCAAGCGGAAGCTTGCGGCGATGCCTTGGAACGGGGTAAGTCCCTGGTCCAGCACAAAGAACACGGCAAACACGGTGAAGAGCGCAAAGACTAAACCACCAATACCGAGAGTGACTACGGCAGCCAGGGAGGTACCGATGGACACAATGATGGCGGTCAGGATGGCCACGCCGATGCGATTGCCACTGAAGAACTGGGAGAAGGAAGGCTTGCCGCCGTCAGCCTCAACCAGGGCGGAACGCTTGGCCATGGCCTGCAGCGCCTCGGCAAGAACAGCACCCACCATGGACAGGAAACTGGCACCGATGGTGACGCCGGTCTGTACGAGCGTGTTGTTGTTCCCAATGTTCTGCATCTGTTCCGATAACTGGTTGGCAGACGGGATCTGGAAAATGGCGGAGACCACCATGATGACCACGGAAAACAGCACCCAGGCAAGCCAGTTCTGCTTGAACTTGTGCCACGCAAAACGCATAGCGTCACCCACCTTCAACTGCGGCGTGACGGGCAAGGCGTTGTACGGGTTGGCCTGGGGCATACCGCCCTGGGGGAACCCTGCTTGCGGGAACCCTGCGGGACCCGTGGGCGGCTGTTGAGCACCCGGCTGGGCGTACTGGCCGTAGGCGGGCGGCGCCGGAGGCGTGACAGGCGGGGTAGGCGGCGTGGTGGGCTGTTCCGGAGTGGAATTGAAATCAGTCATGAGGCCATTGTTCCGAGGTGCCGCCAGTTGTCATAATTGACGGCGCAACGCGATGGGGGTTTGGCGCGCCTGTCACCCCTTCACGGCCCCGCTCACCACACCAGCGGTCATGTGGTGATGCACCACAAGAAACAGGATGATGACGGGAACAGTGATGAGGGTGGAGGCCGCCATGACCTGCGCCCAATCCACGCCGCGAGCCACCGAGGCTGTCATGAACCCACGCAGCCACAGCGGTAGCGTGTTCGACGAATTTGCCGGGAGCGCTACCAATGCGATGGTGAACTCGTTCCAGGCTTGGAGGAAGGCGTACACCCCGGACGCCACCAGACCGGGGGCGAGCAATGGCAGGGTCACTCGCCTGAACGCTTGCGTCCGCGTCAATCCGTCCACCATGGCGGCCTCTTCCAACTCGGCGGGAACACCGGCCACAAACCCGCGCAGCATCCACACGGTGAACGGGATGATGGCGGCGGCATAGAGGATGGCTATCCCGCCCACACGGTTCAGCATCCCGGCGTTGGCCAGTAACCGGTATTGCGCAATGAACAGTCCCTCCGCGGGCAACATCTGGATGAACAGGACGGACAGGATGAAGCCCTTGCGTCCCCGGAATTGGAACCGGGACACGGCCAGTGCGCCAAAGAAAGCACACACCAGCACCACCACCACGGCCACGGAAGTCACCGTAAGGGACATGCGCAGGGCGGGCCAGAAACTGCTGCCTGAGCCGAGGAGCCGGGCGAAACTGCGCGTGGTGAAGTGGTCCGGGAAGAACGTGGGGGTGACGGCCCGCAGGCGGGCGTTGGGGGTCACGGCGGACACCAGCATCCAGTACACGGGGAACGCCCACACCAACGCAATCAGGACGCCCAGAGCGGACAGGGCTATTTTTCCGGCCTGGCGGGTGAGGCTGTGGCGGTTCATTGTTCGACGAGTGCCGTCTCGTCGGATTGTGGTGCGCCGAGTTACGGTTCGACGAGTCAGGCTGTCACGAGTCATGGCGCATCATCCCGCATCATGCGCCTGACGTACGGTGCGGTCAGGATGGTGGTCACCACGAGGACCAGCACGGACACGGCGGCCGAGCCGCCAAAGTCATTACGCCCCATTCCCAGGTCAAAGATGAAGTTCCCCAGGAGGTCCGTCTGTGATACTGGCGCACCAGCATCTTGGAGGAGCCGGATCTGAGCAAAGACGCGCAGGTTCCACACCAGTTGGAGGAGCACCACAATGGTGAGCACGGGCCGAATGGAGGGCAGAATAATATGGCGCGTGATCTGGGCGCTTCCGGCCCCGTCAATTCTGGCCGCGTCCACGCAATCGGTGTCCACCTGCGTCAGTGCCGAATACAACGAGAGCGCCACAAACGGCACGGACATCCACGTGACCACCACGGTGGCCACCACAAAGAAGGTGCCCACCGAGGACAACCAAGCACCACCATGGGGCGGTGACACTCCCACCTGACGCAGCACCCAATTCACCAGCCCGGTGCGATTGTCAAACAGCCACCGGAATATTGTGACGGATGTGATGACGGGGGTGGCCCAGGCCAGGACCATAGACACTTGGAGGACCACGCGCACGGGCCCGTACACGGCTCGCATCACCTGGGCAATGCCAAACCCCAGCACCATGATGAGGGAGGAGTTGACCAGGCAGAAAATGATGGAGCGCGCCAACACGGCCAGCGCTCTGCCTTCGGTGAAGACTCCTACGTAATTCCTCAACCCAGTAAATACCGGCGGTTGCCCAAACTGCTGCGCCAGGCCGAACTCCTGAAACGAGGTGACAAACTGCCACACCACGGGGTACCCAAAGCCCACCACCATGATGAGGACGGCAGGGAGGAGCAAGTAATACGGAATCCTGGCGGCCCGAGTTTTCCTGGGCTGCGGACCAGAGTGCAACGCCGGACCAGACGGCAACGCAGAACTAGAGCGCAACTCATTGCCAGATGTCAACCCAGGATCAGAAAGCAACGCAGCATGCGCAGTCTGGGCATCTCTGGTCACCTACACAAGGCTAGGTCCGTTGCGCGGCCACGATGCGGGGCGCGCGTCAGCAATCCCGTACCTTTACCGGATTGTGAGACTCCCCTCCAGCAATCTGCCGCCCCCAGGCCCAACCGCCAACCTGCCGCCCTAAGTCCCAACCGCCATGCTGCGGCCCGCAGGGCTCGCAGTATCTCGGCGTAGCGCAGCCGGGTGGTGAACCTAGGTGCTACCTCAGCGAGCGTTCAGCATGGGCGTCAGTCGGGCATCAAACTCCTGGGCCAGTGCCGTCACATCTCCACCTTCGGCAATGGCTTGGAAGAACTCCTCCAGCACAAAGGCACTCTCAATGCTGGCCCACCCTGGGGCGGCGGGTGTGAGTTGAGAATCTCGGGCCGTCTCAATCATGGTGGTGGCAAATTTGTCATCGCCTAAGGAGGACATGTAGTCCGAGTTAGCAGGCCCCAAGCCGTTCTTCCCCAGCATTTGTTGGTACTCGGGAGAGAAGATGATGCGTAGGAGGTTCTCGGCCAGTTCAGGGTATTGCGATTGCGCGGAGATGGCCACGTTGGATCCACCTGCAAACACTGGGGCAATCCCGCCATCCACCCCAGGCAGGGCAAAGATGTTGAAGGTGGATTCGTCAGCCATGCCGTCCCGCGTTTCGCCGTCCTCGGCGAGGTCCCCCATGGACCAGCGGGCCCACCCGGGTGCCATGATGGTGGCCGCTGCCGGTGGGGCGCCATCTGTGCCGTCATTGAGGAAGTCCCAATAGGCCACGTCGCGGTCCGTGGTGGGCAAAAGGGATGCGCCCTGGAACAGCGCCTGCCACGCTTCCAGGCCTGCAATGGTGTTGGGATCACTCAGGGTTGACGTCCACTCGGTGCCGTCCACAGTGGCCAGTTCACCACCGTGAGCAAACACCCAGGAAATGCCGTTACGCCAGTCCTGACCGCCGATGGCAAATCCGGACATGTCCGCCGTGGTCAAGGACACCGCCGCTTGGGTGAACTCGTCGAGCGTGGTGGGCACGTCTACGCCTGCCTTCTCCCAGATGTCTGCTCGGTAGAACATGTACCGTGAACCAAAGTAATACGGCAGGGCGTAAATCTTGCCGTCATAAGTTCCCGCTTCCACAAACGAGGCCAGCAGATTCTCGCCGCCGAGTTCGGTGAACAACTCCGGACTGATCTCCCGGAAGGCACCCACCGCAGTGAACGTGGGGGCTTGCGTGTTGCCCAGTTCCACCACGTCCGGCGTATTGTGGGCGTCCGGCAGGGCCGTGGTCAGTTGCGGGATGAGGTCACCCCACCCCTGTTCCTCAATAACCAAAGTGGAACCGGGGTTTTGTTCGGCAAAGGTGCTGATCAGGTAGTCGCGGAGTTCTTGCGGCGTGTCCGCACCGGCCAGCCACAGGGTGATGGTGGCGCCGTCACTTCCAGCGTCCGCATGCTCCGCCGGGTCTGCCGCACCTCCATTGCCACAGCCCGCAAGGCCGAGGGTCAGGCCAACCGCCAACGCAGCCACCGAGACCAATGAGGCCACCGTAGCCATCGTGTTTCTTTGTCGCTTCATGTCAGGGCACTCTCCTCATCGGGCCGTTTCAGCCGCGTCTTGGGGCAATTCAGCCGCCTCTCAGGCCTCTTCAGGCACACAGTAAGCCTGTTCAAGCGCATCTTAGGACACGCCTAGTTGTGTAGAGAGCACCAGGGACGCTGCTCCCAAAATCACCGAATCCGCTCCCAAGTTGGCCATCCGTACCCGGACCCGGGATTCATCCGTGATGAGCATGCGGTGTGCCAAGGTGTCCTCGGCGGACTCCAGCAGCACGCCATCAAGCAGATCCTCGGGGCCGTTGAACAGAATCTCGTCAAGGTTCAGTGCCGCAGCTATGGGCGCCAGGGCCGTCCCCACGGTCACGCCGATTCCGGCCAGCGTGGTCACCGCTTGAGTTTCGTTCTGTCCGGCAATTGCCTCCCGGATGGCTCCCTCGGCCAGCACAGTTTCCAGGCATCCATACCTGCCGCAGGCACACAACGCTCCGTCGTCGTCAATGGTGACATGCCCAATCTCTCCGGCGGCACCATGAGCGCCGTCAATGCGCTTGCCTTCAATCACCAAACCCGCTCCCACGCCTTGCCACGCGGCAATGCACAGGATGCTGTCTGCGGCCTCACCAAAGGAATACTCGCCCAGTGCGGCCACGTTGGCATCGTTGGCCACGCTCACGGGGATGCCGAGCCTGTCCGTCAAGTCCTCGGCGAGCGGAAGTTCGCTCCACCCGCGGTTGGAGGCCTCGTGGACCGTCCCGTCCGCGCCGATGATGCCTGGCGCGCCGATTCCCACGCCGAGGATGGCCGCCGTGGCTTGGGAAATGAGTGCGCGAATCAAATCCTCCACCTTGTCAACCAGGTCCGCACCGGTGGCTCCGTCCACGGGCATGGAGGCTTCGGTCACCATCATGCCGCGCAGGGTGAGCACGGCACCGCGAAGTTCCTCGGCTCCGGTGACGTCAATGGCAACAATTTGGAATCCGTGCGTACTCATGGCCAGGAGTAATGCTGGCTTGCCTGTCCCGCCGCGTTGAACGCCGTGTTCCTCAATCAACCCTTCACCCAGGAGATCCGTGGCGGTCTCGGCCACCGTGACGCGCGTCAGTCCGGTGGCGCGGGCCAAATCCGCGCGGGACGTGAGGCCCTCATGGAAAAGGTGCTGCAACACCAACGTGCGGTTGTGTGAACGCTGATGCGCTGGCAGGACGCGCTCCTCCGCTGAGGGCCCGCTACCCAGGCGTGCGTCAGGGGTGGGCAGGGATTCATTCAGCGACATGCCTGGATTGTGTCACCCCGCGGCACTAATGTCCCGCGCACTCGGCGGGAAAGCGGAAACCCGGCACACCCTGATCGGTGGCCGCGCCGGGTGCTGCCTGCGGTTAGAATCCGTGCTAACGCCACCCAAAACCGAAGGGACAACCATGGCACCCCAGGGCGCTCCCATAGAAATCCACGGCCTGAGCAAGGCATTTGGTTCCACCCAAGCCCTTGACGGGTTGGATCTTGTAGTCCAACCGGGCGAGGTAGCCGGGTTCCTCGGCCCCAACGGAGCCGGTAAATCCACCACCATCCGCGTACTGCTGGGGCTGTTGAAGGCAGACAGCGGAACGGCCTCCCTCTTTGGTGGCGATCCCTGGGCGGACGCGGTGGCTCTCCATCAGCGCCTCGCCTACGTGCCCGGTGACGTGTCCCTCTGGCCCAACCTCACCGGTGGCGAGGCTATTGACCTGCTGGCACGTTTGCGCGGCGGCGCTAATCCGGTACGCAAAGCCGAACTCCTGGAGCGTTTTGACCTGGACCCCAGCAAGAAGGCCCGCACGTATTCCAAGGGGAACCGTCAGAAAGTGGCCCTAGTGGCGGCGTTCGCTTCCGACGCTGAGTTATACATTCTCGACGAACCCACCTCCGGACTGGACCCACTGATGGAGTCCGTGTTCACCGGGTACGTGCGGGAAGTCAAGGAGCAGGGACGCGCCGTGCTGCTATCCTCCCACATCCTGTCCGAGGTGGAAAAGGTGTGCGATACCGTCACCATCATCCGCAACGGTAAAGCCGTGGAGAGCGGCACCCTCGCGTCCATGCGGCACCTGACACGATCGTCGGTCACGCTGGTAGCGCAATCTCCGGAGGTGGTGTCTACCATGGCGGGCCTGGCCGGGGTGCATGACGTGGACGCCCAACCCTCGGGGCCGGACACCCGGATGACCTTTGACGTAGATAACGATGACCTGCCCGGCATCCTAGCTGCCGCGGGTTCGGCCAAGGTCACGGGGTTCACGGTCCAGCCGCCGTCCCTGGAGGAGTTGTTCATGCGGCACTATGGCGATGACGTGAGCGCTACCGCCATATCCGACGACGACGGTGACGGCGGGACTGCCGGGGGTGTGAGGTCCCGATTGGCGGGCCGCAGGGCACGGCGCCACCAGGGTGGAGACGCCGCGTGAACGCGTCACTGACTTCCGAGTTTGCCGGAACCGGCACCCTCCTGCGTTTCTTCTTGCGGCGTGACAAGGTGCGCATTGCCGTATGGGCGGCCTCCATGGGCGCCATGTACCTCTATTGCATGACGGCACTGGCAGACGTGTTTGGCGATACTGCGTCCCAACAAGCCCGAGCCTCCCTCATGCGGACCCCCGCGTCCATCTTCATGGCCGGGCCCGGATACGGCCTGGATCACTACACGCTCGGCCCCACCATGGCCAACGAGTTACTGCTGTGGTTCTGCATTGCCGTGGGAATCATGAGCATCCTGCAGTTGGTGCGCCACACCCGTGCCGAGGAAGAATCCGGGCGTGCCGAGTTAGTCCGTGCCGCTGACGTGGGGCGCCACGCAGGAACGTTGGCCGCCCTAGGGACAGTGTTTGTGGCCAACGTGGTCATTGCTGTGGTGTCCTTTGCTGCTCTGCAAGTGGGTTCCTTACCCCAGGTGGATAATCTGGCCTACGTCACCTCCGTGGCTCTCACCGGCATGGTGTTTGCCGGGGTTGCGGCGGTCACCGCGCAAGTGACCGAGCACGCGCGCACCGCCTCCGGAATAGCGGTGGCCGTGGTGATTGCCTCCGTGTTTGTCCGTGCTGCTGGTGACATGCGCGCAGTGGGAGGCTCGCTCTTGAGTTTCTTCTCCCCCATTGGGTGGGCGCAACAAATGCGCATCTACGTGGATCTGCGATGGTGGCCCATGGCCCTGTCCGTAGCGTCCATCCTGGTGCTCTTAGGTATCAGTGCCTGGGTGGCCACCCGCCGAGACTTTGGCGCCGGCGTGATGACCGTGAAACCCGGACGTGCCGATGCCCATGCGTCGCTAGCCTCTCCGGTGGCGTTGGCGTGGACACAGCAGCGCGGTTCCGCTATTGCCTGGGCCGTGGGCTTTGCCATCATGTTTGTGGCCAGCGGAACCTACCTGGGTGGAGACACCTTGGAATCCATGGTGGGTGACTTGGTGGCCCAAAACCCCATTGTTGCTGACGTGCTCAACCCCCAGGCCATTGCCGCCTCCTTTGGGGGGATCATGCTCCTCATGGGCGCCGTGTGCGCCATGGCGTACGGGATCAGTGCCGTGAATCGTGCTCGCACCGAGGAATCTGCGGGGCGCGCCGAGGTGGTACTGGCTGCGCCCGTTTCCCGGTGGCGGTGGATTGCCGCGCAACTGGTCCCCGGCGTAGTGGTGACCGCGTTGCTCATGGTGTTGGCCGCCAAGGGATTGTGGCTGGGACAGGCCACCACGGGCGGTACTGCTGTCAGTTTCACACAGTTTGTGGGGACCGGGTTGGTATACATCCCGCCCATCCTGGCCGTGGTGGGACTTGCCGTGGCCATCTACGGCTGGGTGCCCAAGTTGGGCGCTGTTCCGTGGATCTTTGTGGCCTGGGGCTTGGTGGCTGGCATGTTTGGCCAAGCGTTCTCCATGCCCACCTGGGTTCTGGCCACCAATCCCTTGCTCATGCAACACACCACGGGGCAAACGGGATTCTATTGGCTGCCCAACGTGATTCTTGACGGACCGCACAACTGGTGGGGTTTAATCATCCTGACAGTGCTGGCCATAGCACTCTTTGTCCTAGGCGCCGCAGGCTTCCGCAGGCGAAACGTCCCCGCGGTGTAACTGCGCTCCATGCCTGAGGTGGATTGTTGGCTTTGGTTTTCGCAGTTCATTCTGCGGTGACCTGTACTGGCGCTGGCCTCTGTCACCGAGTCACAACTCACCTGCCAAGCAGTTCCTGGACACGCTGAACTGCGGCCGGGAGGTCGTTTTCTATGGCATCCCAGATGAGTTGGTGGTCAACGCTGTCATAGCCGTGGGCTACCACATTCCGAGTTGCAACGATTTGAGGCAGGGCCACATCCTTGTTGTCATCAACAAACTGGCGGCCTGCCCGGTAGAGGGACTCACCAAGCCGCAGGGCAATGGACTCGGCCATCATTTCTGCAGCAATAGGGTCCACGTGCGTCCGCTCGGATAACGCCCACGTAGCTTGTTGGGCATGGTCCAAGAAATCCACCATTGCCGCTGCGGTCTTCTCACCATAGGTGGCAACGATTCGGTCTCGCGCTTGGTTCATAACGGCACCGCCTCGGTCAGGATGCGAGCGTGCTTGGGACCCAGACCTCGCTCCGAGACAACATCAACGGGAAAGCCAAGAAGATCGGCCAACGTCTCATAGAGTGCCATGAATCGGAAACCCGCTCCAGGTTCAGGGGTGGCGAGCAGATCAACGTCCGAATCAGGGGTATCTGTCCCCCGAGCAACCGAGCCGAACACGCGAATATTCGATGCTCCCACCGATGCGGCACGCGCCAGCACCTCGTCGCGATGTTCCGCGAGCGCCTTGCTGGGTGTACCTATCGCGTCAAACAAACGGCGGCGCATCTGGGGAGTGAGCGTGCGCTTGCCGGACTCGATTGCGGCCACACTCGTCCGGCTTGTTCCCGCACGCCGCGCAAGTTCAGCCTGGGTCAAACCCGCTGCCACCCTAAACTCCGCGATACTTTTCACGCACCAAGTGTATCAAGGGGATCGAGACTCCACCATCGACACGGGTCCCGACCCGCTTCGGAACTGACTGGTTCACGGTACCAACGTCGCAGACGGATGCTGTTTAGCCAGTTTCTCGTCGAAGGTCCACAGTGGGGACACGCCTATCTGTTGCGCACGCTCGGCTAACAGGCAGTCCACAAAGCTGAGCTTCGGGTGATCGCGATACGAGCCGCACACGTTGGCCATCACCTCCGCGTCCCCAACGATGACGCTCAGGCCAGCCAACGTCACGAGGATGTCACACACCTCGGCCCGGCCCAGGGCGTAATGCTTCTCCAGTGCGTAGACCATCTCAACCCACACCGGGTCAAGAACGCGAAATCGCCTCCCGCTCTTCAGGAGTGTGGCCGCACGAACCTGCTGATGCGGGATATCGCCAAGAACGTAACGCAGCAGGACATTGGTGTCCAAGCACTCTGGTTCGCCCATCACACGCGGGGCTCGCGTGTCTCGTAGAAGGAACGAGGGTCCGTCAACGGTTCGATCCCCGGTTTCAGGTAGCCGTGCAATCGTGCGGCTACCTCGTCGATGGATTCTTGACGTTGGACAACAAAACTGTGTCCGTCTGCGGCGCGTAGATAACGCACACGGTCCCCCGGCTCTAGCCCCAACTCGCGGCGCACTCCGATGGGGATCACCGTTTGACCTCTGGAACTTATGACTGACGACTCCACGACGCACCTTCCGCAAGATTCTTACCTATGATCTCAATCATACCTCACCAAGAACCTCTTGTCTCATCCCTCCAGGAAGACGAATTGCAGAAATGAGACCAACTGAATTGTAGCGACAGCGTCGCGTCAATCCCGCGGCTGGTTCATCACGGTACCAGCTCGTCGCGATTTTCCGCGATACTCTTCACGTCCAGAGTGCCTCGAGTGCATTGAGAACTGACCATCGTCCTAGGTATAGATGGCTCACAGTTGCCTTACCGGAGTGTAAGGAGTAGGATGCCCGTATGAGCATTGGGACGATGACGAGTAAAGGACAGATCACCATACCCCGAGCGATTCGCAAGGATCTCAATCTCCACACGGGCGCAAAAGTGGAGTTCACGTGGCTTAAGGAAGGTGCCTACGCCCTCAGCGCGGCACCCGCGAGCGCATCAATCATGGACCTTCGGGGGGTGGCTCGGCGCGAGGGGCCACCCATGACGCTGGAGGACATGGACGCCGCCATCGTGGCTGGCGCTTTAGAGTCTGTATTGGAGTCTGTGCAGTGATAGGGATAGATACCAACGTACTGGTTCGATTCCTCGTTGATGATCACCCGGCGCAGTCTGAGGCAGCTGCGGCGGTGTTCTCCTCACTCACCGAGACCGCCCCTGGCTACATCACCACCGTGGTGTGGGTTGAGACGTACTGGGTACTGCGGCAAGTACTCCGGAGCACGCCCTCACACATCTACGGATGGTTCACGGTGCTCTTAGACAACCCCGTGATTCGCTCACAGGACGGTCACCTCATCCGGCGCGCGATTGCCCGTGCGCGTACGGGAGCGGACTTTGCGGATTCGGTCATTGCTGAGACCTCCACGATTTCCGGATGTACCAGCGTAGTCACCTTTGATCGGAAGGCCGCGCGCGCACTGGGGTGGCAACTCCTCCCCTGACAACAGGCCACATGCGGGCCAGGACGTCAGGCCAGGAGGGCGTCGCAGTATTCGCAGCGGAGGCGTTGACCGGGGGCGCCGCATTGGGGGCAGGGGCCTGGCGCGGTGTTCTGCGCTGTGGCAACGGGGGTGGGGGCTTCAACACCGGTTGCCGACGCAGCATCGTCGTCGGAAGAATGTGGCGATTCGTTGAGAATCTCCACGGCATCGCGGAGCAACTCAAACAGGCGGCGGCCCTGTTTGTTGTTGTCGGCAAAGGTGGCTTGGATGGTGATGGCTTGGCCGCGCGCGTTCACCGTGAACTCCTCGCCCAGAGCCGCCGTCCGATACGTGATGGTGCGGATATCCTCCACGCGCACGCTGGTGGGCCGCTCGGCAATGTTCCGCGTGTAGAGCATGCGATCCGTCAGCAGGAAGCCGTGCTTGGCGGACTGGAACACCGTGTTGTCAAAGAGGAGCACGGGTGTTTCCCCCGTCCGGATGCCCTTGGCGAACGCGCGCACCGCGTTCCGGCGTTTCTGGTCCGGGATGGCGCCGAACACGTAGGTTTGCTGGATAGGTCCGGTCTGCCCCACCAGTGCCTCAATGCGTAGCCGCTGCCCGTTACTCACCATGGGCCAAGGATGGCGCATCGGAGGCCAGAGGCCAAATCGTTGGCTCCTTACTAGGCAGCCGGGCGGCCCTTGCGGTAGTGCTTGTGCCACAGGGCGATGCTGGCGGACACGGCCTGGATGATCTGGTTCAGGGCGCCGGTGAAACCCTTGACCAGGAGATCGTAGATAGCCAGGGGAATGCTGGCCACAATGGTGCACATGCGCAACACCTTCATGTTGGTTTGCCATTGCCCGTAGGTCTGCACCACATCAAAGAGGACCAGGAGGGATAGCGGTCCGCCCCAGGTGGCGGCCACCGCCCCACACTGCAAGGCAATGAACACCGCGAGCAGCCACAAGGGCGCGCGCTTGTCACGGCGGCTATACAGGAAGAAGCACAGGGACCGAATAGTGGAGATGGCAATGACGGCCACTTCCGTGGTGGCGCCCAGCAGGGCAAACTGCACCACGGTGAGCACGTTACCCAGCAGCAGGAACAGCAGCACCGAGGATTTGGCTTTCCTGTGCGGCGCAATGGCATTGAGGATGATGACTACAACGCCCACGGCTTGAGAAAGGACGCTCATGACGGACTGCTGCTCACGGCTCGAGTCACCACCGGTGCGAATGCCGCCGCGATGACCGTGATCAGACCCCACCCCACGCTGAATCCCGCCAGCACCCAGGCCAGGATGATCAACGCCAGCATCGCTGCCAGGCCAATATATTCGACGAATCGCGGGCGTCCCGCCAGCGATGATTGGATGGCCACTACGCAGATGTTGAAAATCAGCACGGGGGCAGCGGTCCAGGCCAGCGCTGTGCGTGCCGAGATTGCTGCACCCTCAGCGGCACTTATCACCCCGGCACCCTCGGCCGCAGCAACAGCACCCTCCGCCACAGCATGGGCACCCTCCGCAGCAACCTCCGGAACCACCCCGTCCAGCCCGGCCAACCCCACCAGGTGCAACCCCGCTCCCACGGCGGCAATGGCGGCAAACACGGCAATGTGCCCGTACCCAAAGGCAAAGCCGCGCTTCGGCCGAGCGTGAAGCAACCCCCCAAAAGGCACACCAAAGTACGTCCACCACAGCCCAAACGGAATGCCCACCCCGGCAATCGCCACCAGGATGGTGTCCACGTTCCAACGGCTTGGGTCCGTGGGTGTGGCCGCCACGGCACCCACCACTCCTTCACCCAGCGCAATGATGACCAGCAAGCCGTACCGTTCCGCAATGTGGTGGGGATGCCACGGCGTTCCCGTGGCTCGCCCTTGGGTGAGTTTGGGCTTGATCAGTTCCATGGCGCCCAGCGCAACTCCCAGCGGGAGGGCGATGCGCGCGTCTGGCCGCACCAGCGCGAGCATCAGCCACAGGCTCGTCGCACCGAACATGACCACCACGGATCGCCACGCCACCTCGGCATACTGCTCGGACGTGCGCGCCACCCGAACCCACAACTCCAGTTGGGCCGCCCGGATCACCAAGTAGCCAAAGGTCATGAGCCGGAACTCCAGCGGTCCGCCCTCTT
>JAIRQO010000072.1 GCA_031256435.1 Cellulomonadaceae bacterium
GGCCGCCTTCAATTGCTCGGCGGCCACCGTCAGCGGGTTCTCACCTTCCTTGACCAAACCGCGCTTCACACAGTCCGCAGCGTTGGTGAGCTTCACGCGGGAGTTACCAATAGCCGAGCCGCCATAGCGATGAAGCAGCGGGGCTTGCTTGCGTGCATCGTCGTCGATGACAATCTTGTCACCCGTGAGCAGGCCGCGGTAGCCGTGCTGATACGCGACGATTTCAATGGTGGGGTCAATTTCCGTGTAGCGCTCAATGAGCCCACCCACGGCGGAGTTCAGGCAGGGGGCAAATCCTCCGGCAGTCAGCAATGCAACGCGACGAACGGTCATGGTGTACGCACCTTTTCTTGTGGGGTTGGTTGTGATGTTGGACTAGTGGTCACGCCTCAGCCTAGTCTGAGGGGGTGACATTGTGCTTGGCGGCCTCACGTTCGGCGGCAAACCGGGCTTTCTGGGTGGCGGCGTAGATGTCCACGTATTCCTGATCCGTCAGCGCGTGCAGGGCGTACATGATCTCGTCAGCCATAGCGCGCAGCACAAAGCGGTCATTTTCCATGCCCTTGTAGCGCGAGAAATCCATCGGTTCGCCAAACACAATGCCAATCCGGTGCGGTTTGGGGAACGCTGCTCCCAGCGGTTGGGCAATGTCCGTGCCGATCATCGCCACGGGAATCACGGGTGCGTCAGCCTCCAACGCCATGCGAGCCACGCCCGTTTTTCCGCGATACAGCCTGCCGTCCGGACTACGCGTTCCCTCCGGGTAGAGGCCAAATAATTCGTCGTTCTTCAGAACTTTCACGCCGGTAGCCAGCGCGCCTTCGGAGGCTTGACCTCCGGCCCTATCCACCGGGATGACTCCCACGCCGCGCATGAAATGCGCCACAATCCAGCCCTTGACGCCCTTGCCCGTGAAGTAATCAGATTTGCCCAGGAAGGTCAGTTTTCGGTCCAGCACCAGGGGCAGGACAAAGGAATCAATCACGGCAAGGTGGTTGGACGCAAGGATGGCGCGTCCGTGCTCCGGGACGTTCTCCAACCCCTTGGTCCAGGGTCGAAAATACGCCTTGAGGAGCGGACCGCCGAGTACGTGCCGCATCAGCCAATAGAACACCCTTACAGTGTGCCTCATGAGTGAGGCTGATGACCGTAAGCGGAACACCTGCGACGACGATGGCGCTCAATCCATCACCGAACAGTTCAACGCGATTGTGGCGGAACTCGATGACATGGCGGTGCCTGAGGAGCGTGGACGGGAGCCACGCGCACCCGTCCACGGGTTGCTCGCCCCGCTCCCCGGTCCGCACTCTGGACCGCTGACTGGTGCGGTGACTGATCCGCGCTCAGGCCCGCTTGCTGGTCCGCGGGATTGGCCGGTCACGCCGGAGGTGGAGGCGCTGGAGGATGACGAGACGCGATTTGTGCCGCCGGACCCTGGGCCCGTGGTGGAAGGCCGCGACCCTCTACTGGTGCTCGCCTGGACGTGCGTAGTGGGCGTCCCGGTACTCGGCATCGTATGGCTCATGGTCCGTGCGGCAGGGCACGGCCATCTACCAGGGTTCTGGGGAATAGGCGGAGCCGTGGTGTTTGTGGCTTCGCTGGGCGTGTTGATCTGGCGAATGCCGCATCAACACGATTCTGACAGCCATGATGACACCGGCGCCGTGGTGTAGGTGAACCCCGTCGGTTGAGCCCCGTCGGTTGAGCCGGTTGCGCAGCAACCGTGTCGAAACCACGGGCGGTTGGAACCCCGGGTGGTTGAGCCAGGCGTGTAAGCGCCGACGGTCGAAACCCCCGTGCCGTGGTGCGGTGGAGAAACCTACCGTCGAGCCAAATCAGCCGCGCCAATGATCCCGGCGTCATTACCAAACTTCGCCAACTTGATTTCCGCCATGGTGCGGTACTCAAGTGCCGGAAGTTGCTTCTCAAAGCCCTTCTTGATGGGGTTGAGCAGTAGGTCACCAGCGGCGCACACGCCGCCGCCCACTACTACCATCTCCGGGTCCATGAGAGCAGCCACGGAAGCGGCGCCTTCACCAATCCAGCGGCCCAGTTTGGCCAACAAGTCCAGTGCCAGAGCATCGCCCTCTTGAGCAGCCAACGTCACCGCTGGGCCCTTGATGTTCTTGCGTTCGCCATCAGAGAGTTCCACAATGCGCGCGGCCTTCTTGGGGTACGCAATGGCAGCACGCTTGGCGGCCTTCACCAGTGCGGTACCCGAGGCGTACATCTCCCAGCAACCTTCGTGACCGCAACCGCAGTCATGCCCGCCGGGAACCATGCGCATGTGACCCACCTCGGCGGCCATGCCACCGGAGCCACGCACCAACTCGCCACCCACCATGAGAGCGCCGCCCAAGCCGGTACCAATGGTGAGCATGAGCATGTCATTGGTGCCACGGCCAGCGCCGAAGCGGAACTCGGCCCACCCGGCGGCGTTGGCGTCATTTTCCACCACCACGGGAACTTGCTTGTCCAGCAGTTCGGCTACCCGGTCCGCCAGGGGGTAGTGGCGATACGCGATATTCGGCGCAAAGTCCACCACCTTACGGTTGGGGTTCACAAATCCCGGAGCGGTGAGACCTACCGCCTCAACGTCATACTCCTTGGCCAACGCGTTGCACGCATCGGCAATGTCATTGTTGATGGATTCTGTGTCATCCGGATTCGTTTTGGTTTTGCGCTGAGCCAGGATGTTGCCATCCTCATCTACCACGCCTACCGCGATCTTTGTTCCGCCAAGGTCAACACCAATTGCAAGAGCCATGAGAACAGCGTAACGAGACAACGCGCCTGACGCTTAGGCATCGGACGATTAGTGTCAGCGATGTGATGTATCAGCCAGGGTTTGACGAATTGGGGACCCCCCTCAAGGACGTCACCTTTGTGGTGGTAGACCTGGAAACCACGGGCACCAAGGCCTCTGATTCCGGCATCACGGAGATTGGCGCGGTGAAGGTTCGCGGCGGCGAGATTCTGGGGGAATTCCAATCACTGGTCAATCCCGGATGTGAAGTTCCCGCGTTCATTGCCCGGCTCACGGGGATCACCTCAGCGATGGTGGCTACCGCGCCGCGCATTGATCTGGTATTGCCGTCCTTCCTGGAGTGGGCTCAAGGTTGTGTTCTGGTGGCTCACAACGCCGGCTTTGACGTGGGATTCCTGAAAGCCGCGTGCGCAGGGTTGAATTATCCGTGGCCCAGTTTCCCTGTGGTAGACACCGTGGCGCTGTCCCGCCGGGTGGTGACCAAGGATGAGGTTCCTAATCACAAACTCGGCACCCTGGCCCGCTTTTTCCGGGCCGAGGTCACGCCAGACCACCGGGCCCTGGCCGATGCCCGCGCCACCGTGGATGTCCTCCACGGGCTGTTTGATCGGTTGGGACGTTTAGGCGTCACGCACTTTGAGGATCTGGCCACGGCAACCGATCCCGTCCCCCCAGCCATCCGGAAGAAGAGCATTCTGGCGGACAACGTTCCCGAATCCCCCGGGGTGTACCTCTTTACCGGACCCGGTGGTGAGGTCCTCTATATAGGTACCTCCACCAACCTCCGCAAACGCGTCCGCTCGTATTTCACCGCCGCCGAGAAACGCAAGCGCATCAAGGAAATGCTCGGCATGGTGGAGGGCGTCACGCCCATTGTGTGCGCCTCGCCGCTGGAGGCTGCCGTCAGGGAGTTACGCCTCATCGCGGAACATCAGCCACACTTCAATCGTCGCTCAAAATACCCTGGCAAACACGCGTGGGTACGGCTGAATGGAGACAAACTCCAGGTGGTCAAAGCGGTACGGGATGACGCCGCCCACATGGGTCCGTTCCCCTCCGTCCAGATGGCGCGCGAGGCGGTACGCGCCGTGACATCTGCCAGCGGGTCTCTCACTGATGGTCCCCTTGACCGCGAACTCCTCCTGGGCGATCCCTCCCCCGTCACGCAGGTGCTGGCCAAGCGTATCGCTCGACTGGCATCTGAGGAACGATTCGAGGAGGCGGGGGCGCTCACCTCGCGATTGTCCACCTATGTCAACGGAGCCGGCAGAGCGCAACGTTTGGCTCCTGTGGCAGGTTGTGCGGAGATGGTAGCAGGACGCCCGACGACGATGGGCGGGTGGGAATTGGTGTCCGTCAAACACGGGCGCTTTGCCGGAACGGTAGTGACGCAGCCTGGCGATGACGTCCTTGCGGCCATTGACACGCTGCGGTTGACCTCTGAATCCGTGGAGGGCGCCATCCCGCCAGCGCCTGCCTGCCTGCCCGAGGAAGCCGCGTTGGTGCTGGCGTGGCTGGAGTCCCCCGGTGTGCGGCTCGCCCACACCAGCCACCCGTGGGTATTGCCCGCACGCTCCGCTGTTGCCCAGGCTGATCTAGCTGAAGTGTCCGGCGTGGTCAGTGCGCATTTGGCGGCTCTGGAGGCTCCGCTGAATGCTCCGTTGGAGGTTCCTTTGGCTGCTTAGGTGGCTTCCGTGGGTGGCTGTACAGGGTGGCTGCCGTCACTCATATCACACCCTCGCGCTACGCTGGCGATATGAAAAAAGCATTCCCTTCACTGTTCTTCCTAGCGGTGTCCCTGGTGTTGTATTTCTGGACGGACGTCCCGGATTGGGTGGCGGGAGCCATGGTGGTCCTGGCCGCTATCTGCGCCATTTCCGCTGTGGTCAATCTCTCGCGGCGTTCCCGCGCGCTGAAAAAGGATGCCGAAATCCAACAGCGACGGCGCGAGGCGCAATCGTCGGGGCAGAATCGCGTAGGCTGACAGCATGAATACGCAGGTGACCCCGGAGCTCCACCCCAGGCGATGGTGGGTTCTAGCAACGGTAGCAACCGCTCAACTCATGGTGGTCCTGGATATGACCATTGTGAATATCGCCCTTCCCACCGCTCAAGAGACGCTCGGCTTCAGTGACAATGACCGGCAATGGGTGGTCACGGCGTACGCGCTGGCCTTTGGTGGTCTCCTATTACTGGGTGGCAGGCTCTCTGACCTGCTCGGACGCAAGCGCACCTTCCTGATTGGCATCATTGGTTTTGCTGGCGCCTCTGCTTTTGGTGGAGCATCCACCTCCTTCACGCACCTCATTACGGCGCGAGCATTGCAGGGTCTCTTTGCGGCGGTCCTCGCCCCGGCGGCACTGTCCGTTCTCACCACTACCTTCACTGTTCCCAAGGAGCGCGCCCGCGCCTTCGGCGTGTTTGGTGCCATTGCCGGTGCCGGTGGCGCCATTGGATTGCTGCTCGGTGGGTTCCTCACCGATGCCATCTCCTGGCGTTGGACGCTCAACATCAACGTGATCATTGCCGTGTTCGCCCTGGTGGGAACCCTAATTTTCCTGTCCGGAGCGCGAGGCGAGAAACAACAGTTGGACTTCCTCGGCGCGTTGCTTGGCGGTGGCGGACTCTTTGCGCTGGTGTTCGGGTTCTCCCGAGCGGCGCCAGAAGGCTGGAGTTCACCGATGACGTGGGCACCACTCGTCGCCTCCGCAGCGCTGCTGGTGGGCTTTGTGCTGTGGCAGCAACGCTCGCAGCATCCGCTGCTCCCCCTATGGATCGTGACGGATCGGAACCGTGGTGCCGCGCTCCTGGCCATCCTGATTACGGGTGCAGCCGTGTTTGCCGCCTTCCTCTTTGGCACCTACTACCTCCAAAACAACCTGGGGTACTCCGCCATGCGCACGGGTGTGGCCTTCCTGCCGCAGGTCCTGGCCTTGGTGTTGGCCGCGCAGTTGTGTACCAACATCTTCCTGCCTCGCTTTGGCCCCAAGGTCATGGTGCCCATCGGCATGACTCTGGGTGCCATCGGCATGATCATCCTGGCCTCCATCACTCCTACCTCCACCTACGCGTCCCACGTACTACCCGGCCTGATTGTGATGGGTCTCGGCATGGGAACCACCATGCCAGCGTCCATCCAAACGGCCACCTTGGGAATTGGCAACGAATACGCCGGTGTGGGGTCCGCCATGGTCTCCACCGCACAGCAGATTGGTGGAGCGGTGGGCACGGCCGTGCTCAACACCATTGCTACCTCCGTGATCACTACCTGGGTAGCCAACAACGGACAAGCCGTAGGGACCGCGTGGGGTCAGGGACCTGACGGCCTGGCCGTGGCCGGTGAATACCTGGCTGGCGTGGGTGCCACCGCGGCTACCGCCACTCCCGAACAACTGGCTGGCGCTCAAGCTGCCGTGGAAGAAGCAGCCAAGGGTGAGGTTGCCTTGCAAGCGGCAATCCACGGCGACACCCGGGCATTCTGGATTGCCGCCATCATGTTCCTGGGCGGTGCTGTGATTGCTGGTCTGCTCTTCCGTAGGCGCGTTGCGGTTCAGGATGATGCTGTTCCGGATGCAACTCCTCAGGAGTCAGGTGTTGACGAGTAATGAGTAGCGATGAAGGGGGTGCCGTCGGTGGCATGGAGTCACTGATGGGTTCCGGGACTGATCTCACAGCGGATTCGTCGAGCGGGAATATGGCTGTGGAAGTGGCAGGCCCTCCCTCTACGCCTCCCCGTAAACGGCGCTGGGTGCGTCGGTTGGTCATTGTGGTGGCCGCGCTCTTAGCACTCCTGGTAGCCGGAGACCGCCTTGCCCTCGTCCTCGCCCAACGGACGGTGGCAGACGCAGTGACCCAGGCGGCGTCAGAACATGGTGGAACCGTTGAGGATCTCAGTGTGTCCATGGGAGGGTTCCCGTTCCTGACGCAGTTGGCAGGGGGAAGCCTCCAAGACGTCAATGGTGGCGCGGCCCGTGGCACCTTTGGCGGATACGAGATGACGGACATTCAGGTGCATGCCGAAGGGATTGCTCCCACCAGTCCGTTCCATGTGGACAACGCTACCGTGTCCGGAATCATCGGCTTTTCCACGCTGGCGCATGTGGTCAAGGATCAAGTGGGCACGGACGTGGACCTCAATCAATCTACCGATGAGGGAGACGGCGCTCTGCATGTCAGCATCGATGTGCTGGGCGTCTTTGTGGGCGCCACTGTGAACCCGCGCGTAGTGGATAAGGCAACCATCGGCATTGACGTGGTGAATGTGAAAATCGCCGGAGCCACGGTGGCGTTGGCTGACATCCCCTTTGATCTAGGAGATCGCCTCACCAACCTCACCGTTCCGTTGGAGCTTCCGCCCGGAATTGCACTGAAGAATGTCACGGTGGAGCCCACGGGACTGAAGGTGACGGCCACCGCCACGGATGTGAAACTCGCTGAACTGACCCGGTGATGGTTGGCCTGACACCGTACGTACTTTGTTCTGGCACCACGTGAATGACATATCGCCCTGGAGCGGATTTCATATCACACCCCCCAGGTAGATTCGTGACATCGGTCCACCAGGTCCGCACAAACTAAAACAGTCCGTCGGTAATCCGTCCACCCGGTTTCCGTGAACACGGTTCCAAGGCGGATTCCATCTACCAGGAGAGTGACACCATGCTCGAAATCCAGTGCCCCCACTGTGGGCAATCCTTCACCTTGAGTGACAACATCTACTCGGAGATCCAAAAGAAGGTCAGAGACCAGGAGTTTGATGCTGACCTGCATGAAAGGCTCGCTCTAGCCGAGCGTGAGAAAGCGCAGGAGTTGGAGTTGGCCGCAACGCAGTCTGCTAAGGCGCTGGACGCCGCCGTGGCCGCCAAGGACGCCGAGGTGGCTCGCTTGAAGGCAGAACGTGCCAGTGAGTTGGCAACATTGAAAGCCAGCCGAGATGCTGATGTAGCGCGCCTCCAGGCTGATCTTGACAAGAGTGCCCTGAGCCAGAAGGTGGCCGTCAAGGACGCTCTTGCTGAGGTCACCTCTGAGCGAGATCGCTTGGCCGAGAAACTCGAGGCTCAGGCGCGCGCCGCTGAGGACGCGCGGAAGTTAGCGATTCAGGAGGCGCTTGCACCAGTGACCACGGAGCGGGACCGCCTTGCCAGTGAACTGGAAAAGAATGAGGTAGCTCGTGAACTGGCCGTCACCAAGGCCGTAGAGGCCGTGGCGAAGGAGCGGGACGCGGCTCGTTCGGCGGCAGATCGCCTCAGTGCCGAGAAAGAAACCTCAGAAATGCAGTTGAAGGAAGGATACCGCCTGCAACTTCAAGAAAAGGACCATCAGATTGAGATGCTCCGGGACATGCGGGCCAAGCAATCCACCAAGATGGTGGGCGAAACCTTGGAGCAGCACTGTGAGATCGAGTTCAACCGAGTCCGGGGCTTGGGCTTCCAGAACGCCTACTTTGAGAAGGATTCCGAGGTGGTGGACGGCACCAAGGGTGACTATGTCTATCGCGACTACACCGATTCCCTGGATGCTACCAGTGAACCCGTGGAGTTCATCTCCATCATGTTCGAGATGAAGAACGAACAGGACACCGGAAAGTCCGGCAAAGTCAAGAACGAGGCTCACTTCAAAAAGTTGGATGCAGACCGAAAGAAGAAGGGCTGCGAATACGCCGTGCTGGTCTCCCTGTTGGAGCCTGACAATGACCTCTACAATGACGGGATTGTGGCGGTCCACAATTATGAGAAGATGTTTGTCATCCGGCCACAATTCTTTATCACCCTGATCACGCTGCTGCGGAATGCTGCCCTGGCTTCTGCGGGGGCCAAGGCCGAGTTGGAGTTGGCCCGGCAGCGGAACGTGGATGTCACCAACTTTGAAGATCACATGAACAAGTTCAGGGAAGGGTTTGACAAGAACTATTCCAGTGCTCAGGCAAACTTCGAAGAAGCGATCAAACAGATCGATAAGTCAATCGCAGCAATGGAAGCCACCAAGCGGAAACTCCTGACAACAGGCAATCAATTGCGACTTGCTAACAACAAGGCCCAGGAACTGACCATCAAGCGCCTCACCCGTGGCAACGCCACCATGAAAGCCGCCTTCGCCAACGCCCGGTCCACCACCACCGAGGAGTGACCTCACACAGTGTCGGCGTCAGGGGGCTGTCAAGCCGGGACGAGGTATGCCGCTAATGCTTCGCGCATCACGTGTGACGGCGTGACGTGCTCACGCTCAGCGCGAGCAACCAGGTCAGCATCCATTTCTGCCGTGAGTCGAACGGTGCGGGTACCTGCCGGTTGATGCCCAACACTTAAGGGACGGCCCATCCGCACAGGACCCGGGCGACCCGGGAGAATCCCTGCCTCAGCCTGCTCAAATAACTCGTCGATTCTGGCAGCACTAATCAACTTGCCATTGATGTCGCGGATGGCTTTCGTTGCACTCATCGCCTCATCCCTAACTCTCGCCGTACCTTCTCTGTCAGTTCCATCGCGTGATAGACATACCATCCTTGCGGAGATGTCCGGATGCCGATCCACTGCACCAGTTTCCCGTTACTGGTTGTCCCTGCTCCGACATAGCATTCGGGATCGCTTCCAAGGCGCACCTGCGATTGCAATGCTCCGGCTTCCATCGCATACTCGATATCCTCCTGAATCATTTCAGGATGATTCTCGAACACGCGATGGTTCACCTCGACATCTAGCACAGTAGCCTCTCGGTAGTTTTGTGTACGAAAGTGTACCACGCACAATGGTCACTGTCAGGAGATGACTTGTGGCGAGTCCCGTGCCCGAAGGTCCCCTCCGGATGTACACCACACGTCACACGCGCATTCAATCATGCAGATGTGTGCCCTCCCATCAGACAAATGTGCGCATATTTGGGAATCACCTGTGCGCGCGGATCTCGCCGTTCAGGAGACTGCCCTGTGCAAATACTTGTGGCAACTCGAACTACCGGAATCTGACAGACACTACCGACTCTCGATGTGCTTGTCGCTAGGCGGCGGACAGGCGGGCTATTTCGTTGGCGGAGAGGGTGAGGTCAGCGGCCTTGACGGAGTCCTCTATGGAGGCAGGCCGCGAGGCACCAGGAATGGGAATGACGATGGGTGCTAGTGCCAACTCCCAGGCCAAGGTTGCTTGGTACGGGGACACCTGGTGTGCTTCAGCAACGGCTTCGAACGCCTGCCCTGCTCCCCCAAGATCACCGGTCCGCGCGCGGCCAATCCCGCCGAGCGGACTCCACGGGAGGAAGGCAATTCCGAGTTCAGCGCAGAGTTCA
The DNA here is from genome assembly GCA_031256435.1 of Cellulomonadaceae bacterium. Classification (GTDB taxonomy): domain Bacteria; phylum Actinomycetota; class Actinomycetes; order Actinomycetales; family Cellulomonadaceae; genus Xylanimonas. The sequence continues at coordinate 10,046 of JAIRQO010000072.1, forward strand.
AGCTCAGGCTGTGAGGAACGGAACACTGGGGAGAACTGGTTTTGGACGCTGACAAGGCGACCATCAAGGATGTCATTCGCTTCACGAATCTGGTCCGGGTCTGTGTTGGATACACCGGCCATCTCGATGAGGCCATCGTCGAGCAAGTCACGGATAGCGCCCACGGAATCGGCAAAAGGCACCTTGGGGTCGGGGCGGTGGAACTGGTAAAGACCAATAGCATCAACGCCAAGGCGGCGTGCCGAGGCACGGCAGGCTTCCTTGATGTACTCAGGATCGCCATTCTGTGTCCATGATCCGTCTCCGGGGCGGAGGTGCCCGCCCTTCGTCGCAACAAGAACTCCCTTGGCGGAGTCACCGGCGAGACGTAGCGCCTCAGCAATCAAGGATTCGTTGTGGCCAACCTCGTCGGCGTCACGGTGGTACGCGTCAGCTGTATCGAACAACGTCACTCCCGCATCGAGAGCGGCATGAATCGTGGCGATGGCTTGTGATCTCTCTGGCCGTCCTTCAATGGACATGGGCATTCCACCGAGCCCGATGGCCGAAACCGTGTGCGTTCCAATGGTGCGTGTCTGCATGGGCCGATCCTACGCTTCCTCGCCAACTCGCGCCGGTCAACGGCCAGGCGAGGGTGGCGCTTACCGGCGAGGAAACCTGCCTCGATTTTCGTCGAAAGTGGTCAGTCAACTGACCACTGTGGCAGTTTTCAGCGCTAGTGGTCAATCAACTGACCACTCTGAATGGTCATCGCTGCGAGGTCCGTCGACCTAGCAACTCCAATCCCAGGCTTCGAGGGCGCTTGATGTGACAACGCGATTTCTGTAGCCGGCGCGTGTGGCGGTCACACGCACGGTGATCCGCGCACCGGCGTCAGCGGCGCGAACCGTGTAGTGCCGACCTGTGGCTCCAGAGATGGG
>JAIRQO010000023.1 GCA_031256435.1 Cellulomonadaceae bacterium
GCGCGCAGGCCTTCTCCTCCTTTGACACGCTGTTGGCCCCGTACGTTCGGCTCGACGAATTAACGTATGACGAGGTCCTGCAGGGCATCCAGGAACTGGTTCACAACCTGAACGTGCCCTCGCGGTGGGGGACGCAAACGCCGTTCACCAACCTCACCTTTGACCTGGTCTGCCCGCCGGACTTTGCCGATGAGAACCCGCTGGTGGGCGAGGATCTGTGTGATTTCACCTACGGTGACCTGGCTCCCGAGATGGCGATGATCAACCGCGCCTTCGTCGAGGTGATGACGGCAGGAGATGCCGCCGGACGCGCCTTCACCTTCCCCGTCCCCACCTACAACATCACGCCTGATTTTGACTGGGACTCCCCGGTGGCGGACGCCATTTTTGAGATGGCCGCCAAGTACGGCACGCCGTACTTCCAGAACTTCCTGAACTCGGAACTCAACCCGGCGGACGTGCGCTCCATGTGCTGCCGCCTCCAACTGGACCTGCGCGAGTTGCTCAAGCGCGGTAACGGCCTCTTTGGTTCGGGCGAGCAGACGGGTTCCATTGGCGTGGTCACCATCAACATGGCTCGCCTGGGCCACGTCCACGCGGGTTCCTGGGGTGACCTGACGGCCGCGCTGGATAGGCTCATTGACATCTCCATTGCGTCCCTGGAAACCAAGCGCGTGACCGTGCAAAAGCTCATGGATGACGGCCTGTTCCCGTACACGCGCCGCTACCTGGGCACGCTGGACGCCCACTTCTCCACCATTGGCGTCAACGGCATCAACGAGATGATCCGTAACTTCACGTCCGATGCCTATGACATCACCTCCGATGCCGGGCAACTGATGGCCACGGATATCCTGGACCACATTCGTGGCCGCATGGTGGAAGCCCAGGAGCGGACCGGCAACCTGTACAACCTGGAGGCCACCCCGGCGGAAGGCACCACGTACCGGTTTGCCCGTGAGGATCGCAAGCGGTTTGAGAACATCCTCCAGGCTGGTACCGCCACGGAGCCGTACTACACCAACTCGTCCCAGTTGCCTGCCGGTTTCACGGATGACCCGTTTGAGGCGCTGGAAATGCAGGAAGAACTCCAGAAGAAGTACACCGGCGGCACCGTGCTGCACCTGTACATGGGTGAGCGCGTTTCTGACGCCGAGGCGTGCAAAACGCTGGTTCGCCGCTCGCTGGAAAACTTCCGACTCCCCTACATCACCGTGACGCCCACGTTCTCCGTGTGTGACGTGCACGGATACCTGGTAGGCGAGCAGACGGAATGCCCCACCTGCGGCCGCGAAACTGAAGTGTGGACCCGCGTGATGGGCTACCTCCGCCCGGTTTCCAGCTTCAACACCGGCAAGCAAGGCGAATACAACGAGCGCGTCACGTTCAAGGAGCCCGCGTTTGTTTAACGCTCCCGGTGCCACTGATTGCCCCGTACCTGTTTGTTCAGCGAGTTCTGGTTCACCACGTTCTGGTTCGACGAATGACGACGGGGCAATCGGTGTGCCGCATGACAGTCGTCGGTTGAGCCGATCACGCAGTGATCGTGACAAAACCACGGTGCTTGGACCCTCAGTAGCCGGCCTGGTCAAGATGTCCACCGTGGATTGGCCGGGGAAACTGGTGGCCGTGGTGTTCCTGCAGGGTTGCCCGTGGCGATGCACCTACTGCCACAACGAGGCCATCCTGGATCCTCGCGCGCCCGGCGTGATGCCCTGGGCGGACGTCATGTCCTTCCTTCAGCGCAGGCGCGGACTCTTGGACGGCGTGGTGTTTTCCGGAGGCGAACCCACCATTTCGCTGGCTCTCCCTCGGGCTATTGACCAGGTTCGTGAACTCGGATTCCAGGTGGGCCTCCACACGGGAGGCCCGTGGCCGCGTCGCCTGACGGCACTGCTTTCCCAAGGAGTCATCGATTGGGTGGGGCTGGATATCAAGCATCTCCCGGAGAAGTATCGGGACGTGACGGGGGCCGCATCCTCGGGGGCTGCGGCGTGGAAGTCTTTGCAGGCCGTGCTGGAATCCGGCGTAGACTTTGAAGCACGCACCACCGTTGACCCCACGGTCCACACGCGGGATGACGTTCTGGAACTCGCGCATCGTCTGCGCGCGCTAGGCGTACGGAAGCACGTTCTCCAAGAGGCGCGTCCCGATGGCGCTGCTGCCCACCATGCCGACGCCTTCCTCAACTGGCGGCTGACAGATATCGTTGCCCCTGAGGAACTGCCCACCGTGGCTCGTCGCGCGGCGTAGGGCGGACATAGCGCAGCGAACGCAACGGACCGGAGGACACGGCGGACACGTCCAGCCGCCATGGACACCGTGCTGCCGAGGCGGGCAACTCGCCCACTCGCCCGCACCACCACCCCATCCCGATACGCTAGATACCACGGCTATCAACGCAAGGGGGACGAGATGCGGATTGGGCTTTTCACGGACTCGTACCATCCGGCGAGCAACGGCGTGGTGGTGGTCATTGATACCACGCGGCGCGAACTCGAACGCGCCGGCCATGAGGTGTGGGTGTTCGCCCCGGACGGCGGCGTCCTGCCGTCCAATCGCCTTCCTGACGACGATCACGTGGTCCGTTTCCCCGCCATCCAATATGACCTCCAAATCGCGTTGATGTTCCCGCGCCAAGTGGTGAAGTACTGCCGCGAATATCAACTGGATATCATCCACTTCTTCACCCCTGCCACGCTGGGGCTTTCGGCCACGCTGGCCGCGTACCGGACGGGCGCCGTGTTGGTGGGCCAGCACTCTACGGACACGTACGAGTTCTCCAAGGACTACCCCGCAATTGTGGGCGCGTACATTGCCGAGGGGTTGCTCATCCCGCTGATGACCAAACTCTCGTCCACGCAAAAGAAGCAGATGTTCAAGCTATATACCTCGCCGCGGCGCAAGGACCCGCAGGAGCGATGGGCGCAGCGATTCATTGCCGGGATGACAGCGCTGCTGTACTCCAACACGGACGGCCTGGTGGCGGTGTCGCACAAATCGGCACAACAATTGCTCGGCTTTGCTGAGCGCAACAAGCAGCAGATCAACGTGCGCGTGATCCCCTCCGGCGTGGACGTGATGCCGCCCGCTGAATCCGCTGCGGTGGAGGCGTTCAAGGCACAGTGGGATATTGCGCCGGAGGATGAGGTCATCATCAACTTTGGGCGCATGGCCGAGGAAAAGAACCAAGTACTCCTGGTGCAGATGCTGCCGATTCTGCTCACCACACGGCCCCACGCCAAGGTGGTTCTGGCCGGAGATTACGTGTTCCGCGAAGAGTTGGAAGCCATCGCCGATGCCTCGCCCGTAAGGGACCGCATTGTGTTCACCGGGCGCTACGCGCGTTCCGAACTGCCCGTGATGTGTGCCGCCGCAGACCTCTTTGCCTTCCCGTCCCTCACGGACACCCAAGCGTTGGTCCTCAACGAGGCTGCCGGACAATCGCTGCCCATTGTCATGTGCGACGAAAATGTGAATGACGTTTTTGTGAACGGCGTGAACGGCGTGATGGCCAAACCGGAGCCTGCCGATTTTGCGGCGAAGGTCTCGGGGTTGCTTGCTGATCCGGCTCGCCTAGCGGAGATGGCAGAGCAGTCCCGGAGACTCGCCTTAGAGTTCTCCGAGGAGGCGCAAACAACACGGCTCGTCGAGTTCTATGAAGAACTAGAGCGCGCCAAGTATCCGCTGCGGTTTATCTAGCGCACGTTGGACTTCACACCGGCGGACCCGTTGTCCCGATCCACCAGGAACTGCTGGAGTTGGTGCTGCACCTGCTCCACGTGAGGGATGTCATTCATGCGCAGGCCCTCTTTTTCCGAAGCGTCAGCAATCACCAGGGTGCCGCATCCAAAGATCCGGTCACTGATTTGCTTCTCCAGGGACACCGAGGAAATCCTGCTCAACGAGATGTCCCGTGCGTTCTTGGTGAACACTCCCGTGCGCGTCACCACCCGCAAATTGGTAATGGTGTAGGTGGTGTTCATCCAGTTCAGCCACGGCCACAGCACGCACAGAATCGCCAGAATCACGGCCACAATGATGATGAGCCACACCAACACCGTGTTGTCAATCATCACGATGGACGTCACCACAGCCGCCACCAGGACGATGGCCAGCAGGAACGGCCCAATCATCTTCTTGGCATGCGTGCGCATGGTGGTGTAGATCGATTCACCCTCAAGGAGGAACTTCTTGCGAATAGCCATAGAGATAGCGTACCCCGCGCTGGGGGCAGACACGCTCTAGTCAAACAGGGAGGATTGTTCCCAGTCATGAGTGGCAGGCGTGGTGGATGCCTTGGGTGCGGTTTTCTTCGGCGGGGCCTTCCGGCTGGCGCTGGTGGCGGGCTTGGGTGGGCTGGGCGCCTTCTCCGTTGGTGCGACGACGGGGATGGTTCCGGTGCGGTCTGCGGAGGCGAGCAACACGTCGGCCGCGCGTGCTCCCATCGGCGCCACCGTGTGGCTCACGCGGTAATCGCTCGGTGCCAGCACGCGGATGGAACCACTGGGGGTGCGTTCGGTGATGGTGCGTTCGGTGGTGGCGCGTTCAGCGCGGGTGCCCTCTGGCTTTCCAGGAAGCATCCTTGAAACACCATCGTCGTCGGAGATGTTGGTGCCGGTCACACCTGCGGAAGCCGCCGGAAGCCCCTCACAGATTGCCACGTGGGCGCGCTCGGGAACCGTGGTGATTGCAGAAGCCGTTGTGTCAGCGGGACCAGCCGTAGGCATCGCAAGCAGGCTGCCGTCCCCCGAGGTGCCTCGGCCAGCCGCCCAATCGCGGGCAGCAATCCCGGCTAACTCGTCGGCGCGCTCGTTGAACGTGTTGCCCACGTGGCCGCGGACCCAACGGAAATTGATGGCGCCCTCTCGCGCATTCATCGCTGCTTCGATGCCCTGGACGAGTTCAAGATTCTTGACGGGTTTCCCCGAGGCGGTGCGCCACCCCTTGCGCTTCCATCCGGGCAGCCACTGCGTGGCGCAGTTGATGGCGTACTGAGAATCAGACTCAATCAGCAGCGGTTCTGGGCCCGGATGTGCGTGGATAGCGCGCAGAATCGCCGTGAGTTCAGCGATCTGGTTGGTGCCCGAGGCGGCCCCGCCAGAATCGAATCGACCGCCGGCGTGATCCACCCACGCCCACCCGATGGCTCCGCCCGGATTCTTCAGGCACGAGCCATCAGTACTGACGATTTTCACCCGTGAATTGTGCCAGGTCACGGGTGGAGGATATGGCTGTTTTCCCTGAGGGAGCGGAGGACCGGCGCCAGTGCGGGTTCTGGGGTGGGTATTGGAGTGCGTTCTGGGCCCGGATCACTGCGCCCTCCCCCGTACTGGGCCCGGTTCACCCACCTTATGGCGGCCTTTAAGTGAGTGATCCGGGCCCACGACGAAAAATACGTGCCTGATCCGGGCCCACGATGAGTCTGGGGGCAGAGAACTACTCCAGGGTTTCCTCTACCTTGCCTGAACGCAGCGCAGCGCGGGCCACCATGTGCGCGGCCACGGGTTGGGTCAGCAACTGGAAGGCGATCACCAGGACTACCAACGAGAACGTGGTCCAGGTCCGCAGCCGCAGTTCCAATGCCACCAACAAGAAAATCAACCCCAGGACCTGCGGCTTTGTCACCGCGTGCATGCGAGACAGCAAGGTGGGGAATCTCACTACGCCCACGCCGGCGGACAGGGTCAAGAACGCGCCCAGCACTAACAACACCCCGGAGAGCACGTTGGCAACAGTGATCCACATAGTCAGTTCTCCGTTTCCTCACGTGGTGCGACGATGGACTCGGCTGCGTTGTCATCTCGTGTTTCAGCGTCAACATCGATTCCGCCGGCCTCACCGGATTCACCGGGCTCGCCCATTCCACCGGCCTCGGCGGATTCCCCGGGCTCGCGCGAGGCAAACCGGGCAATGGACACGGATCCAGAAAAGCCCACCATGGCGAGCACCACCACCACGGGCATCGCTTCCAAACGCCGGGCCCACCATGCCTCCACCACCACAGCACCAATCAAGCAGGTGGCCAGCACATCAAAGGCCACCGAGCGATCCAGCATGGAGGGGCCTCGCTCCATGCGCACTACGGCCAGCACGGCGGCAACCACCAGGAATACTCCCGCAACCACGGCGAAGGCGATCATTGATCCTCCTCCTCGAGTGCGGCGAGCACGGTGATGGCCATGTCATTGTTGCTGGCAAAGGCATCGAGGACGCGTGCTTCGAGAGCCAGGGTGTCTCGTCGAACCCCCAGGGCACCACCGGAGCCTTCAATGTCCATCACGTGCAGGAGCATCGCGGAGTTCTCGGCATCGGCTTCCACCACCACAGCGCCGGGGACCAGGGATGTGAGCCCCGCCGTCATGGCAAAGTACTGTTCTGGGGCGGGGCGCAACTGCACTCCCACCAAGGCCGAATGGGGCATCGGCCCTGGCTTGAATGCCAGCCAGGCCACGTTGAATGAAGCGCGGACCAAGTCCACCAGGAAGCGGGCCACCAATCGCACCACAAATCCCAGGTGAATCACTACGCGTCGGTCAACCTGCGGTTGAGGGAATACCATGGTGATGCCCACAGCCACCACCACCCCGCTGATGATGGTGCCCAGGTGAATGTTCCCCCACAATGCCATCCACACCACGATCAGGAATACCACCGCAAGCCAGCGCTGCTTCAGGGAGAGCCATCGTCTCTTCATGGGCTCACCTCCCCATCTACAGCCACCCCATCCGAGGCAACCCCATCACCCGTGGTCTCCCCATCTACAGCCACCCCATCCGAGGCCACGGCTTCCTCGTCCTTAACGGTCCAGCCCTCCAGTCCGTCAGGGAACACGGCGTCAATGTAGGCCGTCCGGTTGGTCAGCCCCAACGCTGCCCGCTCGGCGTACTCGTACACCGGCCCGGCAAACACCGTCAGCCCCAGGGACACAGACACCAGCGCCACCGTGGGTATCACCAACCCGCGGGGTACGCGCACGTCCACTCGACGAGCCACCACCTCAGCCGAGGCAGGCTGCCAGAACGCCTTGTTCCACGCGCGAATCAAGGTGTACAGCGTGAGCAACGAGGTCAGCACGGAACCCGCCACCAGCACCCAGGCCAACGGAGAACCGTTCTCCACACCGGCCTCCAGAATCCCCAATTTCCCCAGGAAGCCAGTGAACGGCGGAATCCCGGCCAAGTTCATGGCGGGCACAAAGAACAGCACAGCTAATCCCGGGGAGGCCTTGGCCAATCCACCCAGGCGCTCCAGAGACGTGGAGCCGCCTCGTCGTTCAATCAACCCCACCACCAGGAACAACGCGGTCTGCACCGTGATGTGGTGAATGGCGTAGAAGATGGCTGCCGCCGTGGACGCCTCCCCGGCCAGTGCCACCCCAAATACCATATACCCAATGTGGCTGACCAGGGTGAAGGAGAGCATGCGTTTGATGTCATCCTGCGCAACGGCTCCTAGGATCCCCACCAGCATGGTCAACAAGGCGAGCACCAGGAGCACGTCCAGCACCCGTCTCTCCCCCGCCTCGTGCGTGGGGAACAGCAGGGTTTGGGTGCGCAGAATGGAATACACGCCCACCTTGGTGAGCAATCCGGCAAACACCGCCGTCACCGGCGCAGGCGCTGTGGGGTAGGAGTCTGGGAGCCAGGCAGACAGCGGGAAAATGGCGGCCTTGATGCCAAAACCCAAGAGCAACAGCAACTGCAATCCCAGCCGCACCGCAGGCGACACCTCGGGCAATCGCGCCGCCATGTGAGCCAGGTTCAGCGTTCCCGTGGAGGCATAGGCCACGGTCACCGCCATGAGGAAGATCAAGGAGGACACCAACGCCACCACCACATAGATGGACCCGGCGCGAAGGCGTTGCGCCGTCCCCCCCATGGTCAGCAGCACGTAGGACGAAGCCAACAACACCTCAAATCCCACGTAGAGGTTGAACAGGTCCCCTGCCATGAACGCGCAGGCCACCCCGGCTGCCAGCACCAGGAACGTGGGGTGGTACACGGCCACGGGGAGGATGTCTCGCTTCTCGGCCTCGGCTTCAGCGTCCCGGTCCACAATCCCCTGCGCCATGGCGTAGCCCAACACGCACACCAGCACCACGGAGGACACCAACAACATCAGCGCACTGAGCCGATCCGCCACCAGCGTGACTCCCACAGGCGCGTCCCACCCGCCAATGTACGTCACCACCGGACCGGAATCCACCAGCACTACCAGCACGGCAGCCACCACCACTTGCAGGCCCAATACCGTCATGGCCACCACGCGTTGAATGAAAGCGCTGCGGTGGACGGCCAGCGTGATCCCGGCTCCTACCAGCGGTAAGAGCACCACCAGGGGCAGCAACACCGTGGGACTCATGCCACCCCCCTGTCCGAGTCCAGCCCCCAGGCGGTCTCCGGGAGATCGGCGGGATCCTCGTCCTCGCCTCGCTCAGCCATAAACCTAGCCACGCGCCGGTCCTCAATGTCATCCTGAACTTCATCATGCCCGTACAACTGCCAGGAGCGGTAGGCCATAGCCCCCACAAACGCGGTCAGCGCCAGCGTGATCACAATGGAGGTCAGCACCATGGCTTGGGCCAGTGGATCGCTGATCGGCTCCGAACTCCTCCCCAGGATGGGCGCCGCTCCCCCGGCTCCACCCGCCAGCAGAATCAGCAGGTTGATGCCGTTACTGGCCAGAACGAATCCCAGCAGCACGCGCGTCAAGGACCGCTCCAGCAGCAAGTACACGCCCGTGGCAACGAGGATTCCCACCACAAGCACCAGCGCCAGTGAGGGAATCCGGTCCGTCTGAATCTGTGCCACGGGGTCATCCGTCACCATGACCAAGCCCGACGATCCGGCAAGCCAGTGCATCATCGCGTCACCTCCTTGGTGAGGTTTTGCGGTTGGGCCGCGCTGGAGGCACCACTTCCGAGTGTCATCCTGGCCGTAGTTGCGGACGTACCAGCCGAACCGTCGCCATGCTCCTCGGCGGCAGATTCGTCGTCGGCAATGTCCAACTCGGCCCCCAAGGAACGCAAAACGTCCAACACCAAGCCGAGCACTACCAGAAACACGCCGATGTCAAAGAACACGGCGGTGGAGGTGTGGATGTCCCCCAGGACGGGCAGGTGCGTGTCCACCACCACGGCTTGGAGCGCGTGACCGCCGAAGAGTAGAGGCAGGAGCCCGGCGCCAGCGGCCAGGAACAAGCCGGCGCCGAGCACGGAACCGGGATGCACCGGCGCTGCCTCGCCCAACTCAAAACGGCCTCCGGCCAGGTAGCGGACGGTGATGGCCAGGCCCACCACCAGGCCCGCGGCAAACCCGCCGCCGGGAGCGTTGTGGCCGCGGACCATGAGGAACACGGCAAACACCACCATGGCGGGGAATACCAGGCGCGCACTAACCTCAAACATCACGGACCGCTTGTGGGCGTCCATGAGGGAGGCCGCGGACATCCAGCGCGTGGTGCCGCGTCCGGTCATGGCGGCTGCGGAGTCAGACTCAGGCGGGGCTTCCATGGTTCTGGCTTTGGCGAGCGCTGCGCGGTCCAAACGTGGGGCTTTACGGCCGCGTTGGCGCAGGTAGACCAAGGACGCAACGCCGGTGGCGGCCACCAGAAGGACGGAGATTTCACCTACGGTGTCCCAGGCGCGCATGTCCACCAGGGTGACGTTGACAATGTTGTTCCCGCCCCCCGCCACGGCTGCCTGGGGGAAGGCGTCGGCAATGCTCGGCGCAGTGCGTGCCAGGGGCGCTGCTACGGCAAAAAGCATGGCAGTAAGGCCCACGGCAATGGCGAGCACCCAGCGGACGCCGCGCGTGCGGTCCAGCGGACGGTGGGAAAAATACGGTGGCAGTTTCCGCATGACCAGCACAATCACCACGATGGTGAGGGTCTCGGCAAGAATCTGGGTGAGCGCCAGGTCCGGGGCACCGTGGAGGACAAAGAGCACGGCGCAGCCATAACTGGTCACGCCCACAAAGAGGACGGCTTTGAGGCGACGCCTGGCGCGGGCGGCTAGGAACGCGGCCACCGCGATGATGACCACGGCGGCCCATTGCGCCGGGCGGCCCCAGGAAATGACCGCACTGAGAGGACCGTTGAGCAAGGCGGAAACAGGGTTGCTGCTGGCCGCGGCACCGGTGCGCGGAGCCGTGTAAATGCCGTGGGCGAGTGCCAACCCCGGCCCGATCACCATGATGATGAAAATCACCGTGAGGTAGTACGGCAGCGAACCGCGTTGGGTGAAAGCGGTGATGGCGGTTGCTGCGGTGTCCAAACGCCGCACCCCGCCGCGATACACCTGGCCTCCCGGGCGGACCGAGGGAAACCGGCTCACCAGGGCGAGAATCGGCGTTCGGAGGGCAAACAGGACGAGTCCGAGCGCTACTGCCAGCGCAGTGATCCCCAGCGCGGGGGTGAAGCCAGCCCACAACGTGAGATGCGAGGCGGGACTCGGCGGATACGTGCCCACGTACGGCGTGATCATGCGCTCCCACGCCCCCGGGGTCAGTGCCACCACCAGGCCTGCAGCCCCCAGGAAAAGCGTGGGAACGGTGAGCGTTGCGGACAGTGGGCCCGGGTGGGGGGTAGGTGGTGGCGCGGCGAGGTTGGGGTTGGGGTTGACAGGGTGTGGGGTGACGGCATTGACCTGCGACGACGATGGTGGGTGGGACGCGAGGGGGGAGGGTGAGGACGCTGTTGGGGGGGACGCGGCCGGATGAGGCAGAGTTGGGTGGGGCGCAGCGGTGGAGGTGAGCGCCTCCGGGGGCTTGGTGGCGAAGGCGCCCCACGCCCAGCGCAGGCCGTACGCCACAGTAAGCGCCGAACCGAGGGCCACAGCAATGAGCGCAATGATTCCCATCCAGTCCGGGCTGTGGAGCCACGCGTCCAGGGCCGCTTCTTTGGCCACGTATCCGGCAAAGGGTGGCAGGCCCACCATGGAGGCGGTGGCTAGTGTTCCCGCAATGGCGAGCCACGGGTGAGCCTTGCCCACGGCGTTGAGTTCGCGGATGTCTCGCGTGCCGTAGGCGTGGTCAATCGCTCCGGTCACCAGGAACAGGGAGGACTTGAACAAGGCGTGCGCGCCGAGCAGGGCCAACCCCGCGAGTGCTGCCGCACGTTGCCCAAACCCCACCAGCAACACCATCATTCCCACTTGGGACACCGTGGAGTTAGCCAAAATGAGCTTCAAGTCCTGTTGCCGCAAGGCGCGGAATCCGCCCCACACCACCGTCACGCTGCCGAGGATCAGGATGGCCGTGCGCCACACCGTCACCGTGGCCAACACGGGGGCAAACCGCGCAGCCACGTACACCCCCGCTTTCACCATGGCGGCAGCGTGCAGGTAGGCCGACACGGGGGACGGCGCGGCCATGGCCCCGGGAAGCCAGAAGTGGAAGGGGAAAAGCGCGGACTTAGTGATCACTCCCATAAGGATGGCGCAGGCGGCAATCACGGCGGCGTGGCCTGTGGGCGGATAAGCCATGAGTTCGGACAAGGACCACGTGCGGGTGGCCATCCCCACGGTGACTAACCCCACCAGCATGGTCAAACCGCCCGTCGTCGTCACCACAATGGCTTGCAAGGCTGCGTGACGGGACAACTGCCGGTCCGAATAATGCCCGATGAGAAGGTAGGAAAACACGGTGGTGAGTTCCCAGAACACAAACATCACCAGGATGTTGTCCGTGCTGACCAGCCCTGCCATGGCCCCGGCAAAGGCCACAAACACTGCCCCAAACTTACCCAGATCTGCCGATCCCGGGGGGAAGTACCCGGAGCAGTAAACCAACACGGCAGCACCCACCAGGCCCACTACCAGCAACATCATCCAACTCAGTGAGTCCACACGGAAATCAAGGCTGAGCCCCAGGGACGGCACCCAACTGGTGTGACTGGTGTGGAGAGTTCCGCGCAAAACATCGCCCGTGTGGGTCAGGGCGTACGCCGCTGTGGTGGCGGGAGCGAGGGCCAGGAACCAGAACGCGCGCGGTCCGAACCGACGCACCACGGGCGTGGCGGCAAGCGCGAGCGCGGCATGGACGGCAAGAATCCACAGCACGCGGTGATTCACCTCCTCGTGATCATCAGGCTCGCGGGTGACAGGGTTGGGGGGACAGGGTCCGGGGGTTACGGGTTCTCGGTTGGACGGGTTCTCGGCTTGATAGGCTCCGGGGTACAAGTCCCGGTCTACAGGGGCTGGTCTACAGGTCCTGGGGGGCGATGAGGAAACCCCACTCGTCGGCTATCACACCTCCCGATGCTGACCAGATGGCCTTGGCAACGGAGGCCGAGGATTGCGCAGCCACCCGGCGCGCCGCAGTATGGGCGGGGCCGGGATTTTCCGAGTTGGCCTCAAACAGGTCAATGGGGTCCCAGCGCACGCGATAGGCGATGCAACCCTCCGCTGCCCACGGTTGCCGTTGGATGGCAGCGGGCGGTTCGTTGTCCCCGTGGACTTCCACCGTGATCCACCCGTTGACGGGCGTGGGCGGGTGGGCGAGTACCTGCTCGCGCGGGGTTCCGGGAATCTCGTCGAGGCAGATGGTGATGCCGTACCCGGTAAGTTCGGTGGGCTTGGCAAGGGCTTGACGGTCAAACTCATCAGCCTTGGCGTGTATCTCGGCCAGCGTGGCGTCATCCAAGGCGGGGAGTTCCACTTCTGGGGCAGCTGGTCCCGCAAAGTTGGCCCCGGCTACGGCAAGAGTGGCGCGCTGATCCTGCTGGAGAACCACTGCGTGACAGGCTTGGGGGTCCAGCCACACGGGCGAAAACACGGTGAGGCTCACGCCCCGGTCCGGGTCCGGGGTCAGGACCAGGCCGGGCTGTTTGGAGGTCACCTTCTTGCCTGCCAGGTGATCGGCAATGTCCATGCGGACGGACCCTCCCAATCGGCGCGCCGCTGCAATCATCCACGTCAGGATGCGTTCGCCTTCTCGGGTGGGCAGGCCGAGGGGGAAGGCTCGGGTGAATCCCAGACGATCATTCAGTTCCGGCATGGGTGCTTGCTTCCAGCGTTCGCGCGGACACACCACGTCATACACTTGGGCCACCGTGGTGGGCAGGCCAGCGCCGGCGGGGGTGAAGGGGCCGGAGATGGTGCTGTGACGGCTGAGTGCCATCACAGCCCATCGGCCATCCTCCACGGTTTCCGGTGCGTGCTTCCAGTGCGCGTTCTTAAATCGTGCCATAGCCAGGTTGGCCACGTCCATCACGTCCACCCCGGGAGGAACGCCGAGCAGGTGGCGTGCTTCAAAGCCGCGGGTGACTACCTTGCGGAGGTGGGGAAGGTCCCCTTCTTGTTCCTGGGCTTGATGGAGTTCCTTGCGCGTGGGCAAGGTGGCGCGCTTGTGGGCGCCAATGTGCCGAGTCTCCGTGAACTGCGGGATTTCCGGGACAGGAACCTCTGGGGAGGCACCCGTGAGTGCCGCTGCGGACGGGAGGTTTCCCGTATCAATACCGTCACTGGCATGAACGGGAATGGTACCCGTGATGGCCTCCTTGACCGCGTGGAGGAACCCCGTTTTGGGTTTCGGTGAGGGTGCATCGCCCATGGCCCCAGCCTAACGATCCGTGGCTCGATCTGCCGACGCTCGGACGGCTCGGGCCAGGCTTCCCCGCGCTTCCGCATCCGTTCCACACACTGCGGTGGCCTTGATGCGCTGCCCCACAGAACGAATCGGGCCGCACGTCTGGTCAGCGGCCGGTTGGTGGCGGTACCCTAGGGAACCGGCTCAGTGGCGTAGTCAACATGACACGCTACACTCGCCTTCGTGCGGGATGTCTTGCGGTTACGCCGCTTCGACATCCTTCTCGATTCGGTGATGGTGTCAAGTAAACTTGAAACCATCACTCTCATCTTCGTGCGGATGTAGTTCAATGGTAGAACTTCAGCTTCCCAAGCTGATAGCGCGGGTTCGATTCCCGTCATCCGCTCTTTTACCCCACAAAGTTTCTTCGCTTCGCTCCGAATACTTTGCGAGGACCCCAAAAGAGCGGAATCCGCTCTCATCAGAAAACACGGGGTTGATCCCCCGCGTTTTTTGATGAGATTGGGCGATGAACACGGCGGGAATCGACTAGGGAGCCTGCCCCGATGGGCAGGCGTACTTGTCCCGTCATCCGCTCTTTTACCCCACCAAGCCACCCCATGAAGTGTCCTCGTTGCGCTCCGGTACATCACGGGGACCCCGGTGGTTTCTTCGCTTCGCTACGGGGCCCAGTAGGCGGGGCCTAGGTGGCTGTTGGTGGTGCCATCCTGGAGGTCCAGCACCACGCTTTCGCCGGTTTCAGTGTTGCCGGAACGGAGTTCATACGCCCATCCAGGCCCCGTGGTAGCGCAGTACAGCACCATCTGCGAGTTGGGCACCGGCCAGGGATCGGCAGTGTCCGCCCAGTCCAATGCCAACGGCGAGCGCTCGTGGACCCCATTGCGGAGGCGGTAGAGTGCATCTCCGCGATCATCGTCCGCCTTCCACCGGGCATACCACACGGTATCGTCCTCCTGGGACGCCGTGGCCCCGTAGTCGAGGATGGGGTAATACTCCTGGATGCCCTGTTCGGCAGCAACCGGTTGTATTTCCCCAACGATGCTCGCTCGGCCGGATTCATCCCAAGCCAATTCCGCGCGCACAATGTCAGCGTGGGGGCCCGTGCCTTGGATGAAATACAGCGCGGAATCATCTTCCACGGGCATCGGCATCCAATCCTCGTTCTCGCCCGTCTCCTTGACCTGCCCGTCCTGGGTGAGCATGGACATGGCCTCCAGGTCCAGGCGAGGCACTTCATCGTCGAAAATCAACGGGGCTACGGCAATGTCACCGCCCCGCTTCCACCAGACTTTGGACATATCCGCACTGAACTTGGGGTCCTCGTTGGTGAGCCAGTTCCCCGGCCAATAATT
This sequence comes from Cellulomonadaceae bacterium, assembly GCA_031256435.1. Lineage (GTDB taxonomy): Bacteria > Actinomycetota > Actinomycetes > Actinomycetales > Cellulomonadaceae > Xylanimonas. The sequence goes on from JAIRQO010000023.1 coordinate 14,903, forward strand.
GTTGGTCAGGTTGACAGGTTCACTGTCTGAACCCACCTCCCACAGGAAAATGTTCCATTCTTCATTGGCAACCCCCATGAACACCAACCACTGTCCGTCCGCCGAGAAAATAGCGTTCATGGGCGCTGACACACTGGTCCACGGCTGAGATACGGGGACAGCCGGAGCGCGCGTAGCAAAGTCATACAGCCACAGAACACCCGTGCTGCCAGCGGAATCGTAGTTTTCATAGGTGTGATACACCAAGAGCCCTTGCTCAGGCACCGCGGCACCGCTGGGATGACTGGTGGCCTGCCCGATTCTTGGGGCGGGCACAGGCGGAGTATATGCGGGCGGCGTCGGCGGAGAAGAAGGTGCTGGCGTCGGAGCAGGTGCAGTCTCCGTGGGAGCGGGAGCGCTGGGAGGAGGCAGTACTGGTGCGGGGGTAGGCACTGCAGAAGTGGGGGGCGATGGCGGAGGTGTCACAGGGTGATGCGTCACCGGGTTCTTGGAGCCGGGGTGATTCGTCACAGGGTGATTCGTCAATGGGAGATTCGTGGCAGGGAGCCTCGTAGGGGTACCCATCGCTGCTGTTCGCGCCGGAACAACACGAGCCGTTCGTCCAGACCTCACCGTTCTCGGCACAAACCTCGCCTTGCCCTTCCCCGTAGCTCGCACGGTGACGCTCACGCGCATCGTCTTACCCGCATCGGCGGCAACAACGCGATATCGCGCAGTCTTCTTGGTAGTCACCGTGGTGTGAACGGGCCGCACCTTCCCTGAGCGATACCACCGGTACACGTACTTCACGCCGGCAGGCTTCTTGTTCGACGAAAATGAGGGCACCACGCGGGAGGTGAGAACCTGGCCCACCGTGGCTGTTCCGGTGACCCGCACTCCGCCACCTCGGAATCGAATTACCTGTTTCGCCTTGCCCGCCATGACGCCCGTGGGAGCGGCAGCACTCGACTGTACGGATGCGGGTGCCGGAGGAATCGCGGACGCAGGCGCGGCTACCGGGCCGAGCAGCACTCCCGCTGCTAGGGCCGTTACTACTCCGCGGCGCGACCATTGCCCCATCGGCTGCCTACCCTTCGTCCCATCACGCAAGGCCGATATCCTCCAACCCAAACACGGGGAAATACGGAACCCCGAGTGCCTCAATGACCTCCCGAGCCCCGGTGGCTCGATCCACAATCGTCGCAACAGCCACCACCTCGGCGCCGGCGTCACGTACAGCCTCCACTGCCGTGATGGGAGAACTACCCGTGGTGGTGGTGTCCTCCACCACCACAACTTTCCGTCCGGAAATGTCCGGACCTTCAATCTGACGCTGCATCCCGTGCGCCTTGGTGTCTTTACGCACCACAAAGGCGTCTACGTCCAGGCCGCGCGATGCCGCTGCGTGCATCATGGCACAGGCAATGGGATCGGCACCGAGAGTGAGGCCGCCCACTGCGTCAAAGTCCCCCACGGCATACCCGAGTTCTTCCAAGTGGTCAAGCATGACGTGACCAATGAGAGGCGCCGCCTCGTGATGCAAGGTCACGCGCCTCAGATCCACGTAGAAATCCGCTTCCTTGCCGGACGCCAAGGTCACCCGTCCACGGACCACGGCCAACTCGGTGATGAGTTGGGCGAGCCGCGCCTTGGGGACGTCATTGGTGGACACTGTCATGGATGGTGCTCCTGTCATGTCTGTGTGGCAATTTCCATCACGGGGGTGGAGGCCTGGAGGCGTTTGGTGTAACTGTGCTGAGGATCATCCCACACCTGCTGCGTGGTGCCCACTTCCACCACGGTACCGTTCTGCATTACCGCCACACGGTGGCACAGATGCCTCACCACCGCCAAATCGTGAGACACCATCACCAGGGTCAGGTTGCGCTGTGTGGTTAAGCGGGCAAGAAGCTCCAACACTTGCGCTCTCACGGAGACGTCCAGCGCGCTCACGGGTTCATCTGCGACGACGATGCTCGGCTGCGTCACCAACGCTCGGGCTATCGCGATGCGCTGGCGTTGGCCGCCGGAGAACTGATGGGGATACCGAGCCGTGGTGTCGGCGGGAAGGCCCACGGCCAGCAGCATCTCTTCTACGGTTTGCACGCGCTCGGCCTTGGGGATACGGAGCGCGAGCAGTGGCTCGGCAACAATCCGGCCGATGGTCATGCGCGGGTCCAAAGATCCCAGAGGGTCCTGAAACACCATCTGCTGGTTCCTCCGGAGAGCGGCCATCTGGGACTTTGTTGCGAGATCAAGGCGGAGCCCCTTGACTTCCACGGTGCCGGACGTGGGAGTGTCCAGGGCAGTGAGCATCCTCAGTGCCGTGGTTTTTCCAGAGCCGGATTCTCCTACAATGCCAAACCGTTCCCCAGGGTAGATATCCAGGCTGACCGCGTTCATAGCCTGGACGGGCGGCTGCGTGCGGCCCCGCGAGTACACCTTGGACACGTTTGTAAAGCGAATGATGGGTGGCGCCTCCCCCTCCTGAGGCATCACACTCACGGAGGGCATCGCACTCGTGGAGGGCAACCCCAAATCCAGGGTCTCTAAGTCTGAGGCTGCCAACAGCCTGCGGGTGTACTCGTGTTGAGGCGAACCGAACACGTCAGTGATCGAGCCAGATTCCACTACATTCCCACCCAACATGACCAGTACACGTTCGCATACCCGACTCACCACCGCCAAGTCATGGGTAATGAACAGCAACCCGGCCCCGCGCTCTTCCACAAGCCGGACCATGAGGTCCAACACCTGTGCCTGGACCGTGACGTCCAGCGCGGTGGTGGGTTCATCCGCCACCAGCAGTGCTGGCTCGTTTGCCAAGGCCATCGCAATCATCACACGCTGACGTTGGCCTCCAGAGAGCTGGTGAGGATACGCGCGTGCCGCCGACGCAGGGTCTGGCAAGCCCACTTCCGTGAGTCCTGGGACTACGGCCTGGTGAAGGTCACTCCGGCTCCGGGTTCCACTACTGGAAACCTCGCTGTTCCCGCCGTGACGCAGCACCTCCGCAAGTTGATCTCCCACCCGCATGAGGGGATCAAGCGCCGTCATGGGTTCCTGGAACACCATGGAGGCCACCCGTCCACGATACGGAGCCATCTCCTTGTCCGTGAGACCCACCACATTGGGCGAGCCCGCAATACTGACACTGCCTGATGCCGTGAGATTGTCCGGAAGCAAACCCATGATCGCCAGCGAGGTCAGAGATTTCCCGGACCCAGACTCACCGATCAACCCCACGCGTTCACCCGGCGCAATGCTGAACTCCACGGAATCAACAAGCACACGCGAGCGGGTACGCACGCACAGACCCGACACGTCAACAGCGGGAACCATGTCACTCATCTCCCACCTGCTTCAACCGGGGATCCATCACGTCACGCAAACCGTCCCCCAGGAGATTCAACCCCAGCACCGCAACGGCAATGGCCACCCCAGGAACCACGGCCAGGTAATCGTGACTTCCCAGGAACTGCTGGCCCGTGGCGAGCATCCGTCCCCAGGATGGAGTGGGCGGTGCCGTGCCGAGTCCCATAAAGGACAGCCCCGCCTCAGCCAACACCGCGAGGGCATAGGACACCGAGGCTTGCACAATCACCATGCCTGCGATATTCGGAAGTACGTGATCCCGTGCGATCGCCCACCCTGAGCGATTTGCCACGCGGGCCGCGAGGACGTAGTCCTGACTCAGCACCCGCAAGGCTCCGGACCGGGCAACCCGAGCAAAGGCCGGGATGGACGCTATTCCCAGGGCCACCATCGCCGTCGTCGTCGAGGCACCAAAGGCTGCGCCGAGCACAATCGCTAACAACAATCCGGGGAAAGCCAGAAGGATGTCCGAACCGGTCATGAACACTGTGGATACCCACCCGCCGCGCATGGCTGCCCAGATGCCTGCGGGCACTCCCACCACCAGGCCAATTCCCACGGACACAAGTCCCACATACAAGGTGATGCGCGCGCCCACCATGGTCTGCGAGAGCACATCTCGGCCTAGAGGGTCCGTTCCCAAGAGGTGACTCGATGACGGCCCTGCCAAGCGAATCGCCGCGTTGGTGGCGTAGGGATCATGGGGAGTCCAGACGAGGGACACCACGGCGGCAAGGATCACCAGAGCAACCAACACGATGCCCACAATGAGTCCGCCGTGAACGCCTGGCGTAAAGCGTGCGGGGCCAGCGGTGGCAGCTGAGGACGGAAGGCTGGAGACGGGCCGGGTAGAACTCATGAGGACTCCCTGAGGCGAATCCGCGGGTCAAGGACCATGTACAGCAGGTCCACGGCGATGTTCAACACCACCACAATGGTCACCAGCACCATCACGATTCCCTGCACCGCCTGCAGGTCCCGTTGCCCCACGGCGTCCACCAACATGGACCCGATGCCGGGCACCACAAACACCCGCTCAATCACCACCGCGCCGATCAACATGGAGGCGAGTTGAACGCCTACCACGGTCACAATGGGTACCGCAGCATTCCGCAGTCCGTGCCTCACCAACGCCCGGTTCCACGTGGACCCTCCCGCTCGCGCGGTGCGTAGGAAGTCCTCTCGCATGACCTCCAACACGGCAGAGCGAATGTAGCGCGTCATCACCGCCGTTTGCACCGTGGCCAGTGCGAGCACCGGCAAGGTGACGCGCCGGAGAAACTCGCTGAAGTCATACGCCGGAGGCATCCATCCTCCCGAGGGCAGCCATCCGAGCCGCACAGCGAAGAGCCCCACCAGGAGTACCCCCACCAGGAAACTAGGGAGCGCCACGCCTATCTGGGACGCCCCCGCAATCCCCACCCCCAGCGGGGAACGGTGCTTGACGGCGGCCAGCGTGCCCAACGGGATGGCGGCAAGGAGCGCGAGCACCATGCCTAGCCCGACGATGATGAGGGTCACCTGCACGCGATCCAGGATCAGCGGCGTCAAGGCGCGGCCCGTCACAAAACTGGTGCCGAAATCCAGGTGCAGGATTCCGCCCATCCAGGTGACGTACTGGGCAATCAACGGGGAGTTGGTGCCGTGCGCTTCCCGCCAGGCTTCCAAGGCATCCGGGGTGGCGTTAATCCCTAACGCCACGGTGGCGGCATCACCCGGCATGACGCGCAGAATGAGAAATATCAGCACCGAGGCAATCAGGAGGGTTCCCAGGAGTTTGCCCAAGGCGCGCAGGAAGTAGGTGGTCATGATCACTGCCACCTCAGCCCGGTCAGGTCCATGGACTCGGTGACGGCATTCACGGCAATCCCTGTCAGGTTCTCATTGGCGGCAATGAGTGTGGGCGCTTGATACAGCACCACGCCCGGTGTTTCCTCCACTATTTTCCTCACTACGGCCCGCATCCCTGACACCCATTCATCGTGGGTACCGGCGTCAGCCACCGCAGCGGCTTTCATGATGGCGGGATCATGGAAGCCCAGGTAATAATCCGGCTGCAGTACGGTCAGGAGATCCCGAGCCTCGGAGTGCATGATCACGGACATTTGGAAATCGTGACGCGTGAATACTTGATCCAGCCACACGGCAGGGAATTCCAGCACGTGAATGGTTGCCGTCACCCCTACCGCCGCCAGTTGGCTCTGCACTACTTGGGCGGCCGTGGTGGCGTAGGGCCGAGACGGAACGTCAAAACGCACATGCAGGTTGGTCACCCCGGCTTCGGCCAGGAGTGCCTTGGCTTTGGCTGGGTCATAGGCAAACTCGCTAGTGAGATCTTCATAATACGGATCCTGCTGCGTCACCATGGCGGCCACCAAGTGTCCATAGCCTGCCGTGGCGGATTCCATCACGGCTTCGCGATCAATCGCGAAGGCAAAGGCTTGCCTCACCCTGAGGTCATCAAACGGCGCCTGGCGGTTATTGAAACTCAGCAGCACTTCCCCGGTGGAGGTTCCCGCACTGACGTGGATCCCTGCAACGCCTTCCAGTGCGGCGGCTTGATCGCCGCTCTCCATCCCCCAAATCATGTCAATATCCCCGGACCTCAGGCCGTTGACGGAGGCCGTAGTATCCGTGAGATACCGCACGGTGATCTGGTCCATTGCCGGGATGCCACCCCAATAATCGGCTCGTCCTGCCAGGGTGATGTGATTACCTGGCGACACTTCCACAACCGAAAACGGACCAGTTCCCACCGTCTGCGTGGCGCGATCAAAATTGACGTCTGCGGGGAAGATGGCCCCCACCGCTGTAGCCATGGAGAAGAGCCACTGGTTGCTGGGTTGGGCGAGCGTCACCTTCACCACCTCGGTACCCACGGCCTCGGCAGACGCCACCACGTCCATCTGAGATTTGATGGCGTTGAGCCACTCGGATTGAACGGCGTTGATGGACGCCACCACGTCATCCGCTGTCATGTGCCGTCCGTCCGAGAACAGCACGCCTTGACGCAGGGTGAACTCGTACACCGTGCGGTCCTCGGACAGGGTCCAGGATTCCGCGAGCAACGGCACCACCGCGCCGCCCTGATCCACTGTCACCAACGTTTCATAGACATTCCCCAACAAGAGCTGCGGGATGGCTGCCCCGGCAGTCGTCGTAAAATCCAAATTGACAGGCTCGGCTCCCACTGCCACCACCAGATCCCGCCGACTCGCATCTACCTCGCCTGCCGGACCCACCGCGGTGTACCCGGCATTGCAGCCGGTGAGGCTCACCGCCAACCCCGCAACCAGTCCCAGCGCGCACACCCGTGCCACCATGGGGCGCAGGCGCTGAAATCTCATGGGATCAACCCTAGCGCGAGGGTGTGACACGGCGCGGCGGCGCAACCCATCTGCGAGAGTCCCGCCTGCAGAAGTCCCACCGGGGAGAACCACTCATGCGAGAGGAACAGACGGACGGCCTGCGGGGCGGGTGGCACGCACTGACCGCCACGGGTCAGAGGTTGGCCATGGCGTTGGGGGCCGCACTCCCGTGGCTCGCAGCCCTCGCGCTCCTCGCCATCATCCCCGTGGTAGTGATCCGCAAACGCAAGGCATCACGCGCTGTCACCGCCGACCCCGGTGCGCCGGAGATGAACCCTGACGGTGACGAGTAGTGTCACGGCCATGGACTCCGGGTTTGATCGGCTTTTTCGCTCGGTCTACCCTGACATGCAACGCTACTTTGCCCGCATTCTTGGGCCTGATCAGGCAGACGATGCCGTGGCCGCAACCCTGACTGCCGTTCTTGAGAAGTGGGCCAGCGCGCCCGCCCGGCTTGATCAGCAACGCGCGTGGGCGTTTGGCTTTGCCCACAATAAACTCCGCGAAGCCGAACGGGAACGCCGACGTCAGGCTCATCTGGTGAGCGTTGCGGCAACTCAATCCGGTTCAGGTTTTCTCCCCGCGCCCGACGACGATATCGCAGCGCTGGATAGAGCCAGGAGACTGCTCGCCCGTTTGCCCCAAGGCGAGAGAGATGCCGTGAACTTGACAATGCTGGCCGGACTCACAGCACGCGAGGCGGGTCAAGTACTGGGGTGCAGCACCAGCGCGGTGACCTCACGAGTGACGCGGGCACAGCCGCCGCCCGTCAGGTCATCGGACCGCTCCCCGTGCCCGTCCAGCAGGCTCGCCCGCTCATCATCGCGGCGTGGGAGCGTCCTCAGCCCTGAACCTGCACCACCAGCCCGGCCTCCAGCGGGTCCTCGGGCCGGTCCACCGTCACCACGTCACCGTCCGTGACGGTTCCGGACAACAGTTCCTTGGCCAACCTGTCCCCAATCTCGCGTTGCACCAGCCTACGCAGCGGCCGCGCTCCGTACGCGGGATCGTAACTCTCCATGGCCAGCCAATCGCGCGCGGCCTGGGTCACGTCCACCGTGATCCGGCGGTCCGCCAACCTCCGCGCAAAGCCCGCCACGGTGAGGTCCACAATCTGACCCAACTCCGGCAGCGTCAGGGCATCAAAGATCACCACGTCATCCAGGCGGTTCAGGAACTCGGGCTTGAAGGCTGCCCTCACGGTGGCCATGACGGCCTCGTGCTTGGCTGCCGTGTCCAGCCCCTGCTCCACCAAGAACTGCGATCCCAGGTTGGAGGTCAGAATCAGGATCACATTGCGGAAGTCCACGGTACGTCCTTGCCCGTCAGTCAGGCGCCCGTCATCCAGAACTTGCAGCAGGATGTCAAACACCTCCGGATGTGCCTTCTCTACTTCGTCGAGCAACACCACGGAATAGGGCCGCCGGCGCACGGCCTCCGTCAACTGGCCGCCTTCCTCATAGCCCACGTATCCGGGAGGCGCCCCCACCAAACGCGCCACCGAGTGCTTCTCGGAATACTCGGACATGTCAATGCGGATCATGGCGCGTTCATCATCAAAAAGGAACTCTGCCAGCGCTTTGGCCAACTCGGTTTTCCCTACGCCCGTGGGCCCAAGGAACAGGAACGAACCGGTGGGCCTGTCCGGATCAGACACTCCCGCGCGGGCTCGTCGTACAGCGTCAGCAACGGACTGCACGGCATCATGCTGCCCAATCAGCCGCGTGCCGATGGCCTGCTCCATGGCCAGCAACTTCTCCGTCTCGCCGGTGAGCATGCGGCCCGCGGGAATGCCCGTCCAATCAGACACCACCTCGGCAATCTCGTCCGCGCCCACCTTGTCCGCCACCATGGGAGCAGTATTTTCTACGACGATATTCTCGGCATGTTCTGCCGCTTCAAGTTCCTTTTCCAGCGCGGGTATTTGGCCGTATTGCACCCGGGCAGCACCTTCCAGGTTGCCTTCCCGCAGGAGGGATTCTGCTTCAATGCGCAGTTGATCCAGGTGCGCACGGAGGTCCCCCACACGGTTGTGCCCGGCTTTCTCGGATTCCCAGCGTGCGGTGAGGGCGGCCAGGTTCTCGCGAGCGTCCGCCAGGTTGGCGCGCAGGCTGGCCAGGCGTTCCACCGAGGCGGGATCATCCGCTTCCGAGAGCACCACTTCCTGCATTTCCAAACGCGTGACGGCCCGCTGCAGGGCGTCAATTTCCACAGGGCTGGATTCCAGTTCCATGCGGAGGCGCGAGGCCGCCTCATCCACCAGGTCAATGGCCTTGTCCGGCAGTTGACGTCCGTTAATGTAGCGATCAGACAGGGTTGCCGCGGCCACCAGTGCTGCATCCGCGATGGTGACCTTATGGTGCGCCTCATACCGCTCCTTCAGACCGCGTAGGATGGCCACGGTGTCCTCCACCGAGGGCTCCCCCACAAACACTTGCTGGAACCGGCGTTCCAGGGCTGGGTCCTTTTCTATCCGCTCGCGGTATTCATCCAGGGTGGTGGCGCCCACCAGGCGCAGTTCGCCGCGCGCGAGCATGGGCTTAAGCATATTGCCGGCGTCCATGGCGGAGTCCCCACCGGCACCAGCACCCACTACGGTGTGCAGTTCATCAATGAAGGTGACCACCTCGCCGTCCGAGGATTTGATGTCCTCCAACACGGCCTTGAGGCGTTCCTCAAACTCGCCGCGGCACTTGGCTCCGGCCACCATGGAGGCCAGGTCCAGGGAAATCAGGCGCTTGCCGCGCAGGGATTCTGGAACGTCCCCTGCCACGATGCGTTGGGCTAGGCCCTCCACCACGGCGGTTTTCCCCACGCCCGGTTCCCCGATGAGCACGGGGTTGTTCTTGGTGCGCCGGGAGAGCACCTGGATGACGCGGCGAATCTCCCCGTCCCGCCCGATCACCGGATCCAGACGTCCTGTGCGGGCCACTTCGGTCAGATCCGTGCCGTACTGTTCCAGTGCTTTGTAGGTGCCTTCCGGGTTGGGGGACGTGACGCGTGTGGTTCCCCTGACGGCGGGAAGGGCGTTGCGGAGGGCTTCCGCAGTGGCGCCCGCGTTGGTCAGTGCTGTTGCGGTGGCATCCTGACCAGCGGCGATGCCGATGAGCAGGTGCTCGGTGGACACGTACTCGTCCGTGAGGCGCTTGGCTTCTTCAGCGGCGGCGTCCAGGGCTGTCAGCAGCGCGCGCGAGGGTTGGGCCTGCTGCACGGAGGTTCCAGCGGCGCGCGGAAGTTCCACCAGGGCACGGCGCATGGTGCCGCCAATGGCTTGCGGGTCCGCGCCGGCTGCTTGGAGCAACGCGGGGGCGAGTCCGCCATCCTGCGTGAGCAGGGAATTCATCAGATGCGCGGTATCGGTGTGCGGGTTCCCCGCGGCCGTAGCCGATTGCACCGCATCACTCAGGGCTTCCTGAGATTTGGTTGTCAGTTGCATATCCATGAAGTTGAGTGTACCCCACTCAACTTTGATTGGCTAGTCCGCTGGGGAGTTGGATTCGGGTACGTTACTGACCCCTGGCCCTTTTCCCGTGGGGGTGTGCTTGTACGCGTACGGGTAGTCATACGGGTACAAGCACACCCCCACAAGCCTGAGGGCATGAGGAAGCAGGTATGTGCCCCGAGTGATGAACCCCTGAACCACAGGCACGCCCACACCTACATGCGCGCCTCGCGGTGGAGGTTTCGGTGGAGGTGTTGGGCGGGGGCGGGTGGTGGCGTCGTGACGGCTCGTGCCCTGGAGGGCTTGCCGGGTCCGGGCTTACTGCGTCCAGCCTGGGACAGTGCCCGCTTCAGCCGTCCCCCGGGAAGCCCCGCCGCCTCGGCGGCGTCGTCGCCCTCACCTTTGGTCATGGCAAGCATATCCTTCATAGTCATCGCGGCCATCGTCCCGCCATCGCAAATAATGTCCACACCGGTGAGATATCCCGGGCCTTCACTGATCACGTAAGCAAGCAGCGAACCCACTTCCTCTGGTTTCCCAAACCGCTTGAGCGCTGCGATATCTGTCAGTTTGTCACTCCCGGACGCGATCTCCAGATTGCCCATAGGGGTGTCAAAAGACCCCGGCGAGACGCTAAGAATCCGAGCACCCTTGGCTCCAAATGCAGCGGCCATTTTCTTGGAGTACCAAATCACAAACGCCTTGGATTGCCCATAGGCAAGCCCGGCGCGCATCTTCCCCGGAATGAGATTAGCCGCCTTGACAATCTTGGTGGAAAAAGCATCCGAATCCGTCAGTGCCAGCGCAAATGTGCGCTTGGGATTGACCACATCCGGCATCATGTGACCGGCCACGGAGGACACATTGACCATCGCATCGCCCTCGCGCGCAAGGCGCAGATAAGACTCAGTCATGTTGAGGGTCCCCACGGAGTTCACGCGGAAAATGAACTCAGCATTACCCATCTGGGGCGATACTCCAGCGGAATGGACCACGGCGCGCACGTGTCCGCCTGCTTCGGCGCGGTCAAACTCGGTGTTCACCGTGGCACGATCCGTAATATCGCAGACCGCGCCGGTGGCATCGATTCCCGCGGCGGTCAGTTCTTCTACTGCGGCCGTGAGAGCGTTCTGGTCAATGTCCCACAGGACAATGCGGTGATCTTTACCCATAATATGCGCGGTGGCCAGGCCCATGCCTTTGGCGCCGCCGGTGATAACAACAGTGTTCATGGGGTCACGGTAAAGGCGTTGTCTCGCAGGCGGGCAGGCTGGGGATCGGCCTGTCCGATTCCGCGGCGAGTACGTGGCGCGCATTGCGTCATTGCCCGACGATTCTGTAGCCCTTTTCTCGCCGTATGGCGGCGTCCCGTGGTTTCGTGTCATAGGGCACCGTTACGGTTCACCCATGAACACTACGTGCCCGCGCCGCGCGACCCGCCGCATCCTCCGTCCCCTGATTGTGGGGCTTGCCGCCCTCCTCGTGTTGACCGGTTGCATGAGGATGGACATGGCCATCACCATTAATGATGATGACACCGCCTCGGGTCACATTGTCATGGCCATTGCCGACGAATTTGCCGAGCGGCTCAACATGGACCCCACGGAACTGTGGACCATGGCGGATGGGGAGTTGACAGGGAACCTGCCCGCGGGCGCCACGCAAACACCGTGGGCACAAGATGGGTACACCGGAACCGAGATCACCATCCCCAGTACACCGATTGACGAGTTTGCTTCCGGAGTAGGTGACGAACTCTCCATTACCCGGGAACACGGGAACTACAAGGTTTCGGGCGTGGTGGATATGTCCCAGGACATGTCAGAAGCGGACATGGGCGGTGTGGACTTGAGCGGAGTGAATATCACGATTTCGATCACCTGCCCTGGAGCCGTCACCGAATCCAACGGCACCATCGCGGGGAATACAGTGACGTGGACACCGCAGGTGGGTGAACGCAACGAGATCAACGCAGTATGCCAAGCGCGCCTGGGCGGGTCCATTCACCCCGCCGTATTTGTGGGAATCGGCATTGCTGTACTGGCCATCGCCGCAGTGCTGATCACCATTCTCCTGATGCACCGCCGCGAACGCCAGGGCGGAACACCGGTGGATGCGGGTGCTGGTGACGTGGTTGCTGGCAATGCGGGTGCTGGTGACGGGGTTGCTGGGGATGCCGTTGCCGAGGAAGCGGTGCCCGTGGAACCAGTGGATGGGGAGTCCGTGGACGAGGCGCCTCAGGAACAAGAGCTTCAGGAACCGCAGCCCGAGGTTCAAGAACCCTCTGCAGAGGAAACCACTGCGGGTGAGCCCGCAGACAACGAGACCGTTGAGGCGGAATTGGCAGATGAAACACCTGAGGGTGAGGTAGAGGCTGTTCCTGAGACTGCAATTGAGCCTGAACCAGAAGCTGATGGTGAACCCGAGGCTGGACCTGAGACTGAGGTTTCACCTGAAGAGACGCCTACCGATGAGACGCCTTCCACTGACCCTTCCGGTGAGCCTGAAGGAGTAACGAAAGCCGACGCAATTGCCGCTCCGGCGGCTTGGGTCAATCGTGTGGGCAAGCCGGGTGCCAAGAAGCGAGCCATCAAGGTGAAGAAGCCTCGCCCGGTGTCCTCGTCACTGTCCAAAGCACGGGTGGCCACCCAAATGTCTCTGGGGCACACGGCACCGGCGGCCCCCAGCACCCCGGCGGCGGCCAAGAAGTTGGGTGCAGCCATCAAGGCTGCTACCAGCCGTATCAACAGCGAGGTGACCCATGACTAACGCTAGTCCGCATGACACGGCGCCTGGCCCCGTGGCCGCAGAGACCTGGGTTCCAGATGTTCTCGGTGACGGTTTTGAGCAGGAAACACTGCTGCTCCCAGCCCTCCACGAGGGTGATCCCCTCCCGGAAATCACCTTGGTGCGGTACACGCCCTCGGTGAAACCTGACGGCTCACCGCGTCCAGCAGCCGTGCTCTACGTCCACGGGTTCTGCGATTACTTCTTCCACCCCCATGTGGCGAAAGCGTGGAGCGATGCAGGATACGCCTTCTATGCGCTTGACATGCGCGGCTATGGCCGGTCACTTCAAGCCCACCTTGATGCGGGTGGCGATCCCAACATGGTGGACTCCATTGCCCGGCATGGTCATGATTTGGACGTGGCCTGCGCCGCTATTCGCGAGGCCGGGCACTCCACCATTGTGCTGAACGGTCACTCTCTGGGTGGCCTGATTGCCACCATGTGGACCGAATCTCGGCCCACCAGTGTGGATGCTCTGATCCTGAACTCCCCCTGGTATGACTTGGCAGAGAATGCCTTTCTCCGTGGTCCGGTCACCCACCTGATCTCCACCGTGGTCGCTCCTAACCTGCCGCGCCTGGCGGTGGGTGGCGTGAAGCCGTATTACCACCGCCACCTCCACTCAAGCCTCGGCGGCGAATGGGACTTCAACCTGAACTGGAAGCCGATGGAAGGATTCCCCGTCCGAGCCGAATGGTTCGCGTCAATTCGGCGCACCCAGGCACGCCTCAACAAAGGACTCACGTTGCGGATCCCCACCTTGGTGGGACTCAGCAACAGAACGGGATCCAACAAACACGATCACGATCAGGTGCTCTCCACCGATTCAGTGCTGTCCGTGGAACAGATTCGCGCCGGTGCCGAAAAACTCGGCCCCTTGGTGGACCTGTGCGTGATTGACGGTGGCGCTCATGATCTGGCACTGACCCCAGAACCCGTGCGTTCCGAGTGGCTGCAGAAATCCATCGCCTGGGCCGTGGACCATGTGCCTCCCACAGGCCCCAAAGTGCCAGACGCGGAAGAGTCCTCATCAGACACACCGGGTGCCGGCCAACCAAGTATCGTGGTCTCGGCGGCGAGTTCCACGGATCATGGCATGGTGAGTGTTCACATTGGACCTGGTGATGCCTCGTTTGTCACCGTCCCCACCCCGGACGGCCCGTTTGTCATCATCGCTAATGATGATGCCGTCTTGGCTTCAGGCTGGACTGATGACGTGAACGAACTCGCAGAACTCATCCATGACACGTTGAAGCCCAACCAACTCGACGAACTCGCGAGTGATGAAGCCACGGCGGATGCGGCCACCCCGGCTGCGGGAATCCTTCGCGACGCCGCGCAAGCGGTCAGCAAATACTATGCCGGGGACTTCCAGGCACCAGCCGAGGTGCCTGTTACCCAACACTCAGGTCCGTTCCGGATGCAAGCGTGGGACACGTTGCGCACCGTACCGGCAGGAACCACGTGGACGTACACAGAGTTTGCGTTGAACGCTGGCCGCCCGGCTGCCGTCCGCGCTGCGGCCGCTGCATGCTCCTCCAACGCCGCTGCCCTCTTTGTGCCCTGCCATCGCATCGTGAAATCGGATGGCTCCCATGGCGGCTTCAGGTATGGCCTCGGCCTCAAGGAATCCCTCCTCGGCCGTGAGGCTGCCTAGCCTCACGCCGAATTCTTCTCTAGCCGTGGTGCCGGTCAATCGCACGCGACATCACCATCATGGTGCGGGTGCGGTCAATCTTCCCGGAATCTCGAATAGTCTCCACCACGCGCTCTAAATCCGTCATGGTCCCCGCCATGATTCTCACCATGGCATCCGCATCCCCGGTGACCGTGACCAACTCCTGGACTTCTTCAATCACCGAGAACTCGGCCCGGAGTGCTTCAGACGGAACGTTGCCCCGGCAATAAATCTCGATGTACGCTTCGATCCCCCACCCCATAGCCTCCGGGTTGGTCACCACGGTGAACCCGCTGATCTCGCCCCTGGCTCGCATCCCGTCCACGCGGCGCTTCACCGCTGCGGCACTGAGGTTCACCTGATCTCCCACCTCGGCAAACGTGGCACGGCCATCTCGTTGCAGGCAACGGATGATAGCGCGATTGGTGGGATCCAACATCTGAGGCATATTCACCATTCTACCGGCACTTACCTTCCGCCGATGCGCACAGCCGTTGCGTCCTGCCACACCATATCGTCGGATAGTTACCCAAGGACGCAACAGATCGCCTGTGAAACACAACGGCACGCAATATAGGCTATGACCATGACTGTGATGCCCGTTGCCACAACTGATCAGAGCACTGACCGCCTCCGCAGGCACGTCCTGAAGCCGATGCCGGTGGCATCACCCGGCGGCACTGCATCCGCCGCAACGGCCACTCTCAACGGCCCAGGACAACCGTTACGGACGTCCACTCCGCGGACCATCCTGATGTGTCCGCCCACCTTCTTTGACGTGGTCTATGAGATCAATCCGTGGATGGACCTTTCAGTACCCGTAGACACCAGCCTTGCCATGCAGCAATGGAACACCTTGCGTGAGAGGTATTTGGCTGATGGACACACGGTGTACGTGATCCACCCCGAGCCAGGACTCCCGGACATGGTGTATGCCGCCAATGGCGGACTCGTCATTGACGGACTCGCCCTTGCTCCCCGCTTCACCTTCCCGGAACGGCAAGCAGAAGGCGCCGCCTTCGGTTCCTGGTTTGACGGCGCTTCCCGCGCTGGAATCCTTGGGGACACGGCCACCTACGTAGGCCAGGCCGAGGAACTGAATGAAGGGGAAGGGGACACACTGCTGATCGGTGACCTCCTGCTGTGCGGCACGGGATTCCGTACCTCGGTGGCAGCACACCAAGAACTGGACCGTCGGATGGGCTTGACCGAACGCGGCATCAAGGTCATCACCCTAGAACTGGTGGACCCGCGCTACTACCACGTGGACACGGCACTGACCGTCCTTGATGACGGAAGCATCTCAGGTGAGCGCCTCATCGCCTACCTGCCCGAGGCCTTCTCTGCCGACTCCCAGAAGGTTCTGGAGGAACTCTTCCCGAACGCCATCATTGCCGACCCTGAGGATGCTGCCGTGCTCGGCCTCAACGCTGTCTCGGATGGACGCCGTGTGTATCTCAATGGTGCGGCTACCGGGATGATGGACAAACTGCGTGCACGCGGATTTGAGCCGGTGGGGATGGACTTCACGGAAATCCTCAAGGGCGGCGGCTCCGTCAAGTGCTGCACCCTGTTCCTGCGCCCCTCGGCCCAGCGCAACTAACCCGGCGCAACTAACCCAGCGCAACTGACCCTGCCTGTTGAGGACCTAGCGCCACCTGGTCCAGCCAGGCCGAGCGTCACTCTGCGCGCTCATCACCAACCCAGCACCACTAAACCCCCAGTTCACGGAACATTGTGCGTGCGCGGGGGCCGGGAATCTGACACTGCTTACCGCTACCCTGGCAGCATGCCGTCCACCGTTCCTCATCCAGCACCGTCCCAATCTCCTCAACCAGCAACGGCCCAATCTTCTCATCCATCGCCGCACCAGGCACCGGCCCCAGCGTCTTCCCAGGCGCCACCCACGGCGCCCAAAACCGCACCTTCCGTGGCGTTCCTTGACGTCCCCAACACGGCTCGATGGGCGGCCGAACGCGGCCCTGCAGCCATTATTACTGACCTGACCAATGCCTTGGAACGGGACTTTTCCCGGTGGCAGGAACTCGATATCTCCCCGCGTTACGCCTCGCACTCTCGCGAAGGCGTGATTGAACTCATGCCGGCGGCGGACAGCGAGACGTTTGGGTTCAAACTGGTCAACGGCCATCCAGCCAATCCTGCTCGGGGATTCCAGACGGTCACCGCGTGCGGCATGTTGGTGGAGGTCAGCAACGGGTACCCCAGTTTCCTGGCTGAGATGACCCTCCTGACCGCACTTCGCACAGCCGCCACCAGTGCCCTGGCCGCGCGCTGGCTCCACTCCCATGACCTGATTTCTGCTGGTGAGGCAGAGGGACGCGGCGTTCACGCGATGATCGGCACCGGAGCACAATCGGAGTTCCAGGCGCTGGCTTTCCGCGGTGAACTGGGAATTGATCGCCTCCGCGTCTTTGACGTGGACCCTGCCGCCACTGCCAAGTTTGCTGCCAACGCAGCCACGCTCGGCTTCACCGATGTCACGGTGGCGGACTCTCCGGCTGAGGCAGTACGCGGCGCGGACGTGATCACCACCTGCACGGCGGACAAGCGCCTCGCCACCGTTCTCCACGATGCCGATCTGGCCACGGCCAACCCGGACACGCTCTACATCAACGCCATTGGTGGCGATTGCCCGGGCAAAACGGAACTCGAACCGGCCATCATGGAACGCGCGCATCTCGTCGTCGTAGAACATGAGGAACAGTCACGCGTTGAAGGCGAACTCCAACTTCAACCCGCCACCTTCCCGGTGACGGAACTCCATGAGATTATTCGCGGCCTTGCCCCTCAACCGGCACCGCACACCTTGACCATCTTTGATTCGGTGGGCTTTGGGGTGGAGGATTTCTGCACGCTGCGGTACGCACGCAAGTCCCTGACCGGCACGGACTTCCTCCAGCAGATTGACCTCATCGCCAACCCGGATGATCCCAAAAACCTGTTCTCGCTGGTGGCGCCCCGCTGACTCATAGCACCCCCCTCACCAGCAGTACCCTCCTCACCAACAGCGCCTCGCTCGTCAGCAGCGCCCCACTAACTCAGCGACACCGTCCTGATTCGCCGGCCCTCCACATCGGCCACGGTCAGTGTCACGGCGTGTTCGGGATCGCCATCGTCATCGTCTTTCTCTGGCGTGGTGGAACCGTCCAACACAATGACGTCACCCACCTCGCCCAGCCTGCCCAACCGAGCCACCACGTACCCGGCCACGGTTTCATACGGGCCATCTTCCAACTCCACGGCGGACGCCCGCGCAAACTCCTCGATGGTGAGCCCCGCGTCATACGTACCGGCAGCATGAACCACCAGCGGCGCGTCATATTCGTCGCGAATATCTCCCACCAGTTCCTCCACTACGTCCTCCAGGGTCACAATCCCATCGGTTCCGCCATATTCGTCGACGACGATGGCGATTTGTGCCCCCGTCTTACGCATCTGACTCATCGATTCAATAGCGCGATTAGTCCCGGGAAGCATGGTGATGGGTCGCTTGACCGCATGGATGCGCACTACATCAGGATCCGAGTCACGCGGGGGTTGAAGGATGTCCCTCACGTGAACAAAGCCCAGCACGTCATCAAAACTGCGCCCAATGACCGGATACCGCGAATACGGCAGGTCACGGGTTCTCTCGGCGGCTTCGGTGAGGGTCAGGGAGGCTGGAAGGAAGAGGACCTTCCCGCGCGGGGTCATGGCCTCCACAATGGTGCGATCCCCCGCAGCCAATACATCCGTGAGGATGCGGCGCTCGTCATCATCGAGTTGATCCTGCCCAGCAATCAGAACGCGCAACTCCTCCTCGTCCACCTCGTCAGCGCGAGCATCCGGATCACCGCCCAGCAGACGAACCACGGCATTAGTAGACTTGCTGAGCAGCCAAATCACCGGGCGGGCCAGGTTAGCAAACCGATCCAACAGCGGGCCGAGCAGCAAAGACCACTTCTCTGACCACTGTAACGCTAAGCGTTTGGGCACCAGTTCACCCAGCACCATGGCCAAATACGCAATGATGAGCGTGAGCACAATCAGGGTCACCGAGGTGGCCACCCCTTCGGACACACCGAACCGTTCCACGTACGGCGCCAGGAGCGGAGCCAGCGTGGAGGCCCCGTAGGCAGCCGACGCCATGGACGCCAGCGTGGCGATGAGTTGCACAGCCGCCAAGAACCGGTTGGGATCACGGAGCATCTTGGCCACACGCCGCCCCGAGGGCCCTTCCTCGGCCAACTGGTCTATTTGGCTTTCGCGCAGGGACACCAAAGCGAACTCGGTTCCGGAAAAGAGTCCGCCGATCAGAACAAAGAGAATGACCAAGCCGATGCTGGTCCACATACCACTGGACATTGTGCCCCCAACACTACGCCGATTCCGGGGCGTTCGCGCAGGTTGAGGCGTGTCATGCTGGCCTCACACGAATCTGGTGATTCGGCACTAGGCTGTGGGAGTGACCTGGCAACAATGGCTCGCCATCGGCATCGGCGCGTTTGGATGCTTGGCTCTAGTGGGAGCCGTATTTGTGTGGCGCCAAGCGCTCCGCGTTGAACGCGCGCGCGAACACGCCATCGAATCGGCGGCACCGTTGCAGACCCCACCCGTGACCAAGGGCGGCTTCCCGTCTCGTGCTCGACATCCCCGGCAGATCGCCGTGGTGGTGAACCCCACTAAGGAAGCCACCGTAGAGTTGGTGGAGACCGTGAAAACGTTGTGCTCGGACGCTGGCTTACCCGAGCCGTTCATCTTCGAGACCACCGCAGAAGATACGGGCCGCGGCCAGGCCCACGCCGCCATCGAAAAGGGCGCTGATGTAGTGTGCGCTGCCGGCGGTGACGGCACGGTGCGCGCTGTGGCTTCCGGGATGATTGGCACGGGCGTCCCCATGGGATTGCTGCCTGTGGGGACGGCAAATATCTTTGCGCGGAACCTGGACTTGCCCCTCACCTCGGTTGAAGAGTCCATGGCCATTGTTTTGGGAGGGCGGACGCGGAACGTGGATGTGGGATGGGCCCGCGTCATCGAGGCCGCTCCGGTTCACCCCTTGGATGGTGCTATTCGACGAGCCACCGAGGGGGACACCCAGCCGTTCCTGGTGGTCACCGGCCTGGGCTTTGACGCCACCATGGTGGCGGAGGCAGACGAATCCCTGAAGAAGCATGTGGGGTGGTTGGCATATTTCATGGCGGGCGCGCGGCACATCCATGACAAACGGGTCCCCGCCACCATCTGGCTCGACGATGATGAACCCGTCACCACCAACCTCAAGTCCATCATGGTGGGCAACTGCGGCATCATTCCCGGAGGGATTCGTCTTCTTCCTGAAGCCACCCTCGACGATGGTGAGTTGGACGTAGCCCTGGTGGACGCCCGTGCCGGGATGGTGGGATGGACGCAGGTGTTGGGCGAAGTGGTGTTGCAACGCGCCGGGATCAAATCCGGTGGAGGACGATTAGGCCGGATTGAGCACGCCCGCACGCGGCGTACCCGCATCAGAGTGGAGGCCGGGGAACTGGCTCAAGTGGACGGCGAGCACCTGGGACAGGTAGTGGAACTGGAATGTTGGGTGCAGCCTGGCGCGTTGACGGTGCGTTCCATCTAAGATGAACCCTCGTGACTGACACACTTCGGCACTTTGCCTCGGACAACTACGCGCCCGTTCACCCTGACATCCTCGCGGCCATCGTCGCAGCAAATGATGGCGGATCTGCTGGAGCCTACGGGGGAGACCCGTGGACGGAGGAACTCGATTCGCGCATCCAGGAAGTGTTTGGACCGGGGACCCGCGCCTTCCCGGTAGTGAACGGGACGGGTGCCAACGTGATCTCGTTGATGGCGGTGACTCCTCGCTGGGGTGGGGTGGTCATGAGCGATGTAGCCCACGCCAACACGGATGAAAACGGCGCACCGGAGCGCGTGGGCTCCCTGAAGTTACTGACACGTCCCGTCACCCACGGAAAACTGACCGAGGCAGACATTCACTCCTGGGCGGGACAGATTGGCGATTGCCACCGTGGGCAACCCCACGCGGTGTCCCTGACGCAATCCACGGAACTCGGGACCACGTACACCGCTCGGGAGGTTGCGGACCTCGCTGCTGCGGCACGGATGTATGACGCAGCGGTCCACATGGATGGCTCTCGGATAGCCAATGCCGCCGCGTTCCTGGGAACGGATCTGCGGAGCCTGACTGCTGAGGTGGGAGTGGACATTCTGAGTTTCGGTGTAGCCAAGAATGGCGGCATGATCGGTGAAGCCGTGGTGGTGCTCTCGCCCGACAATGCAGTCACGGAGCATTCAGCGGAGGTGCGCCGCCAGGCGGCTGAAGCGCTGCCCTACCTGCGGAAATCCACCATGCAACTCGCCTCCAAGATGCGGTTTGTCTCGGCCCAGGTGCTCGCCATGCTGTCAGAGACCGGGGAGCACGGCACTCCGCTGTGGCTTGTCAACGCCGCGCACTCCAATGCGATGGCACAGCGGCTTGCGGCGGGGATCGCTGGCCTGGGAACTGACGAAGTTCGCGTGGCACATCCTGTGGAAGCAAATGCCGTGTTCGCCACCCTGCCTGCGGTTGTTGCTGACCGTGTTCGGTCCACCGTCAAGTTCTACGATTGGGGACAGGGGGAAGCCGAAGGGCGAGTTGAGGCGCGGTGGATGTGTTCATGGATGACCGCCGAGGCCGAGGTGGATGACTTCGTTTCGGCCATTGATGCCGCCTTGTGAGGCGTCAAGAGGTGCCTTGGCCGTCAGCCGTGACACAGATTGTTTTCCTGCGGCGCGTCGCACGCCCGATGGCCGGAAAACACCTGATGCTGGCGTAGCGTAGCGCCCCGGAACAGTGCCCCGAGTGGGACATTCCACCGGTTCTGAAGGTCGGAGCCGAGTCACCATTCAAGGAGAGCATCCATGGCCAAGGCCAAAGGAATCGTCAAGTGGTTCAACAACCAAAAAGGCTTCGGGTTCATTGAGCCGGAGAGCAACCACCCGGACGTTTTTGTCCACCACCAGAACATCATTGCCAATGACGGCGAATACCGGACGCTCGAAGAGGGCGCAACCGTGTGGTTCGAGATTGTCCCCAGCAAGCGCAAGGCAGGAGCCTTCGAGGCCAAGGACGTCACCACCACCGATCCGGCACTCGATGCCGCTGCCGACGAGGCATAACATCTCACCGAGGCTGGACTTTTCTCGCCTCGCTGTGCGTTGACACTCGTCAACCACCGTGTTGACTAGGGGCCGCTTCCTTCCCGGGAGGCGGCCCCTGGTGCATGCTCGGAACTGTGTCATGCCTGGAGCCTTAGCAGGTCCAGAGCCCGCGCCTGCCCTTACTAATCCTGTCCGTCAGACTCCGGCTTCACAGCGAGCGAACGATCAGCAGCGGACTCCCCTACCGATGCGGTGTTGAGTGATACCTGAGGAGTCTCCGAAGCCGATTGCTCGCCGAGATGCGCTGGCAACGGGCTCGGCGAAGGAGAGGGCGGTGAACTTGGCGGAGTGCTGGGCTGCGTTACCGATCCGGGGTCACTGGGTTCAGGACTCGGCGTTCCTGACGGACTCGGATGGGGACTTGGAGTGGCAGACGGGTTCGGCGTTGGCTCATGTCCTGAATGCCCCGAGTTTCCTGGTGAAGGAGTGGGACTCGGACTAGGATTCGGGCTTCCCTGCGGTGTTCTTCCAGAGCCAGGCTCCGGTGTTCCGGCCGGATGCGATCCCTGTGAAGGCAATGGTGACGGGGACGGTCCCGGGTTGTTCTCCTTCTTCCCGTCCTTCTTGGCCTTCTGAGCCTTCTTGGCAGCGTCCTTCTCGTTCTCCTTGGCGTCTTCTTGGTCCAGGTCCTCGTCCTGGGCCTCGTCCTCGTCTTCCTCCTCGCCAATCAGTCCCAACTGGCGTGCGTACATGGCAATGTCCTCAGCAGACAGCGCACGGTTAGGCATCTGGTCAGCCCCAAAGAACTCAAAGTGCCAGGGTTCCGGCTTTCCACCGTCGGCTCGGGCCCAGGTGGGGTTGTCCCAGCCAAAGTCCGGCCCGTTCAGACGCAACCATTGGTGTTCGGCCGAGGAGTAGCGATTCATGGGACTTGAGAGGTCCACTGCCATTCCCCACCCGTGCATGGAGTGTCCGGGGGTGGCCGCCAAACCTGGTTTGGTGAAGTGGAGGCGCACTTGGGAGACGATGGTGCGGTAGGAGTCCGTCAGGGCAAGGTCATTACCAAACTCCTTGGAGAATTCCACATTGAGCCGAGTCAGTTGATACGCGGCATCACAACGCAACTTGTGCCCTGGCGCGAACGGAAGCAAGCACAGGACGTCCGGAGGCAACGCGCCGTTGAGGTACCCGTCCGTGGAGTTACCCCACCGTGCCACGGCCTCCTCCAGGGTGAGTGGCCCTGACGTGGTCTCAGCCTCAGGAACGTCATCCGTCCCAGACTCCAGGAGCACCTGCATGGTAGCGAAGTCCGCAAACGCGGGTTCCAGTAGCATCATCACGTTCATGGCGGCAACGATGACGTCCTCATCAGACACCGGCGTAGGCCGAAGGTCTACATCGTCGATCATGGTATTGAGGCGCGAGCCAGTACCGACAACCCGAGCGTGAGGTACCTCTCCTGTGGAGGCAAGGATGCCTCCATCGTCGTCGGCGGAAGCAGAGCCGAGCAGATGAGAATCGAGAGGATCAGACCCGAGGTCATCGGCAGTATCCAGGGTGCAGGTAGCGCTATCAGGAAGTTCAGCGAACCCGGCTTCGGCAATGGCGGCCTCTAAAACCTCGTGAGGATAACGGGCCAAATCTTGGTCATCATCACTGACACGCTCCCTCGTGGCCCCCTGACCGTCGCTGTCAGCATCAGGGCTATCCTGGCCCGATCCTGCCTGACTTGACCCAGCCTCGTCCGATCCCGCCTGATCCGGTCCGGACTCACCCACAACATCAGCAGTGACGCCATGCTCCTCACCACTGTCAACGTCTCCGGCGGAGTCACCCCCTGAGGTTTCCTGGTCACCCTCGCTGAGGTTGTCCCGGGCAGCGGAATGGAGCAACGCACACGGATCTGCCTGCGGTGGACGCAGGTCATACGGCGTGATGATTGCGGCCACCTCCGGGCGTGTAGCAAGGTATTGAGCCAACAGAGCGGAGAACTCTGCTGCCGCCTCGTAGAGTTCACTAGAGAGTTCGCGTCCGTCAGCAACGGCGCTCACATCAGCCTGCTCCATGGATAGGAACACGGCCTGGAGAGATTCTGCCAGAGTCTCGGGCTTCGCCACAATTCTCCCGATACTCACCGAGCCATCCGATGCGACGTTCCCGGGTGAACCTGTCAGCCGGGCGGCAAGGGCACCGTGGGAATCCCCGGGTAGGTGCGCCGCAGCAAGGGCCAAGCCTGCCTTGAAGAGTGACACGTCACTGGGTGCGCCCGTACTCAGGAGACTGGACATCGCATCCAGTCCCTGGGGTCCGGCACTCTCGGAGATCTTCCCAAGTTGCGCAGCGGCAAAGGCCAGACCTGCCGCAAAGTTCGACGAAGCGTGCGTAGATGCCTCACTGGAGGCTGTCCCCACCGTGCCTGTGGCTGATTCTACCGCTGGGTCTTTCTGCGAGGCATCGTTGAGTACCGATTCACTGGGTGCCGCACCGCTGGGAGCGGCAAATCCCAGCATGGCAAGAGCCAGCAGGGAAGCAATGAAGACTCTGCGGTGATGCTTCATTCGAACAGGCTCTTTCCTCAGGCTAAAACGGACTCGTACAGGTGAGTATTCCGCATGAAGGCCAGTGACTACAGTGATGTTGCTAAATCGTAATCTGCCAGGCGCCGGACCGTCCTGGCCATGGACAGAAATGGCTTGCCACACCCAGGGATGATTGCCTGAAAAAGCGCGCTCACAGCGGAATATTGGGACGTTTCACGGATGCTCCCCCGGTGGCGCGGAAAGGGGCACCGAACTTTATCCCCAGGGCAGTTGACGGTAAATCCGCAGGTCAGAGCCTATTGTCCGACGAGCCTGGGGATAACTCTGCACAGTTATCCCCGAGTTATCCCCAGGTTGTGCCCCGGAATTCGCCAGATGTCCACACCTTCTACCAAGGTTGTCCACAGGGTCACCGTGAGGCCGATTGCACGGTGCTGCGTGAGCGCCTAGGCTCCCGTAGTGTGCTCGCCACGGACCTCTCTCAGGTCCAGCGCAGCGGTTTCATATCACACCCGTGATGTATACCTATCAGGGTAAGGACATGAACCCACCCATGGTGAGCATCCGGTAGTGGTGCGGGAGTTGAAGAAAGGGGGACACCATGACCGTTGCGGAACTCGAGGCTCAGTATCGAGCGAGTCCTAGCCTCTACTCCCCTGTGTCTGACTCCCTTCCCCTGGATTCAGAACCGCCGTATCCCCGCGCGGGACGGAGAGCGGACCGCACCCCTCCGCAGGATATCGAAGCGGAAATGTCCGTTCTCGGCGCCATGATGATGTCCAAGGACGCCATCTCTGATGTGGTGGGGGTGATTCGCGGATCAGATTTTCATCGGCCCGTTCACGAGACCATCTATGAGGCGGCCATTGCGCTCTTTGGCCGAGGAGAACCGGTAGATGCCATCACTGTCACCGCTGAACTCCAAAAGCGGGGAGAGCTGGTCCGTGTAGGCGGTTCCACGTACCTCCATGACTTGGTTGCCGGAGTTCCACGCACCTCCTCGGCGGGCTACTATGCGCAGATTGTCTATGACCGTTCGGTGATGCGGAAAATGGTGTCCGCAGGCTTGAAGATCACTGACCTCGGCTTTGGCGCAGATGGCGGAGACCTTCCCGAACTTGTCAACTCTGCACAGTCCATTGTGTATGAACTCACCAACCAGAACAAGACGCAGGATTATCAACCCCTGTCCAGCATTGTTCAGGGGACGTTGCGTCAGTTAGAGATTGCTGAGCAGCGCGGTGGCGAGATGGTGGGAGTACCCACCGGCTTTGCTGATCTTGATCAACTCACCCATGGCCTCCACCCGGGCCAGATGATCATTTTGGCGGCCCGTCCTGCCATTGGTAAGTCCACCCTGGCTCTTGACATTGCGCGATGCGCTTCGGTCAAGCACAAGCAAACGTCCGTCATCTTCTCTCTGGAAATGAGTAAGGACGAGATCATGATGCGCTTGCTCTCGGCCGAAACGAATGTCAACCTCAAGCACATGCGTGCGGGAACGCTCTCTCACGAGGAGTGGGCCCGCTTATCCCAAGGGGCCATTGCCATTGATGACGCACCCATGCTCATTGATGATTCCCCCAACCTCACGCTGATGGAAATCCGTGCCAAGGCGCGCCGCATCAAACAGCAACATGACCTCAAACTCGTGGTGGTGGACTACCTCCAATTGCTCATGTCCGGGAAATCCCGGGTGGAGTCTCGTCAGCAAGAGGTCTCGGAGTTCTCACGAGCCCTGAAACTGCTGGCCAAGGAACTTGAAGTTCCGGTGATTGCTGTGGCACAGCTCAACCGAAAGTCCGAGGAACGCACAGACAAGAAACCGCAAATGTCAGATTTGCGTGAATCCGGATCGCTAGAGCAGGATGCCGATGTAGTGCTCCTGCTCCACCGTGAAGATTTTGGACAACAGGACCATCCCCGTGCGGGAGAAGCGGACTTCATTGTGGCCAAACACCGTAACGGCCCCACCGGCACGGTCACCGTAGCCTTCCAAGGCCACTACTCACGTTTTGTTGATATGCCGCACCAGTACTAGGGAATGTTCCCCACCACCTGGTCAGTCCTGGGCGGCCGTGGTCAGTCCTAGTCAGCGCAGACTGGCATCCTCATCAGCGCAGCATTTTCCTGATGCGTGCTTCACTGACACTCCCGTCTGTGCCCAGGTGTTGCGCAAAGAAACTCACGCGCAACTCCTCCAGGAGCCACCGGACGCCAGCAAGTTCCGCCGAGCGTGCAGGATTGGCAACGGAGTGACTCTGCACATCCATTGCCTCCTTCCACTGAGCCGTCAGGACTCGCAGACGCGACGCGAGGTCTGCATCACGGTTGATATTGCTTCCAGCACGTTCTAAACGATACTGATCCGCGTTCAGATACCGCGCCAGAGAACCCAGGCGGTTCGGTGGGGTGTGAGAGATGAAACCGGGATAGATCAGAGACTCTGCATGGGCTTGAACGTCATGGACGGTCCCCAGCAGGCGTAGCGAGTTCTGCTCACGGACGGCACCGTCTACGGTTCGATACGCCGCCAGTGCGGCTGTCACCTGCAGGGCAAGCGCCTGCGTCTGCGCTTCGCCGTGCTCTCGGATGAATGCTGCGGTCTGCTCTAAGTCCGCCGGGGTGGTGATGTCCGCCGCAGCCAAAGGTACCGCTGGCATTCCTGGGGGCAATCGGAGTTCCGCCGTAGTCAACGCAATCACGGCTGCTTGCTGAAGGTCCTCCACCAACGCCTCCGTGGACGGGTAAGGACTGGCGGCCAACGTTAGCGCTTGGGTTCCCGTCCATCGCGAACTGATTCGTGATGCAGGAAGGCGTGTGCGCTCACCCAGAAGTCGGCGGACCTCATCTGCGTGAACCTCAGGCGAAACCGTAGAATACTGGCTGGAGGATTCGTGGACCGCCCCGGGTTGCGCGGCCTTTCGTTCATCGGCCTGGTGACCGCCGGTCCGTTCTCCCGCAGTCCATTGCCTCCCAGCACGTTGACCCTGGGCACTGTGACCCTGGGCCCCTTGACCCTGGGTCCGTTGCCTCCCAGTTTGTTGACTCTCATCCCGTTGACTCTCGGACAATGCGAGCGCACCAGCCTCTTCCATGGCCGCGCTGAGGGCCGTTTTCACGGACGCACGAACCGCGTCTTCGGCGCGGGAGGCGTACCGTCGCTGCAAAGACAGCAAATCCTTAGATTCGTCGGGCGCAGAAACGGGGCCGCTGACTTGCCGTCCACCACTACCCTGCTTCACACCCGTGGCAACACCACCCGCCTCATCGTCCACCCGGAACGTCATGCGCAGGTGACCAGGTAAGCGCTCCTCTCGCTCCACTGACCAGGCTTCGTGGGGAATGGAGACCCCGCGAATCGCCATCACGGCCCGGGAAAAGGCCTCGGCGAAACTCTCGGCCATGTCACCCGCACGCGCCATGTCTTCCCAGGCGGGAGTGTGGGAGCGCAGCCACTCGGCTACCTCACGGCCCACATCCGGTGCGGGAATGAGTTGTACCCGCACGGGCTTGGGCAGGGACCTAATGGTTGCCACACATAATTCGTTGAGCAGTCCCGGAATCATCCAATCGAACCCGCGCGGGTGGACGCGTGCCAGGTCACTCAGGGGAATCGTCACGGTCACACCGTCTGCAGCGCCTCCAGGATTGAACGTGTAACTCAGCGGCCACTCCATCTCACCTTGAACCCAGTGATGGGGATAGCCCTGGGTGTTATCCGTTCCGGAGTACACCAAATCACCCAACTCGAAGGTGAGAAATTGCGGGTCCTCAGCGCGCTTCTTTCTCCACCACTTGTCAAAGTGCGCTGCTGACACCACGGAATCCGGAATCCGCTCGTCATACAAGGCATAGAGAACGTCCTCATCTGCGGCGAGGCCACGTTCGCGAAGGCGAGCCTCCACCTCCTCCGCCTCTGCCACCAGCGCGGCATTGCGTTCCAGGAACCGGTAGCGGCCATGGAACTGGCCTTCCACCAAGGCATGGCGAATGAACATCTCTCGTGCCACCTCGCGGTCAACGCGCGAGTACAACACGGTTCGCTCCGCCACAATGGGCAGGCCATAGAGCAGCACCTTTTCGCGCACCATGGCGGCACCGCGCCGCGTAGACCAATGTGGTTCGCTATACGTGGTGGACGCTAAGTCACCAGCGAGTGCTTCCGCCCATTCGGGCTTGATGGAGGCGCACATGCGCGCCCATAGCCTGCTGGTCTCTACCAGTTCGCCTGCCATGATCCAGGCGGGTGGCTTCTTGGACAGTGGCGATCCAGGGAAGATGGCAAAGCGCGCGCCCCGAGCGCCGAGGTAATCATTGCGAGCACGTTTGGCGTGTTGCCGTAACGCTCGCATCCGCGCCTCGCCCTTGAGATGGCTGATCGACGAGGCCCTCACGGTCCCGGAATCCTGCATGCCGATCTGGGAGAGCAGTCCCGCCAGCACGGAGCGATGCAGCAACTCGGCAGTATCGGCACCAAAAGAGTCGGTGCTGCCCACCTGCTTGCTCTCTGAGGTGGCGTCCACACCAAACCCCACGTCCGAGGCCATGGAACGCAGTTGTCCCACCACGTCCTGCCATTCGCGGATCCGCAGCACATGGAGGTATTCGGCCTTGCATTTCCGCCGGAACGCGGACCGTGACAACTCCCGTTGCTGTTCGCGCAGGTAACGCCACAACTTCAGGATCGACATGAAGTCCGAGGTGGGATCCACAAAGCGTGCGTGACATTGCTCGGCCTTCTCGCGCTCCTCCACGGGACGTTCGCGTACGTCCTGCATGGATAGGGCCGCTGCCAGGACCATGACGTGATCCGTGACGCCGTGGCGAGATCCTTCCACCACCATGCGGGCAAGGCGTGGATCGATGGGGAACTGGGCAATCTTCCTGCCCACAGATGTGAGCGTTGCCGTTCCGGGGTGGAGTGCCCCCAGTTCCCGTAACAACGCCATGCCATCACGAATAGCCCGAGTGTCTGGCGGATCCACAAAGGGGAAGGATGCCACGTCATCGGGATGATCCACCACGCCCGCTGTCATCATGTGCAGCAGTACGGAGGCCAGGGAGGTTCTCAGAATCTCGGGTTGCGTGAACTGAGGCCGTGCGGCGAAATCCTCTTCGGAATAGAGGCGGATGGCGATGCCATCTGCCACACGCCCGCATCGGCCAGACCGTTGGTTTGCTGAGGCTTGGGAGATGGCCTCAATGGGAAGCCGTTGTACCTTCAGCGCTTTAGAATAGCGGCTGATTCTGGCTAGTCCCGCATCCACCACGTACCGAATCCCAGGAACCGTCAAGGAGGTTTCCGCCACGTTGGTGGATAACACAATGCGGCGTCCACGGTGGGAGGCAAACACTCGATGTTGCTCGGCGGCACTCAGCCGCGAATACAGTGGAACGAGTTCCACGTATCCTGGATGGCGATCATCCTGGGTGCGTTGTCCCAAGTGCCCCGCCAAAGCATCACGCGCCTCGTGGATTTCGCGCTCTCCGGTAAGGAACACCAGGATGTCCCCTGGGCCTTCGGCCATCAGTTCGTCGCAGCCGCTCAGAATTGCGGAGAGAAGGTCAGAATCTTCCTCGCTGTTCCTTCCGAGAAGAGGACGATACCGAACATCCACGGGGAACACCCGTCCCGTGACCTCCACCACGGGAGCGCGATCCGGCAATGCCTCAACAACATACGCAGGCGCTCCTCCCACCTCGGCCAGGTGCGCGGGGGAGAAATGCCGCGCAAACCTGTCCGTGTCAATGGTGGCGGAGGTGATCACCAGTTTCAGGTCCGGACGCCGCGGGAGGACTCGGGCCAGGTAGCCCAGGAGGATGTCAATATTGAGGGATCGTTCGTGAGCCTCGTCAATGATGATGGTGTCATAGGCCAGCAGATCCGGATCGCGTTGCAGGTGAGCCAGCAGGATTCCGTCCGTCATCACTTTGACCAGTGTGGAACTCGACGATTGATCCGTGAAACGCACCTGGTAACCCACCACGTCCCCCACGGACGTGTTCAACTCTGAGGCAATTCGCTCGGCTACGCTTCGCGCGGCGATGCGACGAGGCTGAGTGTGGCCGATCTGCCCGGACCTTCCACGGCCCATCTCCAGGAGGATTTTGGGAATCTGTGTTGTTTTCCCCGAACCCGTCTCCCCGGCCACCACCACCACTTGGTGATCTCGGATGGCATGAGCAATATCGTGACGCCGGGCCGAGACGGGAAGGTCCGGGGGATACGAAATCGCGGGCACACGCACCGCCTTGCGCTGTTGTGCAAGACGGTTCACGTGTGCCCGCGATACGCGGTGCTTACTTGGCTGGGACAACCTTCACGGCTACCTTGGCCACGGCCTCGGGGTGCAAACGCACAGAAACCTTGTAGTCACCCGTTGCCTTGATGGGCTGGGCAATCTGGATCTTGCGCTTGTCCACGCTACCCAAGCCTGCAGCCTTGATGGCATCGGCAATCTCGCCAGTGGACACAGCGCCGAAGAGGCGCCCTGCCGGGCCAGCGTTGGCGGTCACGGTCACTGCCTGGGAACCGAGGGTCTCGGCCAGCGCCTTGGCATCATCCAGGCTGGCGATTTCGCGAGCCTTGCGTGCCTTGCGGATTGCATCAATCTGCTTCTCGTAACCCTTGGTCCACGGTGTGGCGAGTTTGCGCGGGATCAGGAAGTTCCGGGCGTACCCGCTCTTCACATCCACTACATCGCCAGGTTCACCCAGACCGGTCACTTCATGAGTCAAAATCAGTTTAGCCATGATGACATGACTCCTTTCTTATCAGCGACCTGAGGACGCGTAGGGCAGCAGGGCCATCTCGCGGGCGTTCTTGACTGCGCGAGCGATCTGGCGTTGTTCCTGAACGGATACACCAGTAATACGGCGTGCACGGATCTTGCCGCGGTCCGAGATGAACTTGCGCAGCAACGCGTCATCCTTGTAGTCCACGGTGTCAATCTTGGCGGCCTTGAGGGGGTTAGCCCTCTTCTTGAACGGTTTGTTGTTTCGCACCATTGGCTTTGGCATGGTGATTCTCCTTGGAAATCTTGTGAATTGAGGTGTTGACGTACGTCACGTGGTGGTGAAACGTGCTGATTAGAACGGAGGATTGGCACCGAACGGTGCGCCACCATCGGCCGAGGGGGCATTGCTCCACGGGTCTGCGCTGGCTGGCGCAGCGGGTTGCACCGGGCCTGCGGCGGGATATCCTCCACCCGCAGGGGCGGGATATCCACCTGCAGCAGGACCTGCCGGAACGGCGGGACCCTGAGGACCTGCGGGGAATCCGCCATGCCCTCCGCCATACCCTCCGGCAGCAGGAGCGGCACTGAAGCCACCCTGGTTTCCGCCGGAACGCGGTTTGGCAGACACCTGAGCAGACGCCCAGCGGAGCGACGGACCAATCTCATCAACCTGGAGTTCAATGCTCGAGCGCTTCTCGCCCGAGTTCTTGTCCTCCCAGGACCGCTGCGTGAGCCGCCCTTGAACCAGGACGCGCATCCCCTTAGTCAGGGATTCGGCAATGTTCTCGGCCATCTCCCGCCACGCAGAGCACCGCAGGAACAGTGCCTCTCCGTTCTTCCACTCGTTGGCCTGGCGGTCAAAAGTGCGCGGGGTGCTGGCCACCGTGAAGGACACCACAGCGGCTCCGGACGGAAGAAACTTCAGTTCCGGATCGTTAGTCAAATTGCCTACTACGGTGATGACGGTCTCGTTAGCCATGCACAGCTCCTCAGGTGCGTTCTTATCAGTTGAGTTCTCATCAGGTGAGTTCCCGGGTTACCAGGTCATTGCATCACAGGGGTGTGATATGAAAATCCGGGTGCCCTCACCACGTTCACCAACCTTGGTGATGAATGATTGTTTACTTGGCGTCCTTGCGCATGATCTTGGTGCGCAGCACGGTCTCGTTGAGTCCGAGTTGACGGTCAAGTTCTTGTGCCGTGGCAGACGTTGCGGTGAAATCAACAACCACGTAGATGCCTTCAGACTTCTTATTGATGTCAAAGGTCATGCGGCGCCTTCCCCACACATCAACCTTGTCCACAGTGCCGCCTTCAGCGGGGACCACGGCCAACAGACGCTCAATTGCCGGAGCAATGGCACGCTCGTCTACCTCAGGGTCCAAGATCACCATGATTTCATACTTACGCATTGGTGTACCCACCTCCTCTGGTCTCAGCGGTTACGGACGTTCCGTAACAGGAGGGTTCCAACAGCATGTTCACGTGCCCTGAGGTCAGGACAAGCGTCAACACACAAGGCGCAACACTACCAGTAAGGTCAGCCACGGGGAAATTGAGCACTCCACGCTGAGAGCACCGTTCCGAATCCAGCTTGCTGGACCCACTAGCGGTGTACAGATCCCGTTCTACCTATTACGAGACCGCGTGCCCTCTGTGGCTGTGGGGTCAGGTGTTGGTGTGTCCGTAGGCTCCGGGTCTGGTGTCACCGTGTCCGTGGGCTCCGGGTCAGGAGTCTGCGTCTCCACTGGCGGCGGAGGTGTGGTGGGCTCCTGCGTCTGCGTGGGTGCCACGGTGGGCGCCTGCGTCTGGACTGGCGCCTGCGTGGGCTCCTGCGTCTGCGTGGGCTTCACGTCAGGCGTTGCCGATTGGCTCGGTGACGGTTCCTCCGAGGGAGACTCTGAGGGTGCCTCAGAGGGAATCCCTGTGAAACTAGCACCCGGACTCGGTGAAGCGTTGATCTTGGACAGGTCACAGGTGGGGAACTTCTCCACCTCAACACCATCCAGCGCCACCTGCATGAAGTCCTTCCACGCGGTGGCCGGGAACGTTCCACCCGTCATGCCATTGCGCATGTACGCCCACTGGCCAAAGCCCGTGATGGATTCTTCGCCGTTACCATCGGCTGCATCCTGGTGCAAAGCCACCAGGGTGACCATCTGGGGAGTGAAGGCAATGAAAGAGGCCGCCTTGTTGTCCTGAGCGGTACCGGTCTTACCGGCAATGTCTCGCTTCTCTCCGTTGGGGCCGCGCACCTGGCTGGCAGTCACACCGGAACCTGTGTTGATCACGCCCTTCATGGCGTCAATGGCACAGGCCACCACGTTGGGATCAATGACCTGCTGAACCTCGGTGGGTCCGTTATATAGGGCATCGCCTTGCAAACTGGTGATGGAGCGCACCAGGTGTGGAGTGGTCTTGGCGCCGTCATTGGCAATGGTGGCGTACGCCGAGGCCATGTCATACGGGCGCAGCGTGTCCGTCCCCAACACGTTGGCGGGGTTGTCCAACAGGAAGCCGGGATGGCCCTCAGGAACGTCCGGAATGCCGAGCGTGTGTGCTACGTCCACGGTACTTGCGGGCCCTACCTCAATGTTCAGTTTGGCATAGACCGTGTTCACGGAATCTGCAGTGGCCTTGTACAGGTTGATGGCTCCGTAGGACTCCCCAGCAAAGTTGGAGACCCTCCACGGCTTGCTTCCAGGCACGGCAAACGTCTGAGGAGAGGACCCGTTGAAGGTCTCATACAGCGAGTGCCCCTGCTCCAAAGCCGCAATCAACGTAAACGGCTTGAAGGTGGAACCGGGTTGGTACCGGCCATCGGTAGCAAAGTTGAACTGCTCCTTGATGTAATCATCACCGCCATACAGCGCAAGTATCTCACCGTTCTTGGGGTCAATACTCACCAAACCCATGCGCAGGCCTTCGGCGGCAGGGTGCGGGTCATCGCCGCGAGGAATCTCCTTGGCAACTTTCACGGCCTCTTTTTGCAGCTTCTTGTCAATGGAGGTGATGATGATCAAGCCATCAGTTTCCAATGCCTCGGGCTTGTCAGCATAAGGCCCGCCCGCCTTGGTCAGTTCCCGGGTGACCTCGTTCATCAAGAACCCGGCTTGACCGCCCTTGGTGTTGGTGGCTTCAGGCTTGGGAAGGAACTCGGGGAAGGTGGCAGCGCTCTTGTCCGCAGCCGTGATGAACCCGCCATCCACCATGCGCGTCAGAGTGCGGTCCCATCGCGCCTGCGCTTGCTCAAGATCAATGGCCGGGTCCCAGCGTGACGGGGACGGAATGATTCCGGCAAGCATGGCGGCTTCAGAAATAGTCATATCCTTAGCCGAATGTCCGTAGTACGCCTGGGAGGCTGCCTCAATGCCGTAGGCACCGCGTCCCCAGTAGATGGTGTTCAGATAGCCAGTGAGGATGTCATCCTTGCTCAACTCGCGGTTGATCTTCACCGCCAAGATGGCTTCCTTGGCCTTGCCCGCGTAACTGGTGGTGGTGTCCGTGTAATACCGCTCCACATATTGCTGGGTCAGCGTTGAAGCCCCCTGCCGAGGACCGCCGCGCAGGTTATTGACCAACGCACGCGCAATTCCTCGCAGATCCACCCCAGAGTTGGTCCAGAACGTAGAGTCCTCGGACGCCACCACGGCGTTGCCCACATACTCGGGCAAATCCCCGTTCTCAATGAGAATGCGCTTCTCCAGGAACAAGGAGCCGATCTCCGTTTTACCATCGGAGTAATAAATGGTGGTCTGCTGGTCATTGACCGCATCCAGGTTCTGCGGAATAGGCGTGGTGAACCACGCGGCAGCAAACACGCCGCCAGCAATCACCAACAAGCCCACAAAGCAGCCCAGCACAAACTTCCAAGACGGCAACCAGCGCATCACGGGACCCTTGCCCCGGCGCGGGTAGTTCCAGAACTTCTTTTTCTCCTTAGGCGCGTGGTCAGCCACCGCGTCAGCCCGCCGGGAGCCGCGGCCAACGGCCGCAGCAGGCGCAGCGGCAGGCTCAGACGGCGTTGATCCCTGGATGATGTTGTCCCAACTGTCCGGTGTAGTCACAACGGGCCTTTCTGTTCACGGGGGCGCACCGCTCCGTGCGCACACCACTGGTGATTCTTTAGACACTACGCACTCTGGGCGGAATTGCACGGTGAACCACGAATCCGCAATCGAATCGTTGCAAACGTCACATTTCACCTCCGGCCTGCCCCGCAGACTCCTGGCGAGCCATCCGTCCCGTCCATCTCCTCCCCCAATTTGTGTCCGACGACGATGGCGTCTACAGTTTCCCGATGTATCAGCCCGATACATTGACGCAACACATCGAGGCTACCTATCACCACGGCCCCAGATTCGTCGTCGCATCACAGAGCAAGGAAGGGAGGACGCGTGAAGAATCGCTCAGCAGTGCTGGAAACAGCCATTCTGGGGCAGCTCAGCAGCACACCGCTGCACGGCTACGAGATCCGCAAACTCCTGGCTCTCCAACTGGGGCCCTTCCGCGCCTTCTCCTACGGAACGCTCTACCCGGCGCTGCGCAGCCTGGCCGAACGTGGTCTCATTTCCAGCACCGCGCCCACCAAGGGCCCCCAGGCCCCGCTCACTCGGCCGGGACGCAACAAGATTATTTACCAGCTCACCGAACAAGGAAACGAGCTTTTGCATACCGTACTTTCCTCCGCAGGCCCTGCCGCCTGGGAGGATGACACTTTTGACGTGCGCTTTGCCCTCTTTGGGCAAACGGACGCCGATACTCGTTTGCGCATTTTGGAAGGGCGACGAATTCGCCTCACAGAACGCCTCGCAACCCTCAAAGAGTCCGCCGCACGCGCCCGCGAGCAGTTGGACGAATACTCCGTTGAACTGCAACGTCACGGCCTCGATACTGTGGATCGTGAAGTGCGCTGGCTTGACGGGCTCATCACCACCGAACGGGCCCGTGCCGAGCACGCGTCCCCTAACCCATAAGGAGCGCCGATGCCTTCCATCCGCGTAGCCATTGCCGGCGTAGGAAACTGTGCCTCATCCCTGGTCCAGGGCGTGGAGTACTACCGTCACGCTGACCCTGACAGCACGGTCCCCGGGCTCATGCACGTCCAGTTCGGCGATTACCACATCAGTGATCTGGAGTTTGTTGCCGCCTTTGACGTGGACGCCAAGAAGGTGGGACTGGACCTGTCCGAAGCCATCACTGCTTCAGAAAACAACACCATTAAGATTGCTGATGTTCCCACCACGGGCGTCACCGTGGATCGCGGACCCACGCTGGATGGCCTCGGCGAGTACTATTCCGCCACCATTGAAGAATCCACGGCGGACCCCGTTGACGTGGTGGCCATCCTCAAGGAGCGGAAGGTGGACGTTCTGGTGTCCTACCTGCCCGTAGGCTCCGAGGATGCTGACAAGTTCTATGCCCAGTGCGCGCTGGATGCCAAGGTGGGCTTTGTCAACGCGCTTCCCGTGTTCATTGCCTCGGACCCCGAGTGGGCCGCCAAGTTTGAGGCTGCCGGTGTGCCGATTGTGGGCGATGACATCAAGTCCCAGGTGGGCGCTACCATCACGCACCGCGTGCTGGCTCGCCTGTTTGAGGACCGCGGCGTCACCTTGGACCGCACCTACCAACTCAACGTGGGCGGAAATATGGACTTCAAGAATATGCTGCAACGCAGCCGCTTGGAATCCAAGAAGATCTCCAAAACGCAGGCCGTCACCTCCAATCTTTCTGGCGCTCTGGCTGGGAAAACGGAGGATCGAAACGTTCACATCGGCCCGTCCGATTACGTGGCGTGGCTCGATGACCGCAAGTGGGCCTATGTTCGCCTGGAAGGGCGTGCCTTTGGTGACGTCCCGCTGAACCTGGAATACAAGCTGGAAGTGTGGGACTCCCCCAACTCCGCCGGAATCATCATTGACGCCATCCGCGCCTGCAAGATTGCGGTGGATCGCGGCGTGGGCGGGCCGATCCTTTCGGCCTCCACCTACTTCATGAAGTCCCCGCCCGTCCAAATGGAGGACACCGCAGGCCGTGAACGCCTCGAAGCGTTCATTGCCGGCAGCGTAGAGCGGTAACACTGCGGCATGGGAGTCCTGCAGGAACTCCGCGCCCTGCTCAGGCTGCCCGGATTCCGTCAACTCTTCTTGGTCCGCGTGGTCTCCCAGGCTGGGGACGGCGCGTTCCAGGTGGGGTTGGCCACCGTGCTGTTCTTCTCCCCGGAAACGGCGGGTACAGCGGCGCAGATTGCCGGTGGCTTTGCCATCATGTTTGCGCCCTTTGTGATTGCCCCCTTTGTGGGGGTACTCCTGGACCGATGGCAACGGCGAGGCATCCTGCTGTGGGCCAACGTGGTTCGCGCGGCGGTCACGCTGGCCGCTGCTGCCGTGATGCTGATGGCTTCAGGGACCTGGGTAGTGGCCGGGCTTGGCCTTGTGGCGCTGAGCCTGAACCGGTTCATCCTCAGCGGACTGTCTGCCGGGATGCCGCTGGTTCTGGTGGACCACCCGTCGGTTGAGCCGAGAGGTGACTCCTCTCGTGTCGAAACCACGGCTACCTCCGTGGAACGGGCCGATGGCTTCGACACGGACCTGCGGCCCGGCTCAACCGACGGCCATCGAGGATCATCTGCGGGAGACCTGCTCCTGACAGCCAACTCCGTGGTGCCCACGCTCGGCGCAGGGGCCACGTTCCTGGGCGGAGGAATAGGATTTGCGCTCGGGTTCCTGCTTCCCCAAGGCCGCACACGGGACGCCGTGGCCCTCGTCGTCGCAAGTCTCCTCATGGCCGCTGCGGCAGCCTGCGCACTTCGGCTCTCCCCCGGCCAACTCGGCCCGGAGCACCCTGCCACTACCAGAATATTCGACGATGTTGCCGTGATCCTCACGGACCTTCGGGACGCAGCGCGATACTTGGTGGCCCGTAAGACTCCCGCTCAGGGCCTGATGGTCATGGCTGCGCACCGCTTCCTGTATGGCATCGTATTCATTGCCGCGATTCTCATCTCCCGCAACCTTCTGAGCCCTGGGGACGTTACGGCGGGAATAGCCACCTTTGCCACCATCATTGGCTTGATCGGTGTGGGCGGCGGCCTGGCAGTTGTCCTGACGCCCGTGATTTCGCGGAATACGGGACCTCAAGTGTGGGTGGGCCTCATGCTCATCCTGGCTGCCTTCTCCCAGGGCGTGATGGCGGTCAGCCATGCTCGCCTAGTCATCATGGTGTGCGCGCTTCTGCTGGGACTGGCGGCACAAGCTGCCAAGATTGCCGTAGACACCATTGTGGCCCGGGATACTGAGGATGATTACCGAGGACGAGCCTTTGCGTTTTATGACCTGCTCTTCAATGCTGCCTTCACTGCGGCTGCCGGACTAGCCGCTGTGATTGTTCCGGACATGGGTTGGTCACGCCCGCTCTTCCTGGGCCTCGCCGCCGCCTACGGCCTGATTGCCGTGATGGTCCTCACCCGCGCTGCGCGGACTCCTCAGCCCACCATGCTGTGAGTGCTGCCACGGCCTCGTCCTGGGGTAAGGGGCCCTGGTCCATGCGCAGGGCCAGCATGTAGCGGTAAGCGCGGCCTACGTCACGGCCCGGAGAAATCCCAAGAATTTCCATGATCTGGGTGCCGTCCAGGTCCGGCCTGATGGCCTCGATTTCCTCGCGTTCCCGCAGTTCATCAATGCGTTCTACCAGGTCAGCGTACGCAGCCCGCAGATACTCGGCTTTCCTGCGGTTCCTGGTGGTGCAATCGGCCCGGGTCAAAATGTGGAGGCGCGCCAAGAGCGGACCAGCATCCGTGACGTAACGCCGCACCGCAGCGTCCGTCCACTGTGCCTCCCCGTAGCCGTGGAATCGCAAGTGCAACTCCACCAGGCGAGCCACATCTTTCACCAGGTGTTTGTCATATTTCAGCGCCGTCAAGCGCTTGGTCACCAACCGCGCGCCTACCAGGTCATGGTTGTAGAAACTCACTTTCCCGCCGGGCAAGAACCGCCGTGTGGCGGGCTTCCCGCAATCATGCAGGAGTGCCGCCAGACGAATCACCAGGTCAGGGCCGGGGACGGGACCATCCGGGCCGGTTTCCTGCTCAATGGCTTGATCCAACACAATGAGCGAGTGCTCGTACACGTCCTTGTGGCGGTGATGCTCGTCAACTTCAAGCGCGAGCGCGGGCAACTCCGGCAGCACCTCGTCAGCCAGTCCGGAGTCCACCAGAATCTCCAACCCGGCGCGCGGGTGCTCCCCCAGCAACAGTGCCGTGAGTTCAGCCTGAACCCGCTCCACGGACACAATGGAAATCCGGTGCGCCATGTCATACATGGCGGCCGCCGCATCAATCTGTACCGCAAAGCCCAACTGAGAGGCAAACCTCGCGGCACGCATCATCCGCCGGGGATCGTCGTCGAATGATTTCTCCGGCTCTATGGGCGTCCGCAGCAGTTTCTTGGACAGATCGCTCAGGCCGTCAAAGGGATCCACAAACGTCCCGCTCGGTACGCGAATGGCCATGGCGTTGACGGTGAAATCCCTGCGAGACAAGTCCCCGTCCAGGGTGTCCCCAAAAGCCACCACAGGTTTGCGGGATTGAGGATCATACTGGTCAGAGCGATACGTGGTGATCTCCACCTGGTCTCCACCGCGTTGCGCCCCAATGGTCCCGTACGCCTTCCCCATGGTCCACAGCGCACTGCCCCACTCGCGCAGAATCGCCTCAGTTTCATCCGGCGTGGCACTCGTGGCAAAATCGAGATCATGGCAGGGGCGGCCGAGAATCGCATCCCGCACAGGGCCTCCCACCAAGGCTAACTCATGCCCTTGCGCCTCAAAGAGTTCCCCCAGTTCCCGCGCAGCGTCCGGCAAGGAACTCGTCGCCTCGGCGAGTTGTGCAAGGTAATGCTGCGCAGTGGTGGTCACGTCACTATCGTCTCACGAAGGGCATCGGGTGTGGGAGCCATGCGGGTAATGATGTACTGCTGCGATGCCTGTGATGCTCGGATGATTCGACGAGCGTTCCCACTTCACCATGCTGTGGAGTGACGCGCCCCGCGTTGTGAGCGGTTATCGGCGGGAGGGTCGGTAGAGTCTACTCATGGCTTCGGAGCGGATGGATAGGGGTGACGTGTCTCCTCCATCCTCCGCTACGCCCGCAAACATTGCCCGGTTCCTGCGCTCCCAGGCGGAATCCGCAGCCGTCAGCGCTCCAGCCTCTCCGGTGAGTGACCCTGCCGTTCCGGGACGCCTGACAATTCCCAAGCCGGGTCCCCGGGCTGTCCCCACAGTGGCAACGCCTGCGGTTCCGGTAGTGCCTTTACCAGCCGCGCCTGTGCCCGTTCAGCCAGTTCCGGTTCGGCCAGTGCCAATTCGGCCAGTTCCGCAGGCCCCTCGGCGGACCACCATCGTCGAACCTGTGGCTGTTGCCCCTGCGGCACCACCCAAGCCGAGCACCCCCTCCCCTGCCCTGTTTGCGCGGAAACCCGCGGCTCCTACGGTAGTTGACCCTGTTGTCTCCGTGACGCGCACTGCCCCCACTCCACAGGCACTCCCCGTTGCCCCCATGGAGTCCACTGATCTTACCGAGTCCGCCGAGCCCACCGAGCCCGCCGAAGCGGAGCCATCCCTTGGAGCCCTCGCAGGACCACGTCCCCCTGGCGGTGCGCCCCTGCGCGTGAACCCCCACAGGCTTCGCCCCATCCCGGGTGCGCCTCCTGGTTCGGGTGGCCTTGCTCCGCTGCCCGAGCCCACTGTGACACCGTCACATCTGCCGGTCACCAAGGAGACCAGTGCCGGTGGAGTGGTGATTCGCATCCCCGTGGATGACGATGGAACCATGCACGCGGCAGTCATCACGCGGCGCAATCGCGCTGGTCGTTTGGAGTGGTGCCTGCCCAAGGGGCATTTGGAGGGCAAGGAAACTCCGCCCCAGGCTGCGCGGCGCGAGGTTTTTGAGGAGACCGGCATCCGTGGCGAGATTTGTTCCACGCTGGGCCTCATTGACTATTGGTTTAGTGGCGATACCCGACGAATCCATAAGGTGGTCCACCACTTCCTTCTGCGTCAAACAGGCGGTTATCTCACCGTGGAGTTTGATCCTGACCAGGAAGCCGAGGAATCCCACTGGATTCCTGTCACGGAACTACCCTCCAGACTGAACTACCCCAACGAGCAAAAACTCGCCATTGTGGCTCGGGACGTGTTGGCGGCGCAGCCTGAACTCCTCGATCAAACAATGGAGGAGGAGGGATGATGAGCGCCGGTCCCCTCACTCTTCTGCGCGCGGCCTCCGTGGCGTGTGCGTTGAGCCTCGCCCTGGGAGGCGCACCGCTCCACCGTGCCGGTGCTGACGCCACCTCCGGTTCCAGCAGCACGCAGGTCACGTCCAACACCCAGGGAACCGTGGGGCAGTGGGCGCCCGTAGCCATGGATCTCACCACGGCCAAAGGGTCCATGACGTTACAGTCCGTTTCCCCCAGCGTGGTCAGTCCAGGTGACACGCTTACCGTATCTGTCATGGTGAAGAATGCAGGTGATACCCCACTTCACGGCATGGAATTGGATCTTGGCGTGGGGTGGAAGCGGGTCATGAGCAGGTCCGCCATTGAGGCGTGGGTCAATCCTGCCAATGCCCATGCGGTGTCCACCATGGCCACCGCCGCTGTTCCTAACGTTCCTCCCCAGTCGGAAATCGTCGCCGAGGTGTCCCTTCCCGTGGACAAACTCCGCATTGACGGCGCAGATGCTGGTCCTCGTGAAGTGTCGGTGTCCCTCCTGGGTGACACCGGGGCCACCGTTGCTACCATTCGCACCTTTGTTATGTGGCAACCGGACTCCGGTCATCCTGACAGCCCGCCACCCGTGACCGTGTCCATGATTGCCCCGGTCACCGTACCCGTCAGGGACCCTGCCGATCCCACAGGAGTCAACCTGTTACCCTCGTTGGTGGAACCCGGCGGCGCCCTGGGTGGACTTACTGCTTCTGTCACTGCCACGGCGAACGTCTCGGCAGCGGATACCGTCCTCGGCCTGGCCGTGGATGAGGCAGTCCTGGCTGAAGCCATTGTCTCGGAGACTCCCGCCGTTGCCGCCTGGGCTTCCACCGTGTCGGAGATGGGCACGGACCACTGCATATTCCCGCTTCCCGCCTTTGATCCGGACATGGCAACCCTCTCGCGCGTCACCATCAATCAGCGCACCATGAACGAGATCAACGCCATTCCCATGCCCGGAGACTG
The DNA here is from genome assembly GCA_031256435.1 of Cellulomonadaceae bacterium. GTDB lineage: Bacteria > Actinomycetota > Actinomycetes > Actinomycetales > Cellulomonadaceae > Xylanimonas. Next base: position 57,201 of record JAIRQO010000023.1, read on the forward strand.
GAGCCCGCCCGATTCCTGGCAGCATGCCCTGGCCTGGCCAGCGGACGGCTTCACCCCAGATCTCGCTACCTTGCGGACAATCCGCGCTGCGGGATTGACCCGTGCGGTGGTACCCCCGGCTACAGGAACTGCCGGTCTGGGATCCGCGTCACCATCAGCCCGCCCGGCCACCCTGGCCACCAACCATGGGGTGCTGAACCTCCTCACCCAGGACGCCATTCTTACGAGTGTGATGACCAACGCCGTAGACCGCGGCTCCACCATGGCGCACTTCGCTGACTCGGACTTCCCCACCCTCACCGCGCCTGCTTCCCAGGCTGAAGCGGTGCAACGGATTCTTGCTGAACTCGCGGTCATTTCCTACCACAGTGCTGACACGCCTGCTTGGGCCCTGATTGCGTTCCCGCGCGGCGTCAACCCTGATCCGGAGGTCTTGGCCTCGGTGGTGGCTGCCGTGGAAGGATCGGGGTGGGCGTCCTTTGCCCCGGTCAGCGAGTTGATTGCGCAATCTGCTACTGACGTGTCCGCAGACGCCTGGGAGGAGTCCACTCCGCAGCCCGCAGAACTGGGCACGGGGAGTGTTTCCGAAATTCTGCACTCCGTCAATCGCCTCCACAACCTGGCGTTGGCTGCCACCAACGCCTCGCAACTTCTGGCCCCGGTGGCCCCGCGCATCATTGCGCCCTTGTCCGTGGGGTGGCGAACCTACACCCAGGCGCATGGTCCCGAGGTGCGCGCATCCCTGGTGGAATCTGCGGTACAGGAAGTGGGGTCTCTTGCGGATGGTCTCACGGCCACCGCCATGGAGGTCACCATGATCTCAGCGGAAGGCTCGCTGCCCATCACCGTGAATAACTCTCTGCCTGCCGATGCCAAGGTCACTATTGATCTGTATCCTCACGATTCCCGCCTCATTGTGGACTCCCACCCCTCCGTCACGGTGGAGGCCGGAACTCAATCCACGGTGTACGTGCCCGTGCGCGCCATTGCCTCGGGAGACGTCACCGTGGACGTCCGCATGTTGGACTCCACCGGAAGCCCCGTGGGAGAATCCACGGAATTGACGTTGCGCGTCCGCGCCGGATGGGAAACCCTGGGTACTGCCCTCGTTGCCGGAGGACTCGCTGTCCTGCTGGTGGTTGGCCTGTGGCGCACTATTCGTCGAGGGCGAAAAGGGGCCGAGCAAGATGACATGCCCTGCGACGATGCTGATGCTCGAGAAGACGGGGGAATCCACCACTCTGTGGCCTAAACGTCACGCACGGGTCTCATCCTCACCGCCCGGCATCACCGGCTCACCCCGATTGACGCCGTACCATGGAGACCATCACCTCTCACTTGGGCTAGGAGGCTTGCCGTGGTGGATGACTTCAGGGGAACTGACAGCATCATGTCCGCAGGAACCCAGATTGCCGGACGATACGTGCTGCAATCCCAGGAACGGACGGACCTCACACATGCCGAAACGTGGCTTGCCCAGGACTCTGTACTGAATCGCAAAGTTCGCATCGTTCTCCTTCACGGCCCCTTCTCCGCTGAAGCGTTGGATGCCGCGCGCCGGGCAGCCCTTATCTCGGATTCCCACTTTGTCCGGGTGTTGGATGCCGGTTCTTGTCCTGGCCCTCATTCATCAGATGGCGAGGGAGCGGGGCAGGACACCGTCCGGTATGTAGTCACCGAAGCCGTTGCTGGCACTGCGTTGACGGACGTGGTGGCCGGTGACTTGCTGGACTCGGAACAAACGCGTGCCATCGTGGGAGAGGTGGCTTCTGGCCTCGATGTAGCAGCCAAACGCGGTGTCCACCACCAGGTACTGAGGCCGGACGCCGTAGTGATTGATACCTCCAAGGCAAAACCGCGAGTTCTCATCATGGGGTTGGGCATCCATGCCGCCTTAACCGGGGTGGGTTCTTCCACCACAGCCTTGTCACTCAGTGATGATCCTGATCTGGACGATGCTCGCGGATTGGCCAGCCTGGCATACTTCTGTATGACCGCCGTGTGGCCGGGTATTTCCCTGAATGCTCCGTGGCGGAACCCGCATGCTGCTCGTCCGCTGACTCCGGTGGACTTGGAGGAGGAAGATTCTGCTTCACCTGATGAGGATTCCTCCACGTTGCCCTCACCTCTCCTGTCCCTCGAAGCGGCAACGGGCGGTTGCGATGCCACCCTGGCCCGTGTGACCAATAGTCTTCTGAACCATGATGACCACGCCCCCCAATCACCGGGCGAGGTAGCCGAGGCACTGCGCCCGTGGAAGGAGATTGCCGTCCCTCAGGCGTTGGAGTTCCCTGGTGCCTCCGCATCCGCTCCTGTGGAGGTGGCGGCCAGTGAACCGCCAGCGATTACTGGCGGATTACCCTTGAGGCAATCCATCAAGGCCGGTGGGGCAGCCAACGTGGGAGGCGTCCCAGTACGGCGGCCCACGGGACGTGTTGCTACCGGCGGAATTCCCGCGGTACGGACGGGCGTTCTGGGCCCTGCGGCAGGGGTGACCAAGCCTCCAACACCGGCATGGGGCACCCCGGTGGCAGCAGAGAAGACGGGTACGGGTGCTCCGGCGTTCCCTCGCATCCCGGTTCAGGAACCGCGGTCCCACGCTCCTGCCCCTCCCCCGCCACCGGCACGCAAAAAGTGGGGAGTGAACCCCACACCCATTGTGCTGATCATCATGGCTCTCGGTCTGGTGGGTGGTCTGGCCTGGGCCATCAACCAAGCGCTCCTCCCCTTTGGGCCAGCGCACACGGCCTCCACGGCACACCCGTCTCCCACGGACACCGCCACCGATGCTGCAGATCCCACGGCATCCCCTGAAGCCTCACCCGAGGCCTCCCCCACTCCTGAGGTCCGTCCGATTATCCAAACAGGGACCATCACGGATGGAGAAAAGGCGGAGAACGCGTATCGTGCCGTGGATGGTGATCCGTCCACCGCCTGGACCACCTTCACTTACCGCACTGCTGCGTTTGGTGGCCTGAAATCCGGCGTGGGGTATGCCATCACATTGCGAGAAGCGGCACCGGTTCATTCCATTTCCCTGATCACCACCGGAAGCGGTGGGCAATTGGAAATCCGCAACACCACTGCCAACGATCCCCAAGGCGGGACAGAGCTGGCATCAGGACCGTTTGATGGCACCACGGAGTTTACCTTCGCCAATCCCGTCACTACGGATTCCCTGGTCATCTGGATCTCTGAACTGCCTACCAATGACGCCGGGCGATTCATTGTGGAACTCTATGAAATTACCCTGCAATAACTCACGGTAAACTGGGCATTTCTGTCCCCCGTTATCCGAGTTGCCCAAGGACCGTAGAAGAGCCATGTCAACACCCACCACTGTGCACGATCTGATCATTGTTGGTTCCGGCCCGGCCGGATACACAGCCGGCATTTACGCAGGCCGTGCGGGATTCAGTCCGCTCATCCTCGCGGGGTCCATCACCGCCGGTGGCGCCCTGATGAACACGTTGGAAGTGGAAAACTTCCCCGGCTTCCCTGACGGTATTCTGGGACCGGACCTCATGGCCAAAATGCAGGAGCAGGCGGAGAAGTTCGGCGCGGACATTGAGTTCGACGATGCTGTCACGTTGGATTTGGATGGTGACGTCAAGACCATCACCACGGGATCCGAGGAAACGTACCAGGCACGCACCGTGCTGTTGGCGCTGGGTTCCGAATACCGACACCTGGGCGTGGACGGTGAGGAACGGCTCGCTGGGCGCGGAGTCA